>MFSY01000113.1:3734-6512 GCA_001785175.1 Candidatus Muproteobacteria bacterium RIFCSPHIGHO2_01_FULL_65_16 | reverse complement strand
GACAGCGAGGTTCTCCCCCCTCCCTCGTATCTCGACCCTCGCGCCTCGTACCTGACATGAGCACACACACCAAAGTTGACCTGAGCACGCTGGGCTGGGTCGTCACCGAGATCGAAGAGACGCTCAAACAGGCGCGTCTCGCGCTCGAGTCGTTCGCCGAAAACCCCTCCGACAAGACCCGGCTGCGCTTCTGCATCACCCACCTGCACCAGGTGGTCGGCACGCTGACGATGGTCGAGCTCGACGGCGCCGCCCTGATCGCGAAGGAGACCGAGGCCCTGGCCGAGGCCGTTCTCAACGACAAGGCCGAGGCCAACAGCGCCGTGATCGAGGCGCTGATACGCGGGCTGCTGACGCTGCCGGACCATCTGGCGCGCCTGCAATTCGGCCAGCCGGACTCGCCGCTGAAGTATCTCCCGCTGCTGAACGAGCTGCGCGCGGCGCACGGGGAAGAACCGCTCGCCGAGGCCGAGCTGTTCATGCCGGATCTTTCCGTCCGGCCGCCGGCGCGCGACCGCGCCAAGGCGCGCCTGTCCGACGCCGAGTACGGCGCGCTCGCCAAACAGCAGCGCGCCAGCTTCCAGGCGGCGCTGCTCGAGTGGCTGCGCGACAGCGCCGGCAAGTCCCCGCTGCAGGCCATCGCCCGCGTCTTCGAGCAATTGCAGGCGGAGGCCAATCAGGGCGCGCTCGAGCAGCTGTTCTGGGTCGCCGGCGGGCTGGTGGAGGCGCTGAGCGACGGCGGTCTGGAGCCGAGCCCCGAGTGCAAGAAGCTCTTCGCGCGCCTGGACCAGCAGATCAAAAGGCTCATTGACGGCGCGGAACGATCGCTGCTGCGCAGCTCCTCCGAGGCCCTGATCCGGTCCATCCTGCTCCACGTCGGCCAGGCGCAATCCGCCGGGCCGAAAATCACCCAGCTGAAACAGGCCTTCAACCTCGAAACCCTGCTGTCCACGGCCGCGGCCGGCGCGGCGGAGGAGACGGCGGACGCCGATCTGCCCACGCCCGAGGTGCTGCAATCCGTCGCCACCGCGCTGGCCAAGGAGATCGAGACCGCCCAGGATCTGCTGACGGCCTACTTCGATCCGGAGCAGAAAGGCGCCGCCTCCCTCGACCCGCTGCTGGAGATCCTGCACAGGATAGCGGGCACGCTCGACATGCTCGGCGTGCCGCTGCTCAAGGAATTGGTGGACGAGCTGTCCGAGGTCGCGCGCGCCGTCGCGGACGGGCGCGTGGCGGACTCCGATGCCGCCTCGATGGCCATGGCCCAGGCGCTGTTGCTGATCGAGAGCAGCGCGCGCGACATCGCCCACTCGGCCAAGGACTGGAAGCGGCAGATCCAGAACGTGGGCGCGCGCCTGCGCGGCCTGCACACCGCGGAGGGCGGCCCGGCGGTGGAGGGCATCGAGGTCAGCGAGGCGGAGCTGACGGAGACCGAATACAAACAATTGTTGGGTGCGGTCTCCGGCGAGATCGGGGTCAACCTCGGCAAGATCGAGGAGGCGCTCGAGGCGTTCGTCGCCAGCCCGGCGAAGGTCGAGGCGCTGGACGAGATCCCCCAGCACCTGAGCCAGATCCAGGGCGCGTTGCAGATACTGGGCCTGGACGCGGCCTCCGAACTGGCCGAGGTCGCCAAACGCAATATCGAGGGGCTGCGCCAGCGCGCCCTGGCGGCGGACAGCAGGCTGCTGGACGCGCTTGCGGTCGGCATCGGCACCATCGGCGCCTATGTCGAGGGCCTGCGCGCCGGGCGCAAGAACACCGACTTGCTCATTGATTCCGCCATACAGGGCATGAACGCCGCCGCCACGCCGGCGAGCCAGCGCGCGCCGGAGCGGGTGAGCGCGCCGCCGCCGGCCGCCACCCCGGCCGTGAGCGCGCCGCGGCCCGCGGTCGTCAAGGAGGACGTTGATCCGGAGATCCTGGAGATCTTCATCGAGGACGCGCGCGACGTGCTGCAGAACATCCAGCGCGAGTTGCGCGTCTGGCGCGAGGACAAGGACAACAAGAACGCCCTGGCCGAGCTGCGCCGCGGCTATCACACCCTCAAGGGCAGCGGCCGCATGGTCGGCGCCTCGGAGATTTCCGAACTCGCCTGGGCGGTGGAGAATGTGCTGACCCGGCTGCGCGACGGCAAGATCGCGTTCTCCGACGAGATCGTGGATCTGCTCGACCGGACGGAGCAGGCCCTGCCGCATCTGATCAATCGCCTCGCGGGCGCGCCGGCGGAGCCGCAGGACACCGAGACCCTGCGCCGGATCGGCGAGGCGCTGGCGGGCGGGGGCGCGGCGCCGACCGGCGCCGCCGCGTCCGGAGAGCTGCCGCGGCTGGACCGCACCCTGCTCGAGATCTTCACCAACGAGGCCAACGGTCACCTCGCCGCCATCCGCCGCGAGATCGCCGCCTGCCGCGCGGCCGGCGGCGTGTGCCTGGTCACCGACATGCTGTTCCGGGCGACGCACACGCTCGCCGGCAATGCGCGCTCGCTCGGCCTGCACATGATGTCCGAGGCCTGCACCGAGGTCGAGAAGCTGCTGCACGCGCTCAAGGCGCATGAGCTGCCGCTCAAGGAGGCGCAGCTCGACCTGCTCGCCCGTCTCGAGGCCGTGATCGCCGAGCTCGTGCGTGCGCTCAATAACGGCGGTTCCGCTCCCGGGCTCGGGCGTCAGTTCGCCGCCATCACCAGCGAGGCGCGCGCCGCCAGCGCGCCGCTGCCCGCCGCGGACACCGTGAAGCGCGAGGAAAGAAGCGCGCCCGCCGCGGCGCCGCCGGCGTACCGCC
>MFSY01000113.1:0-3661 GCA_001785175.1 Candidatus Muproteobacteria bacterium RIFCSPHIGHO2_01_FULL_65_16 | reverse complement strand
GCGCCGCCGCGGGAGATCGCCGCCCCGGAGCCGCTGGCGGACGATCTGGTCCGGGAAAATCTCGACGCCGACCTGTTCGAGGTCTTTCAGGACGAGGCGGCCGATATTCTGAATGCGATCGAGGCGGCGCTGGCCGGCTGGCGCGCCAGCCCCGGCGACGCCGCGAAGGTGCAGGAGCTCAAGCGCGCCCTGCACACGCTCAAGGGCGGGGCGCTCATGGCGCGCGCCATGACCATGGGCAATCTCGCCCACAACACGGAAGGCCTCCTGAAACACGTGGAGGACTCGGCCGTGGCCCCGAGCGACCGGCTGTACGACCTGCTCGAGGAGGCGCACGACGCGCTGGTCACCATGCTCGATCAGCTGCGGGCTGGACGCCCGGTGGCGAGCGCCGAGGGCCTGAACACGAAGATCGTGGCCATGTCGGGGAGCGCCGCGTCCGCACCGGCCGTCGCCCGGCCCGCCGCGCCGGACGAGTCCGGCGCCGGCCACGCCGCTTTCGGCGGCCACGCCGGCGACCGCCGCGAGGGCCAGGAGGCCGAGGGCGAGGGGTGGCAGGCGCGCGAGCGCCGCGGCCAGATCCGCGTCAACACCAAGCTGCTGAACGAGCTGGTGAACTACGCGGGCGAGGTCAGCATCTCGCGCGCGCGCATGGAGCAGCAGATATACGGCTTCCGCGACAACCTCACCGAGCTCACGCGCAACGTGACGCGCTTCCGCGACCAGATCCGCGAGCTCGAGATCCAGTCCGAGTCGCAGATCCTCTACCGCGTGGAGCAACAATCCGCGGTCGATCCGGCGAGCGGCTTCGACCCCCTGGAATTCGACCGTTACTCGAAGCTCCAGCAGTTGTCGCGCGGACTGGCGGAGAGCCTGCACGACCTGTCCACGATCCAGATAAACCTGGGCAACTTCGTTGGCGAGGCCCAGACGGCGCTGCTGCAGCAGGCGCGCATCAACACCGAGCTGCAGGAAGGGCTCATGCGCACGCGCATGATCAGCTTCTCGACCCAGGCCGCGCGCCTGCGCCGCATCACGCGCCAGACCGGGCGCGAGCTCGGCAAGCGTGTCGAGCTGAGCATCGTCGGCGCCGACGTCGAGGTGGACCGGAACGTGCTCGAGCGCATGATCGGCCCGTTCGAGCACATGATCCGCAACGCGCTCGACCACGGCGTCGAGCCCGAGGCCGAGCGGCTGCGCGCCGGCAAGTCGGCTGCGGGCCGGATCACGATCGACGCCAGCCAGGAGGGCAACGAGATCGTCATCCGCTTCTCCGACGACGGCGCCGGGCTCAACATCGAGGCGATCCGCGCCAAGGCGGTCGAGCGCGGCCTGGTGTCGCCCGAGGCCAATCTCACGGAGGAGGAGCTGATCCAGTTCATATTGATGTCGGGGTTCTCGACCGCGAGCCAGGTGACCCATGTCTCCGGGCGCGGCGTGGGCATGGACGTGGTGCACAACGAGGTGAAGCAGCTGGGCGGCACGATGTCGGTCAACACCAAGCGCGGCGAGGGCACGACCTTCGTCATCCGCCTCCCGCTCACGCTCTCCATCACGCAGGCGCTGATGGTCTACGTGGGCGACCAGATGTTCGCCGTGTCGTTGTCGTCGGTGGCGAATATCGTCGAATTCCCGATCGAGAAGCTCACCAGCCTCGCCGTGGGCAAGAATCCGCTGCTGAATTACAACGACCAGGTGTACCCGTACATGAGCCTCGGCGCGCGCCTGGGGATCGCATCGCAGGAGGGCAAAGACCGCAAGGTGCCGGTGCTGCTGACGCGCGCCGGCACGCGCGAGGTGGCGATGCACGTGGACGGCCTCGGGGGCACGCGCGAAATCGTCATCAAAGCGCTGAGCCCGCAGCTGACCGAGATCAAGGGGCTCGCGGGCGCGACGATCATGGGCGACGGCCGCGTCGTGCTGATCCTGGACGTCGCGGGCCTGTGGTACACGGACGAGGCCATGCACTTCGAGCGCCGCGCCGTCGGCAGGGTCGAGGAGAAGAAGGAGTCCCAGACGCGGCCGGTGATCATGGTGGTGGACGACTCGCTCACGGTGCGCAAGATCACCGGCAAGCACCTGCAGAAGCGCGGCCTGGACGTGCTGACGGCGAAGGACGGTCTCGACGCCGTGGAGCAGTTGCGCGAGCGCGTGCCGGACCTGATGCTGGTGGACATCGAGATGCCGCGCATGGACGGCTACGAGCTGACGGCGCGGGTGCGTTCCGAGGCGCGGCTCAAGCACATCCCGATCATCATGATCACCTCGCGCGCCGGCGCCAAGCACCGCCAGAAGGCGTTCGAGGTCGGGGTGGACATGTACATGAGCAAACCCTACCAGGAAGACGAGCTGTTCAAGAACATAGACGACCTGCTGGCCCGCAGCCGGCAGCAGCTCCATTAGGAAGGCTGATTAAGTATGATTATTTGCCGCAAAGACGGTCGCTCCTGCGCCTGTCATAAGGCAGGACGAACGAGCGCAGCGAGTAGGGCTACAGGTTCGCGCCCGCGACATTCGTGCGTCCTGCACAGCACAAAGGGCGCAAAGAAAAGCATGGATAATCAACAACAGAAAAATCTTTGCGTTCTTTGCGGCGCAGACTTCTTATTCAGGGGTTCCTTGGGGATGGGATTCCGGTTGCGCGCGGGAATGGAATAAGGAAGAACAACCTTGACTGATTCGGGCACGTATCTGCGTCTTGAGATCGCCGGGGCGAATTACCTTCTGCCCAGCACGGCGGGTTTCACCATCGAGCAGCGCGAGAACCTGACGCTCAACGACTCGGCGGCGGGCAACATCGCCGCCTGGCGGCCGGCCAAGAACGGGCGCTGGCCGGCCTACGGCCTGGGCGGCGATCTGCGCGTGGACCGACGCGGCGCCTGGCAGCGCGCCGTGTTCCTGGACGCCGCGCCGCACGCGGTCGGCATCGCCCTGAACGAGGCGCAGTTGCTTCCGCGCCTGGAGACCAGCGTGGCGCGCTTCACCCCCATGGGGCCGCCGCCGACGCGGGCGGGGCACCTGTTTTCCGGGGCCTGGTTGACGGACAAGGGCGTTGTCCTGGTGCTCGAGCCGAAGGCCCTGATCGCCTATCTGCAAGGCCTGGGGGAGTGACGCATGCCGCAACCGGCGCCGGATCGGATACACGCCCTCGAGCTTCCCCTGACCTCCTTCTCCCTGCTCATCCCGAGCGCGAGCACGGCCGAGGTCGTGAACCTTCCGCATTTGACCGCCGTGCCTCTTGGCGCACCCTGGCTCCTGGGGGTGATGGGCTGGCGCACGCTCGCCGTTCCGGTGATCTCGTACGAGCTGCTGATGGGCGCGCGCACGCACCCGGCGCCTTCGGCGGCGTCGAAGGCCGTGATCTTTTTTCCCCTGCCCGGCCGCAAGGAATGGGAGTTCTTCGGCATCCTGGCGGCCGCCGAGCCGCGGCCGCAGACCGTGGTCGCGTCCCTGGCGATCCCGGTGGACGCCGGGGAGCTTCCGGATTCCCCCTATGTGGCCTCGGGCCTGCGGATCGAGGGCAAGGTGCTGGCGATACCGGACATGGCGGTGCTCAGAAAAGCATTTTATCCATGAAGGCAGTAGCAAGTGACGAGTAGCAAGTAGCAAGTAGCAAGTGGCAAGTAGCAAGTGGCAAGTGGCAAGTACTATTGTGTTTTTG
>MFSY01000112.1:33369-37848 GCA_001785175.1 Candidatus Muproteobacteria bacterium RIFCSPHIGHO2_01_FULL_65_16 | reverse complement strand
AATCTGCGCCTGAGTGTTGCGACCGACGTTGCCGCGGTAGAGGAGCTGCGTGTGCAGTACCTCGGCAAGAAGGGCGAACTCACCGAACTGCTTAAGCAGCTCGGCAACCTGCCGTCTGAAGAGCGCCCACGCGCAGGCAAGCTTGTAAACGACGCCAAGGAAATGCTGGCCGAACGACTCGCCAAACGCCGCACCGAGCTCGAAGCCCTGGCGCAAGCAGTACGGCTCAGTACCGAGAAAATCGACGTCACGCTGCCGGGGCGGGGCATACGTCCGGGCGGACTGCATCCGGTCACGCGCACGCTCGAACGCCTGGAAACGCTGTTCACACACATGGGCTTCGACGTCGCCGACGGCCCGGAAATCGAGGACGACTACCACAACTTCGAGGCGCTCAACATCCCGCCCGGCCACCCGGCGCGCGCGATGCACGACACCTTTTACTTCGACGCGCACACGCTGCTGCGCACCCACACCTCGCCGGTGCAGATCCGCTATATGGAGCGGAGCAAGCCGCCGCTGCGCGTCATCTCAAGCGGCCGCGTCTATCGCTGCGACTCGGACGTGACGCACACGCCCATGTTCCATCAGGTGGAGGGGCTGATGGTGGACGAATCCGTCAGCTTCGCCGATCTCAAGGGCGTGCTCGGCGAGTTTCTGGCGCAATTCTTCGAGAAACCGCTAAAGGTGCGCTTCCGCCCGTCGTACTTTCCGTTCACCGAGCCCTCGGCCGAGGTGGACATCAGTTGCGTGATCTGCGCCGCCGCGGGCTGCCGCGTGTGCAAGAACACCGGCTGGCTCGAGGTGCTCGGCTGCGGCCTGGTGCACCCCGAGGTGTTCCGCCACGTCGGCATAGACAGCGAGCGCTGGAGCGGCTTCGCCTTCGGCCTCGGCGTCGAGCGCCTCGCGATGCTGCGCTACGGCGTGAACGACCTGCGGTTGTTCTACGAAAATGACCTGCGCTTCCTACAACAATTTAGATGAAAAACTCAACGCAGAGGCGCAAAGGCGCAGAGAACGCAAAGAACAATATGAATTCAAATCCAAGCAAGTTTTTCTTTGCGCCTCTGCGTCTTTGCGTTGAGTCTTTGGGCCTATGAAAATCAGCGAACAATGGCTGCGGGAGTGGGTGGCGCCGAAGCTCGACACCAAGGCGCTCGCCGAGCGGCTCACCATGGCCGGGCTTGAGGTGGGGGCGATCGAACCGGCGGCGCCCAGGCTCGAGCACGTCGTGGTGGGCGAGATACGCTCGGTCGCGCCGCATCCTTCCGCCGACAAGCTCACGCTCTGTCGTGTCGCCGTCGGCAAGGGCGCGGATCTCGATATCGTCTGCGGCGCGGTCAACGCGGCCGCCGGCATTAAGGCCCCGGTGGCGCTGCCGGGCGCGCGTTTGCCCGGCGGCGCCGCCATTCAAAAGACCGAGATCCGCGGCGCGCCGTCGGCCGGCATGCTGTGTTCGGCCGCCGACCTGGGGCTCGAGGAATCCTCCGCCGGCCTGATGGCGCTCGGGCCGGAGGCGAAGCCGGGCACGCCGCTCGAAAAATATCTCGCGCTCGACGACAGCATCCTGGAGATTGATCTCACGTCCAACCGCGGCGACTGTCTGAGCGTCGCCGGCATCGCGCGCGAGGTCGCCGCACTCACCGGCGCGAAACTGAAGGCGCCGAAGATCAAAGGCATCCCCGCAAGGTCGCGCCGGCAGATTAAGGTCGTGCTCGATGCGCCGCAGGACTGCCCGCACTACCTGGGGCGGGTGATCGAGAGCATCAATGCGCGCGCGGTCACGCCGGACTGGATGAAGGAGCGGCTGCGCCGCGCCGGCGTGCGCGGCATCCATCCCGTGGTGGATGTCACCAATTACGTCATGCTCGAGCTGGGCCAGCCGATGCATGCATTCGATCTCGAAAAACTCCAGGGCGCCGTCCACGTCCGCCAGGCGCGCAAAGGCGAGTCCGTCACGCTGCTCGACGGCAAGCACCTGCTCCTCGATGCGGGCGCGTTGCTCATCGCCGACGACCGCGCGCCGCTGGCGCTCGCCGGCATCATGGGCGGCGCCGATTCCGCCGTGAGCGCCGCCACGCGCCACGTCTTTCTGGAGAGCGCCTGGTTCAAACCCGAGACCATCTCCGCCCGCGCGCGCGCCCTGGGATTGCAGACGGAGTCATCGCAGCGGTTCGAGCGCGGCGTGGATCCATCGCTGCAACGCGCAGCCGTCGAGCGCGCCACGGCGCTGCTGCTCGATATCGCGGGCGGCAAGCCCGGACCGGTCATCGAGCGCGCGGCCGCGCGCCATCTGCCAAAACGGCGACCGATCACGCTGCGCCGCACGCGGCTGACGCAGATGCTCGGGGTGGAGCTTCCGCCCAAGGAAGTCGGGGCGATTCTTGCGCGACTTGTCATGCGCACGACCAAGACGGCGCAGGGCTGGCGTGTGGTCCCGCCTGCGTACCGCTTCGATATCGGGCGCGAGATTGACCTGATCGAGGAGGTCGCGCGCCTCCACGGCTATGAAAAGCTTCCGAGCCGCCGGCCGCGCATCGAGATGGCCTCCGGTCCTGTTTCCGAGACGCGGGTGAGCGCCGCGCGGCTGCAGGCGTTGCTCGCGGATCGGGACTATCAGGAGGTCGTCACCTACAGCTTCATTGATCCGGCGCTGCACGCGCTCATCGCCCCACACACCGAGGCGCTGCGCCTCGCCAACCCCATCAGCGCCGACATGGCGGTGATGCGCACCAGCCTGTGGCCGGGGCTGTTGCAGACCATGATATATAATCAGAATCGCCAGCAGACGCGCCTGCGCCTGTTCGAAATCGGGCGGTGTTTCGCCCCGCGCGCGCGTACGGTGGATCAGGACAAGATGCTCGCCGGGGCCGTCTGCGGGACGGTGCTCGCCGAACAATGGGGGGTCAAGGGACGTGCCGTGAATTTCCACGACGCCAAGGCGGATGTCGAGGCGCTGTTGGGGCTGGGCGGAAGCCGGGATGAACTGCGCTTTCACCCGGCCACGCATCCCGCCCTGCATCCAGGACAGACCGCCGTCGTCGAGCGGCGCGGGGAACCGGCCGGAATCGTGGGCCTGCTGCTGCCGGAGATCCAGGCAAAAATCGGCCTGAATCAGCCGGTTTGTCTATTTGAGCTGAAGCTCTCCGTTCTGGGGGCGGCAAAAATCCCGATTTTTCACGAACTTTCGAGATTTCCCTCAATCCGCCGGGACATTGCCGTCATAGTGCCTGAAAAAACCCCGGCCCAGGATGTTCTGGATTGCATAACAAAAGTGGCCGGAAATTTGCTTGTAAACCTGCAGCTATTTGATGAATATCGCGGCGAAGGCATTGATTCCGGAAGAAAAAGTTTGGCCTTGGGCTTGACCTTGCAAGACTCTTCGCGCACTCTTAAAGATGTCGAAGTGGAGGCTATGGTTCAGGGCGTGGTGGTTGCCCTGGAGTCGGAGCTGGGAGCGCAGCTAAGACGCTGATTGACCGAGTAACCATACATTAGGAAGACCAAGAATATGGCACTGACCAAAGCGGATCTGGCGGAAAGCCTGTTTAACGAACTGGGGCTGAACAAACGGGAGGCAAAAGAATTCGTCGAGATCTTCTTTGAGAAGATCCGGATGGCGTTGGCCAACGGGGATCAGGTGAAGCTCTCCGGGTTCGGGAACTTCGGTCTGCGCAAGAAGAATTCCCGGCCGGGACGTAACCCGAAGACCGGCGAGGAGATTCCGATCACGGCGCGGCGCGTCGTCACCTTCCGCGCCAGCCACAAGCTCAAGGAACGGGTGGAACAGAACGCGCGCCTGAACGCGGACAAGATCATCCAGGAATCGAAGAAGCGGGCGGAACTGAATGCTTGACCCGGCCGATAATCTCGAGCTGCCGCCGATTCCAGGAAAGCGTTACTTCACCATCGGCGAAGTGAGCGACCTGTGCGCGGTGAAGCCGCACGTGCTGCGTTACTGGGAGCAGGAATTCCCCCAGCTCAAGCCGGTGAAGCGCCGCGGCAACCGGCGCTATTATCAGCGCCACGACGTGGTGCTGATCCGCCAGATCCGCAATCTCCTGTACGTCGAGGGTTTCACCATCAGCGGCGCGCGCAACAAGCTCGAGCTCGACAACCCGGCGCCGCCCGACGCCAATCGCTCCCAGGCGGTCAAGACGCTGCTCCGGGATCTGGGGGACGTCATGGACCTGCTGGAAGACCCGTAGGAACGCAAGGGCGTCGAGAAAATACTTCGAACACCCGGCGCCCTGGCGGTTTTGTTTTCTTCTTAGTTAAGGGCACCTGTAAAAATTCAATCTGGGCAAGAAGTCTTCGGCGCAAAGAACGCAAAGATCTTGCTGTTGATTATCCGATGCTTTTCTTTGCGCCCTTCGCGTCTTTGCGGCAAATAATCATACTTAATCAGAACCTCCTTAAATAATTCCTTGTGTGGCGCCGGTTCTCGGGTATCATGACGGCCCGCGATATCGCGGCTTT
>MFSY01000112.1:32941-33353 GCA_001785175.1 Candidatus Muproteobacteria bacterium RIFCSPHIGHO2_01_FULL_65_16 | reverse complement strand
GCCCCGACCAGCATCCATTGATCACAATCATCGCTTCCTGGCGTTCTTGGCGTCTTGGCGGTTAATCTGTATCCCCACATGCGCATCCTGCTGAGCAACGACGACGGCTATCTCGCGCCCGGTCTCGCCTGTCTGGCGCGGGCGCTGGCGCCGCTCGCACAGGTGGACGTGGTGGCGCCGGAACGCGACCGCAGCGGCGCGAGCAACTCGCTCACGCTCGATCGTCCATTGCGCGTCCGGCACGGGGAAAACGGTTTCATGTTCCTCGACGGCACGCCCACCGACTGCGTGCACCTCGCCATCACCGGCCTGATGCAGCACGAGCCGGACATGGTGATCGCCGGCATCAACCGCGGCGCGAATCTGGGCGACGACGTGCTGTACTCCGGCACCGTTGCCGCCGCCATGGAGG
>MFSY01000112.1:18539-32916 GCA_001785175.1 Candidatus Muproteobacteria bacterium RIFCSPHIGHO2_01_FULL_65_16 | reverse complement strand
GGCGGTGTCGCTCGTGGGCCAGCTCGGCCAGCACTTCGAGACCGCGGCGGAGATCGCCGTGCGCCTGGTGCGGCGGCTTTTGCACGAGCCGTTGCCGGCCGACACCATTCTGAACGTCAATGTTCCGGATGTGCCGATGGCGGCCATCGCCGGCTTCGAGGCCACGCGCCTGGGCCATCGGCACATGGCCGAGCCCATGATTCGCGCCGCCGACCCGCACGGCCGGCCGGTGTACTGGGTGGGCGCGCCCGGCCCGGAGGCGGACGCCGGCCCGGGCACGGATTTTCACGCCATCCGGCGCCAACATGTCTCCATCACCCCTTTGCATGTCGACCTGACCCGCTATACTGCGCTCGATCAGGTGTCGTCATGGCTTCAGAAACTGTAGCGCGGCGGAACGAACGGCGGTGAAGACGGGCACGCGAGGCATAGGGATGACCTCCCCGCGCACGCGCGAGCGTCTGATCCAGCGGCTGCGTGAGCAGGGCATCAGCGACGCGCGCGTGCTGGCGGCCATGCGCGATGTCCCGCGGCATGTCTTCGTGGACGAGGCGCTGGCGAGCCGCGCGTACGAGGACACGGCGCTCCCCATCGGTCACGGTCAGACCATCTCCCAGCCTTATATCGTCGCGCTCATGACCCAGTCGCTGCTGCACGGCGGCCGCATCGCAAAGGTTCTGGAGATCGGCACCGGCTCCGGCTACCAGACGGCGGTACTGGCGCAACTGGTTGACGAGGTATATACCGTCGAGCGCATCGAGCCGCTCATGAAGCTGGCGCGCAAGCGCTTGCGCGAACTGGGTTGCCGCAACGTGCATTTCCGCCTTTCCGACGGCGGCGACGGCTGGGCCGAACACGCGCCCTACGACGGCATCATGGTCACGGCCGCGCCGGCCGAGCCGCCGCGCGCCCTGCTGGAGCAACTGGCGCTCGGCGGGCGCATGCTGATTCCCGTGGGCGGGCCGGCGGCGCAGGAACTGCGGCTTATCCGGCGCGACGAGACCGGCTTCGGCAGCGAGCGCCTGGAGCCGGTCAACTTCGTTCCCCTCGTGAGCGGACGGGAAAAGATCAAGAACTAGCCATGCCCGCGCCGGTCATCACGCCCGCCTTGCGTTGCGGCCTCGTTCTCACGGCGGCGCTGCTGCTGTCGGCCTGCGCCGGCGAGGCCACCGCGCCCGCGCCCGTCAGCGAGCTCGGCGAGAGCATCCGCCATCCGGCGGAGGAATACCGCGAGGTGGTGGCGGGCGACACGCTCTACAGCATCGCGTGGGAATCGGGGCGCGACTACCGCGAGCTCGCCGCCTGGAACAACATCACTGCACCATTCACCATCAAGCCGGGACGGAAGCTGCGCCTGTCGCCGCCGCATTCCGAGACCGGCCGCGGCGCGCCGGGCGCATACCGCACCGTGGCCAAGGGTGACACGCTGCGCGCCATCGCCAGGGAGATCGGTGTCACGCACAAGGAGCTCGCCGCCTGGAACAACATTCCACCGCCGTACACCATAAGGCCGGGACGGAAGCTGCGCCTGTCGCCGCCGGGGAACGAAACCGCGGCGCGGGAAAAACCCGCGGCAAAAAAGCCGGGCGGGCCGGCAAAAAATTCCGCCGCCGGAAACACCGTGCGCGCAAAAAAAACGGCGCCGGTAATCGGCGGTTGGACCTGGCCGACCGACGGCGGCGTGCTCGAGCACTACAGCTCCGGTGGCCCGAACAAGGGGCTCGATATCGGCGGCAGGAAGGGCCAGCCGATCCAGGCCGCCGCGCCCGGCACGATCGTCTATCAGGGCAGTGGACTTCGCGGTTACGGGCGGCTTATCATCATCAAGCACAACGCCGATTTTCTCAGCGCCTATGCCCACTGCGATAAGATTTACGTCAAGGAAGGGAATGTGATTAAACGCGGCCAGAAGATCGCCGAGATGGGAAACAGCGGGACCGACCGCGTGAAACTGCATTTCGAGATCCGCTACCGCGGCGCGCCGGTCGACCCGCTGGATTATCTCCCCAAAAAGTAGCCATGCCTCCGCGCAAGCCATCCGGCGCTCCCAAAAAGGGCGGCGTCAAGGAAACCGACAAAGCGGCAGCCCAGGACCTGGAGGAGGACGACCGGGAGACGCCGGCTGCCGCCGACGAAGAAGAAGAATCGGACGAGGAGACCGAGGCCGCGGCGCCGCCGGAGGAGGCGGCGCCCGCCGTTGCCTCCTCGGCCGAGAGTGAAGATCGTTATTTCTCCCAGGCCGACGCCACCCGCATCTATCTCAAGGAAATCGGCTTCTCGCCGCTCCTCACCGCCGAGGAAGAAGTATATTTCGCGCGCCGCGCCCTGAAAGGGGACAAAAAGGCGCGCGGGCGCATGATCGAAAGCAACCTGCGGCTGGTGGTGAAGATCGCGCGCCGTTATATGAACCGCGGGCTGGCCCTGCTCGACCTGATCGAGGAGGGCAACCTCGGATTGATCCGCGCGGTGGAGAAATTCGATCCGGAGCGCGGCTTCCGTTTCTCCACGTACGCCACCTGGTGGATCCGCCAGACCATCGAGCGCGGCATCATGAACCAGACGCGCACGATCCGCCTGCCGGTGCACGTGCTCAAGGAGATCAACATCTACCAGCGCGCCGCGCGCCACCTGTCACAGAAGCTCGACCACGAGCCCACGCCGGAGGAGGTTGCCAGCCTGCTGGACAAGCCGATCGAGGACGTCAAGGGAATGCTCGGCCTGAACGAGCGCACCGCCTCGGTGGACGCGCCGCTGGACGAGGACCCGGACCGCTCGCTGCTCGACGCCATCGCCGACGAGCGCACGCCGGATCCGGAGAAGGTGCTGCAGCGCGAGGACCTGCAGGCGCTGATCGAGATCTGGCTCAACGAGCTGAACGACAAGCAGCGCGAGGTCGTGGAACGCCGCTTCGGACTGAGCGGCCGCGAGATATCCACCCTGGAGGAGGTCGGCGAGGACATCGGCGTGACGCGCGAGCGCGTGCGCCAGATCCAGGTCGAGGCGCTGAAACGCCTGCGCGTGATCCTGGAAAAGGCCGGCTACTCGGTGGATTCGTTTTAGTTAGCGCTCAGCTATCAGCGGTCAGCTATCAGCTTACACCTGCCCTCGCTTGCTCAGCCTTTAGCTGACCGCTGATAGCTGATCGCTTATTTATCCTTCAATCATCAACAACGCCGCCGCCACGCGCCGGCCTTCGGCCATCAGGATATTGTAGGTCCGGCAGGCGGCGCCGGTGTCCATCACCTCCAGACCGATCTTGGCCTCGAGCAGCGCCCGGGTGCAGGCGGTGTCGGGGAAGCGCAGGCGCGCGCCGGTGCCGAGCAGCACCACTTCCGGCGCCAGGCCGATGACCGCGGCGAAATGCGCCCGCGCGAGCTCGGCCACGGACCGCGGCGCCCAGTCGGGGACGATCTGCCGCGGGGTGACGATCAGGCTCGCGCGGTATTCCGCGCGGTTTACCGTGATCAGGCCGGGTCCGTAGGCGCGGATCATGTTCTGGCCCGCGCCGGTCTCCAGATGAATTTTCATGGAGCGACCGGCTCCTCGGTCGGCGCCGCGCATTGACACCCGCCGCATGCGCGGCTACCTTTCAACGCTTTTGCAAAGGCCATATAATGCACGAGGATTCAAGACCTTGGGCACGCGTTGAATACTACAACAGCCCCCTGACCGACGCCTAATCCATGGAAGAATTTCCCCGCATCAAACGGCTTCCGCCCTACGTCTTCAACATCGTCAACGAGTTGAAGGCCGAGGCGCGCAAGCGCGGCGAAGACATCATTGATTTCGGGATGGGCAATCCCGACGGGCCGACGCCCAGGCACATCGTGGACAAGCTCTGCGAGGCGGCGCGGCGCGAGGACACGCACCGCTACTCCGTCTCGCGCGGCATCCCGCGCCTGCGGCGCGCGATCTGCCAGTGGTACCAGCGCCGCTACGGCGTCGAGCTCGACATGGACCGCGAGGCCATCGTCACCATCGGCTCGAAGGAGGGCCTGTCGCATCTCGCGCTCGCCACCGTGGACAATGGCGACGCGGTGCTGGTGCCGAACCCGAGCTACCCGATCCACACCTACGGCTTCGTCATCGCCGGCGCCGACATCCGCCACGTGCCGCTGATTCCGGGCGGCGACTTCTTCGCCGAGCTCGAGAAGGCGATCAGGAACGCCTGGCCCAAGCCGAAGATGCTGGTGCTCAACTTCCCGGCCAACCCCACGGCCCAGTGCGTCGAGCTCGATTTCTTCGAGAAGGTGATCGCGGTCGCCAGGGAGCACGGCATCTGGGTGGTGCACGATCTCGCCTACGCCGACATCGTGTTCGACGGCTACCAGGCGCCCTCGATCCTGCAGGTGCCGGGGGCGAAGGACATCGCGGTCGAGTTCTTCACGCTCTCCAAGAGCTACAACATGCCCGGCTGGCGCGTGGGCTTCATGTGCGGCAACGAAAAACTGGTCGCGGCGCTCGCGCGCCTCAAGTCGTATTTCGACTACGGCATGTTCACGCCGATCCAGGTCGCGGCCATCACGGCGCTGGAAGGCCCGCAGGACTGTCTGGAAGAGATCCGCCTGACCTATCAGAAGCGGCGCGATGTCCTGTGTCAGGGCCTCCATGCCGCCGGCTGGGAGGTGGACAAACCCAGGGCCACCATGTTCGTCTGGGCGCGCCTGCCGGAGGCGTACCGCCGGCTGGGCTCGCTGGAATTCTCCAAAAAGTTGCTGACCGAGGCCAGGGTGGCGGTCTCGCCCGGCGTCGGCTTCGGTGAGTACGGCGACGACTACGTGCGCTTCTCGTTGATCGAGAACGAACACCGCACGCGCCAGGCGATCCGCTCGATCCGCGAGCTGTTCCGCAAGGACCACGTGCTCGCCAACGCACGGCAGGCGAACAACTAGTTTATATGATCATTTGACGCAAAGGCGCGAAGCCGCAAAGAAAATCTGGCACGAGAACTCAAGACAGCTTTGCGTCTCTGCGTCTTTGCGTCAAGAACTCATAAATCAGAGATTCTGGAAAATGAAACCGGTCAAAATCGGCATCCTCGGCCTCGGCACGGTCGGCTGCGGCACCATCAACGTGCTCGCGCGCAACGGCCAGGAGATCGCGCGCCGCGCCGGGCGCGAGATCAAGATCGTCCAGGCTTCGGCCCGCGACCTCAAAAAGAAACGGCCGTGCCCGACCGAGGGCATCCGGCTCGTCGCCGACCCCTTCGAGATTGTCCGCAACGCGGAGGTCGAGGTCGTGGTGGAGTTGATCGGCGGTTATGACCCGGCCCGGAGCCTCGTGCTCGAGGCGATCGCAAACGGCAAGCACGTGATCACCGCGAACAAGGCGCTCATCGCCGTGCACGGCAACGAGATCTTCGCCGCCGCCCAGAAGCGGGGCGTGATGGTGGCGTTCGAGGCCGCGGTCGCGGGCGGCATCCCGATCATCAAGACCATGCGCGAGGGCCTGACCGGAAACCGCATCGAGTGGCTCGCCGGCATCATCAACGGCACGAGCAATTTCATCCTCACCGAGATGCGCGATCGGGGGCGCGACTTTGCCGCGGTGCTGGCCGAGGCCCAGCGCCTGGGCTACGCCGAGGCCGATCCGGCCTTTGATGTTGACGGCATAGACGCGGCGCACAAACTCACGATCCTCGCGGCCATCGCCTTCGGCATCCCGCTGCAGTTCAAGCAGGCCTATATCGAAGGCATCTCCCGGATCACGCGCGCCGACGTGCAGTACGCCGAGGAGCTCGGCTATCGGATCAAGCAGCTCGCCATCGCGCGCCGCACCGACGGCGGCGTGGAGCTGCGGGTGCATCCGACGCTGATACCGCAGCGGCGCATCGTCGCCAACGTTGACGGCGTGATGAACGCGGTGCTGGTCAAGGGCGACGCCGTCGGGCCGGTGCTGCTCTACGGCGCCGGCGCCGGCGCCGAGCCCACGGCCTCGGCCGTGGTCGCCGACCTCGTGGATGTGGTGCGCACGCTCACCGTGGACCCGACCAACCGCGTGCCGCATCTGGCGTTCCAGCCGGACGCGCTCTCCGACCTGCCGATCCTGCCGATGGAGCGGGTGGAGACGTCATATTATCTGCGTCTGCACGCGCTCGACCGCCCGGGCGTGCTCGCGGACATCACGCGCATCCTCGGCGACCTCGGCATCAGCATCGAGGCGATCCTGCAGAAGGAGCCGGCCGAGGGTGAGAACGTGGTGCCGATCATCATCCTCACCCACCGGGTCGTGGAACGGAATATGAACGAGGCGATTTCCCGCATCGAGCAACTCGCCTCGATCAAGGGCAGCGTCGCGCGCATCCGCCTCGAACACCTGAACCGTGATTGGAAATAAGCTTCAAGCAAGAAGCCCGGTGCTTGTCGCCCGTCGCTTGCAGCTTGGGGCTTGGAGCTTGGAGCTTTCAGAACCATGAACCTCGGCAGCCGTTACACCGGCCTCATAGATAAATACCGCGACCGGCTGGCGATCGCGGACGATGCGCGCATCATCAGCCTGGGGGAGGGGAACACCCCGCTGATACGCCTCAACAATATCCCGCGCGAGATCGGACAGCGCGTGGACATCTACGTCAAGTTCGAGGGCCTGAACCCGACCGGCTCGTTCAAGGACCGCGGCATGACCATGGCCGTGACCAAGGCGGTGGCGGAGGGTTCGCGCGCCATCATCTGCGCCTCGACCGGCAACACCTCGGCCTCGGCCGCGGCCTACGCCGCGCGCGCCGGCATCACCTGTTTCGTCATCATCCCCGAGGGCAAGATCGCGCTCGGCAAGCTCGCGCAGGCGATGATCCACGGCGCGGTCGTGCTCCAGATCCAGGACAATTTCGACGCCGGCATGGCGCTGGTGAAGGAGGTCGCGAACGAGACGCCGGTGACGATCGTCAACTCGATCAATCCCTATCGGCTTCAGGGCCAGAAGACGGCGGCGTTCGAGATCGTCGAGGAGCTGGGGAGCGCGCCGGATTATCACTGCCTGCCGGTCGGCAACGCCGGCAACATCACCGCGCACTGGATGGGTTATTGCGAGTACGCCGACCACGGCATCGCCAACAACCGCCCGGTGATGGTGGGCTACCAGGCCGCGGGCGCGGCGCCGTTCATTCTCGGCCACATGGTGGACAACCCCGAGACCGTCGCCACCGCCATCCGCATCGGTCACCCGCAATCCTGGGACAAGGCCTGGCAGGTGCAGAAAGAATCGGGCGGCTGGTTCGACCGGCAGAGCGACGAGGAGATTCTCGCCGCCCAAAAGCTGCTCGCCCGGAAGGAGGGTATCTTCTGCGAACCGGCCTCGGCGGCCGCTCTCGCCGGCGCCCTGCACGACATCCGCAAGGGCCGGATCCCGGACGGCAGCCGCGTCGTTTGCACCCTCACCGGCCACGGCCTCAAGGATCCCGATATCGCCATCAAGCAGAGCACCGGCCCGCTGCTCAAGATCAAGGCGGAACTGGCGGCGGTGAAAAAGGCCATTCTCGAAAATCTGCGTCAGGGAAGTTGATTTAAGTATGATTATTTGACGCAAAGGCGCGAAGGGCGCAAAGAAAAGCATCGGATAATCAACTGCAATGATCTTTGCGTTCTCTGCGCCTTTGCGGCAAATAATCATATAAATCCGACCTTCCCTAGCGGGTTTATCGCCCTCGTTTTAAAATTTTTCCCCTCGGGGCCGGCACCGCGGTTCCTTTAACCTCTTGAATCTCCAATCAATCCTGTCTCTCGGGATGGGGTCATTTTGCCCCACCATGTGCTCATAAATTTACTATATTTGAAATGGTACTTGGCATAGCAATTGCTATATTTTTCAGACAATTCAACGGATTTCTTAACCAGGCGGGGAGAAATGGCGGGCCGCATGATTGCGCAGGCCCAAGCCATGGGGCGACCACACCCTTAAGGAATAAACATGGACTCGGTTCGTGCCAAACGCCGCGCCGGCGAAACGAAGCTGGTGCTGGATTCGGTCCTGGACGTTTCCCGGGCGCAGGCCCTCTATCGCACGCTGGACCAGGCGCTGGGGCAATCCGCCCCGATCGTGATGGACGGCAGCCGGGTGGAACGAGTTGACACGGCGGCGGTGCAGATGCTGGCGGCGTTCGGTCGCGCCGCGCATGAACGGGGCCTGAAATTAAAGTGGCAGGCGCCGAGCGCGGCGCTGCGACAGGCCGTGGATCTGCTCGGCCTGGGAGCGATGTGCGGATTTGAAGCGTGAGCAACCTCATGAACAGCAGCAAGATATTTTCGCGGTCGGCCTGGTGGTTCCAATGGTGGTTCTGGGCCGCCGCCGCGGTCGCGGTCTCGTGGGCGTGGACGACGCCGTACGCGCCTCTGTGGGCCACGCTCGGCAGCGGCATGAGCGCCGCCATCGCCGTCATCCTGCTCGCCGGCCACGGGCGCCGGCAGCGTGACGCGCCGGATCCGGACATCGCCGATGCGGAACCGTCGCCGGAGGAACGCATCGAGGCGTTGATCCCGGAGGCGAGCGCCGGCGACCTGATCCCCCAGGTGGACGAGGTCCTGGAGTCCATGGAGACGGAAAAGCAGCAGCGCCGCCAGGAGGACCTGCTGCGGCGCTGGATGGAGGTGGCGCAGCGCTTCGGCGAGATGGCGCTCGTGCTGCGCAAGCAGATCTACGCCATCATTCAGCAGACGGAACAGGCCACGACCACCATCGCCGACAGCTTCGAGGCGGTGATCAAGAAGGCGACGGTGCAGGCGCGCCAGGCGATGGAGCTCCTGGAGGGCACGCAGGGCGCCGCGAGCGACGGGACGCCGCAGTCGCTGCGCGACTTCATTCGCGTCTCGGACGAGCGCCTGACGAAAATGGCCGACGAGGTGGTGCGCGTCGCCGACCTGTCGGTCGTCATGGTCAGGGAACTGGACGGCGTGCAGAAACGCGCCCAGGCGATTGACGGCTTCCTGCTCGACGTGGAAAAGCTCGCCGACCAGACCAGCCTGCTGGCGTTGAACGCCGACATCGAGGCGGCCCGGGTCGGCGAATTCGGTCGCGGCTTCTCGGTCGTGGCGCACGAGGTGCGCCGGCTCAGCCAGCGCTCGCACGAATTCAGCGACCGGATCCGGCAACACCTGAAGGAGGTCCGGGCCGGCCTCAACAAGACCTACGGCGACATGCGCACGCTGTCGGCGGCGGACATGGAGCACGCCCAGGCGATCAAGGACGAGGTGCTCCAGCTGACCCGGTCCCTGGAGGGCAAGAACCGGGAGGTGGCCGAGACCGTGAGCAACATCAACTCCATCAGCAAGGAGATCGCCCAGGACGTGCAGAACGTGGTCATCTCGCTCCAATTTCACGACATCACCAGCCAGAAGCTGGGCTCGATGATCGAGCCCATGGACGATTTCCGCCGCTCGCTGTTTCAGCTGTTGCAGGAGACCACGGCCGCGGGCAAACAGCTGTTCCGCAATCCCCCCGCGAAGGCGGAAAAACCGGCGGGGCCGCCGGGCACGGACGACGCGAAACTGGTCACGCTGCGGCCGGCGCAAGACGTCATGCCAGTTGCGACCGGAGCCCGCGAGGCGGCGGACGCGGGCCCCGCCGTCGAGTTGTTTTAAAGGAGAGCGATTATGGCAACCATCATGACAGTTGACGACACCGCCTCAATGCGCCAGATGATCAGTTTCACCCTGAACAGCGCGGGGCACGAGGTCACGCAGGCCAGCGACGGCGAAGAGGCGCTCAAGCACGCCCGGAAGAAAAAATTCGATCTGGTGATCGCCGACATCAACATGCCGAACATGGACGGGATCACGCTGGTGAAACAACTGCGCGATCTCCCGGAATACAAGTTCACACCCATCCTCATGCTCACCACGGAATCGCAGGAGGCCAAGCGGCAGCAGGGAAAAAGCGCGGGCGCGACCGGCTGGATCGTCAAGCCGTTCAATCCCGAACAGTTGCTCAACGTCGTCAAGAAAGTGCTGGGCTGAGGCCATGGCCATTGACATCCGGCAGTTTCATCAGACCTTCCTCGAGGAAAGCCTCGATGGACTGGCGCGGATGGAGGCGCTGCTGCTGCGTCTGGAGCAAGACCTGGCGCACGCGCCCGCGGGGGCGGTCCAGGACGCCGACCCCGAGACGCTGAACACCATTTTCCGTGTCGTCCACTCCATCAAGGGCAGCAGCGGCACCTTCGGCTTCCGCGACATAACCGATTTCGCCCACGTGCTGGAATCGCTGCTGGACATCATGCGCGAGGGACGCGTCGGCGTCACGCGCGAGCTGATAAATCTGCTGCTGAAGGCGGGCGACGGGCTGCGCCATCTGCTGACCGCGGCCCAGACCCACGCCCCGGTGGAAGAGCCGATGATCCAGGCGTTGCGCGGCGAGCTCGAGGCGCTGCTCTCCGGCGGCGTCCGCGACCGCCGGCCGGCGCGGACGAACGATCCGGCCGCGACCGGCGCCGGGAACAGCGCCGGACCATGGCACATCGCATTCCGGCCGAAACCGCATCTTTTCAAGACCGGGAACGACCCGCTGCGGATCCTGCGCGAGCTCGAGGGCCTGGGAAAACTGCGGGTGCAGGCGGAGACCGACGGGCTGCCGGCGTGGGGTCAGTTCGACCCCGAGACCTGTTACCTGGCGTGGCGCATTGACCTCGCCGGCGACGCGCCGCGCGCGGCGGTGGCGGAGGCGTTCGCCTGGGTCAGCGACGACTGCCAACTCGAGATCGTCCCCGCGCCCGCCCGGCGGCCGAAGGCCCCGGATCCGAAGCCGCACGCGCCGGAGGCGGACCACCCGCACGATGCGGCGGAAGGGCGGGTCAACTCGATCCGCGTCAACATCCCCAAGGTGGACGCCCTGGTCAACACCGTGGGCGAGCTGGTGATCACCCAGGCCATGCTCGGGCAGATCGCCAATAATTTCACGCCGGACAAGTTGCCGATCCTGCTGACCGGGCTGGCGCAGCTCGAGCGCAACCTGCGCGAGCTGCAAGACAGCGTCATGAGCATACGCATGGTTCCGCTCGGGTTCATCTTCGGGCGGCTGCCGCGCCTGGTGCGGGATATGTGCCAGCGCCTGGGCAAGAACGTGGAGATCAGGATCGGCGGCGAGCGCACTGAGCTGGACAAGACCGTGATCGAGCGCATCAGCGACCCGATCCTGCACATCATCCGCAACTGCATGGACCACGGGATCGAGGCGCCGGCCGCGCGGCGCGCGGCGGGCAAACCCGAGATCGCGCACATCCGTCTCGACGCCTACCAGAAGGGCGGGAACGTCATGATCGAGATCGAGGACGACGGCCGCGGGCTGCAGCGCGAGAAGATCCACGCCGAGGCGGTCAAGCGCGGCCTGATTCACGCGGACACCCCCATGGACGCGGAGCACATGGACCACATGATCTTCGTGCCCGGCTTCAGCACCGCCGAGGTAATAAACGACATCTCCGGCCGCGGCGTCGGCATGGACGTCGTGCACAACAACATCACCGACCTCGGCGGAAATGTCGAGGTCGCCTCCGAGCCGGGAAAGGGCACGCGTTTCGCCATCCGTCTCCCGCTGACGCTCGCCATCCTCGAGGGCCTGAGCGTGGTCGTCGGGACCCAGACCTACATCCTGCCCCTGGTCAGCATCACCGAATCCATCCGCGTCGGCCAGGGCGGGCTGAGCCGACTCCCCGGCGGCGGCGAGGTGTTCATGCTGCGGGAAGAATACCTGCCGCTCATCCGGCTCTATGAGCGTTTCGACATCGCCCCGCGCTCGACGAACGTGGCCGACGGCATCATCGTGGTGGTGGAGGCGGAAGGCCGGCGCGTCGGTCTCTTCGTGGACGATCTCCTGGGGCAACAGCAGGTCGTCATCAAGAGCCTGGAGACGAATTACCGCAAGATTGACGGAATCGCGGCGGCGACGATCATGAGCGACGGGACCGTGGCGCTGATTCTGGACGTCGGTTCGCTGACGCGCGCCGCGCGCGCGGGCACGGGCCGGCGATTTCGCGGCACGGACGCGGCAGCGCCGGTCCTTGAGGAGCGCGGCGCCGGCGGCGCCATGCACTAGCAGCCAATGATCCGTCTCGATGTGGCGGCCGAATAAACAACATAAGCGAAAACGAGGTGTGATATGGAGACGTTCTATGCCAAAGGCGCAAGCCTAAAGACGAAGCTCGTCGGGGCCTTCGGCGCCGTTTATCTCATGTTCGTCATCGGCGCCGCGACCGGCCTGTATCACATGTCCCGGATCATGGACGAGGCCGAAAAGGCCTATGCCGTGGCCGCGAGCGCCACGGCCGCGCGCGACACGACCGTCGCGGTCATGGACAAAACGGGGCTTGAACAGGCGCGCGCGGCGTATCGGCGCGCCCGCACCGTTACCGTGAGCGCCGCGCTGCTGGCGCTGGCGCTGACGCTCGCGGCGGGTTTTTATCTGGCGCGCACCATCACCGGCCCGCTGCGGCGCCTGACGGACGCGATGCTGCGCGCCTCCCAGGGCGACCTGACGGTGTCGCTGCGGATCGAGAGCACCCGGCGCGACGAGATCGCCGAGGCCGGCGGGGCGCTGAATGTCCTCGTGGACGAGCTCAATGACAACATGCGCCAGGTGCTGGCCGCGTCCGAGGCGGTGTCCGGCGGCGCCCAGGAACTCAGCAGCTCCGCCTGGCATCTCTCCACCCTGGTGCAGGATCAGTCCAGCTCGCTCGAGGAGACGGCCGCCTCCATCGAGGAGATGACCGGCGCCGTCAAGCAAAACGCCGACAACGCCCTGCAGGCGGACAAGCTGGCCGCGGAATCGAGCACGGCCGCGGCCGAAAGCGCGGTTCTGGCGTCCTCGATCAAGCGCTCCATGGATCTCATCAACGCCAGCAGCAGCAAGATCGCCAACATCATCGGCGTCATTGACGAAATCGCGTTTCAGACCAATCTACTGGCGCTGAACGCGGCCGTGGAGGCGGCGCGCGCCGGCGAGCACGGCCGCGGCTTCGCCGTGGTGGCGGCGGAGGTGCGCAACCTCGCGCAGCGCAGCGCGGCCGCGGCCAAGGAGATCAAGAGTCTGATCCACGACAGCCTGGAGAAGGTCGGCGACGGCAACCACCTGGTCAGCGTCTCGGGCAGCAAGCTCGAGGGCATCGCCGCCAAGGTGAAGAAGGTGGCGGACATCATCGCCGAGATCAGCGCCGCCAGCCAGGAGCAGGCCTCGGGCGTGGACCAGGTGAACCGCACCATCGCGCAGATGGATACGGCGACCCAGACCAACGCCACCAAGGTCGAGGAGCTCTCCAGCACCAGCCGTTCGCTCGCCTCGCTGGCCGACCAGTTGCGTTCGCTGGCGGGTAAATTCAACCTCGGCGTGGACGTGGCGCCGGCCGCCGCGCCCGGCGGCGACATCCGGGGCGCGCCCGGGGGCGGCGCGACCGGCGCCGGGCCGGGACCGGTGGCGGCGCGGAGGCCCGTGACCGAGCCCGCGGGGGCGCGGCCAAACGTTGCGCGCCGCAAGCCGAAGATCGCGGCCGTCGCAAAGGTGAGCGCCAATGACGGAACCTGGACCGAGTTCTAGGCGCACGCCCGCGCCGGCCACGCGCCCGGATGACATCCCGGAGCGGCCGCTATTTCCCGTGGGCCCGCCGCCGACCGAAGGACAACGGATGCCGCAACCGTATACGACGACGATAACGGATCGGGAATTCGGGCAATTGCGCGATCTCATCCACGCCCACACCGGCATCGCGTTGTCCGAGCACAAGCGCGCGCTGGTGTGCTCGCGCCTGGCGAAGCGCCTGCGCCATTACAACCTGGCGTGCTACGCCGATTATTACGAGCTGCTGACCCAGGCCGACCCGGACGGGCGGGAGCTGATGGAGATGATCAACGCCATCACGACCAACAAAACCGATTTCTTCCGCGAGTCGCATCATTTCCAGTTCCTGTCCGAGCAGGTATTCCCCGCGCTCAAGCAGAGTCGCCAGCGACGGCTGCGCATCTGGAGCGCGGCCGCCTCCAGCGGCGAGGAGGCCTACACCCTCGCGATCACCGTGAGCGAGGCGTTTCCGGCGCCCAACGACTGGGACATAAAGATACTGGCGACCGACATAGACACCAACGTGCTCGAGCGCGCGGCGCGCGGGGTCTACTCCGAGCATCAGGTCCGGATGATTTCCAAGCCGCTGCTGCAGCGCTATTTCCTGAAGGGCGCGGGCGCACACGAGGACGAGGTCATGGTGAAGCCGGTCTTGAAATCCCTCATCCGCTTCGCGCGGCTCAACCTGATAGACGAGCCGTGGCCGATGCAGGGGCCGTTCGACGCGATCCTGTGCCGCAACGTGTTCATCTATTTCGACAAGCCCACGCAGCAGCGCCTGTTCGCGCGCTTCGCCAAGCTGTTGCGCAAGGACGGCTACCTGATGCTGGGGCACGCCGAG
>MFSY01000112.1:0-18404 GCA_001785175.1 Candidatus Muproteobacteria bacterium RIFCSPHIGHO2_01_FULL_65_16 | reverse complement strand
GCCGATGGTCCTGGACACCGTCCTCGGGTCGTGCATCGCCGCCTGCATCTACGACCCCGACGCCGGCGTCGGCGGCATGAACCATTTCATGCTCCCCGAGGGCGTGGACCCCAATTATCCGACGACCGCGCGCTACGGCGTCCACGCCATGGAGCTCCTGATCAGCGAGGTCATGAAGCTCGGCGGCCAGCGCCGGCGGTTCCAGGCCAAGGTCTTCGGCGGCGGGCACGTCCTGAGGATCCGCGAATCCCTGGACGGAGTGCCGCAGCGCAACATCGAGTTCGTGCGCCGCTTCATGAACACGGAGCAGATACCGGTGGTGAGCGAGGACCTGGGCGGCTATCGCGCGCGGCGCGTGCTGTTCCACCCGCACAGCGGCAAGGCGTTCCTCAAGCGCCTCGGCCAGAGCGAGGCGGAGCTGACGGCGCAGGAGGAAATGGTGTACCTGATCAGCCTGAAGAAGCAGAAGCTCGAGGGCGACATCACGTTGTTCTGACGCGGCCGTGCGCCGCCGGCGCGGATGACATGACCGGACACGGGAAAATCAAGGTGCTGGTGGTGGACGACTCGGCGCTCATGCGCCAGTTGCTGTCCGCCATCCTCGCGGAGGATCCGGCCATCGAGGTGGTCGGCGCCGCCGTCAATCCGCTGATCGCGCGCGAGAAGATCAAGGCGCTCAAGCCCGACGTGCTGACGCTGGACGTGGAGATGCCCGGCATGGACGGCATCACCTTCCTCCAGAATCTGATGCGGCTGCGCCCGATGCCGGTCGTGATGGTCTCCTCGCTCACGGAGAAGGGGGCGGACGCGACGCTGCGCGCCCTGGCGCTCGGGGCCGTGGACTTCGTCACCAAGCCGCAGTCGGGGCTGCGCGAGGGGATGCAGGCGCTGGTGGATGAGATCTGCGGCAAGGTGCGGGCGGCGGCGCGGGCGCACGTGCGCTCCCTCCCGCCGATCGCCGCGCCGCCGGCGGCGACGCCCGCGGCGCTCGCCGGGACGCACATGCTGCGCGAGCAGGTGGTCGTGATGGGCGCCTCCACCGGCGGGACCCAGGCGATCACGGAGATCCTCACGATGCTCCCGGAACAATGCCCGGGCATCGCCATCGTGCAGCACATGCCGCCGAAATTCACCGCGCTCTTTGCCGGCCATCTCGACCAGCAATGCGCCCTGGAGGTGCGCGAGGCGCGCGACGGGGAGCGGCTCGGTTGGGGCGTGGCCCTGATCGCCCCCGGGGGGCGGCAGATGGAGCTGGTGAAAGATTCCGACGGTTACGCGGTCCGGGTCTACGACGGCGCGCCGGTCAACATGCACCGGCCGTCGGTGGACGTGCTGTTCGAATCCGCCGCCCGCTGCGCCGGGCGCAACGCCCTGGGGATCATCCTCACCGGCATGGGCGGCGACGGCGCACGCGGCCTGCGCGCCATGAAGGAGGCCGGGGCGCACACCATCGCCCAGGACGAAGCCACCAGCGTCATCTTCGGCATGCCGGAGCAGGCGATCCGCCTCGGCGGCGCGCGCGAAGTGGCGCGGCTGGAACGGATCGCCGGCAACATCGTGCGCTGGGTGGGAATTCCCGCGCAACACGAGCCGTCCTCCGGGACGGACGCGGCGCAGACGCCGGTGTCAGGATAACGGCCGGTGTATCTGCTCCAACAGGCGCTCGGTTACGTCAAGCTGCGCCCGCAGATCCCTCCTGGCCTCCTCCAGCTTGGCGATGCGCTCGCCGAGATCGTCCATGCCCGCGTGGATCGTCTTGAGCGTCTCCAGGTTGCGGTCAATGGCGGCCTTGTGCTGCTGAATCTGGGCGAACACCGGCATCACGATCGCCCGGAACCAGTTTTTTGTCGCCTCGTTGCACTCGCTGAATAGCTGCCGCGTCCGGCTCGCGAGGGTGACGAAGAATTTCTTGATGACGAAATGCTGTTCCGTCATCACCGTCGCGGGGCTGTCGCGGAAGCCGTTCGCCCGTTCCTCGAGCCGCTTGAACTCGACGAAAAAAGGCGCCAGGGACAGCGCCGTCGGCCTGATCTCCGCCAGGCCGTATTCGTCGTGCAGCCGGTGGTAGATGCGCTCCACCACCAGCCGGATCTGTTCCGCCTGCTTTGCGACCTTGTCCATGCGCGCGGCGGCGCCGCCGAAGAACGTCACCATGCCGGCCTTGAGGCCGTGCGTGGTCCAGCTCTCCTGCATGTCCCGGCG
Organism: Candidatus Muproteobacteria bacterium RIFCSPHIGHO2_01_FULL_65_16; assembly: GCA_001785175.1. Lineage (GTDB taxonomy): Bacteria > Pseudomonadota > Gammaproteobacteria > Acidiferrobacterales > Sulfurifustaceae > MFSY01. The sequence goes on along the minus strand of MFSY01000112.1, from coordinate 16,202 downwards.
CGCCGCGGCGATCAGCTCGTCGAAGCTTTTCAGGCTCATGTGGCCGAACAGGATATTGGCCTGTTCCGTCAGGGCGGCGCGCGTCATCTGAAACCCCTCCAGTTCCTTGTCGTATTTTTGCCGATCCTGGCGCACGTGCGCGACCATCTTGTGGATGGCGTCCTGATTTTTTCCGCCGAGCTTGCGCAGGCCTTCCGCCTGACGCTCGAGCTCCGTCAGTTTTGACTCCAGCAGCGCGCGGCTGCTCTCGATCCGGCCGCTGATGTCGTACACGATCCGGTCGCGGATGATCGCATGCCGGGCCGGGATGACATCGCCCGCCAGGCTCGCCTCCAGCGCCGGCAGGCCGCTCCTTGCGAGCAGCGCCGCGTCTCCCTTCACCTTGCCGACCAGCCCCTTCGTCGCCGATACCGGGAAGATGTTGGATTTTTCGACGTGCAGCGTCATGGCGGTCTCGTCCACCTGGCGCGCGATGTTCCGGGCGACGGCGGCGTCGTCCTGCAGCTCGTCCCACATCACGTCAATCTTGTTCAGCGCCACGAACCGGCCGCCGCGCTTCGCCGCCTGCACGTGCCTGGTCCAGACCTCCATGTCGGTCTTGGTGACGCCGGCGTCGGCCGCCAGCACGAACAGCACGCCGTGCGCCTCCGGCAGCATGCTCAGGGTAAGCTCCGGCTCCACGCCGAGCGAGTTCAGCCCCGGCGTATCCAGCACCACCAGGCCCTGCTTGAGCAGGGGATGCGGGTAGTTGATGATGGCGTGGCGCCAGACCGGAATCTCGATCATGCCGTCGGCCGGCGCCGGACCGTCCCGGCGTTTGCGGTCGTAAAGCCCGAGCTCCTCGGCCTCGCGCACGTCCACCTTTTTGGTCCGGGTGGTTTCGAGGCACGCCTCGCGCACCTCCTCGACCGATTTTGGTTTCAGGATGTGGATGGTCGTCCAGTGGATCGGGGTGCGTTTGTACTCCGCTATGGTGAGCGCGGTCTTGCGCGTCTCGATCGGCAGCAGCTTGACGCAGGGCCCTTCCTTTTCGTCGTAGCGCAACTCCGTCGGGCACATGGTCGTGCGCCCCGCCGCCGACGGCAGCAGCCGCTCCCCGTGATCGGCGAAGAAGATGGCGTTCAGAAGTTCGGTCTTGCCGCGCGCCACCTCCGCCACCAGGGCGATGGTGAGCTTGTCCGATTTCAGTCCCTCGATCAGCTCGTATATCCGCAGGTCCTCGGCGCCGTCCGCCAGACCCTGTTGCTCCATCCACGTCCGGTAATCGCCGATCGCCTTGGCCAGCTCGTCGCGCCAGCGCTTGAATTCGGCCACGCGGCGCGCGAATTCGTGCGTCCGCCGGCCGGCGTTTGCGGGGTCCGGCGGCGCAACCGAGGCCTTGGCGGCGCCTTCGGCTGCTTTGTCGGCGCCGGCGCGCGCAGCGGAAGGCTGATTGAGGTGGACGATGCGACTCAAGTCGGGGGTTCCCAGGTTAATTCTTTAAATATAATGCATGCCCAGCGCCGGAAAGGAGGCGCGGCAAAATAAATTAAATCTAATATTCAATGGGTTAACCTAAATAATGTTGAAAGCGACGCGGCCTGGTGCGTTATCGGGGCCTTGGGGACATAAAGCATCAATCCGCCGCTGGCTCGCGCTCATGCGTAAGCACGTCATCAATCGAGTACCATGCGCCAACTTCAATCCACCGATACCTCCCATTGGCATTGGCAAACAACGACTCAAAACAATCCCTTGATCTGGTGATCGCCGGCCTTTTCGGACCGGCGCCCGCCACGAGCGCCGCCCTGACCGAGGGCGTCCGGCTGCCGGCGCTGGAAACCATGCTGGCGCGCTCGGATCATCCGGGCGACATCAGCCCCAGCGGCCTGGAGGCCGTGCTGTTCGCCCTGTTCGGGGTGGATATGGGGACGGACGAGGATCTGCCGGTGGCGGCGGTGACGCGCGTTCTCGACCTCGGCGTCATTGATAAGGGCTGGTGGCTGCGGGCCGACCCCGTGCATCTGCGCCCGGAGCACGACCGCCTGATCCTCTTCGACAACAAGCTGCTGCAGATCGCCCAGGCGGAGGCGGACGGCCTGGCGGCCGAGATCATGGAGGTCTACGCCGCCGACGGCTGGCTGCTCAAGGCGCCGCGGCCGTCGCGCTGGTATCTCAAGCCGCCGCGCGCCTCGCGGATCGGCACCACGCCCTTGCCGGATGTGATCGGGAAGGACATACACCCGTATCTCCCGCATGGCAAGGACGGCAAGACCTGGCATACCATACTCAACGAAATCCAGATCATGTTGCACACGGCCGGCGTCAACACCGAACGTGAGCGGCGCGGCAAACCGCCGGTCAACAGCCTCTGGTTCTGGGGCAGCGGACGGCTGCCGCGGATCCGGCCGGTGAGCTGGGCCCAGGTGTGGAGCCAGGAGCCGGTCAGCCTCGCCCTGGCGCGCCTGTCCGAGACCACGAGCGCCGGCGTCCCCGCCGGTTTCCCGGAGTGGGCGCGTCAGGCCGCGCGACCGGGCGCGCATCTGGTGGTGCTGGAGGAGAGCCGCGGCGCCGTGGCGTACGGCGAGGCCGGGGAGTGGCTCGAATTCATGCGAAAATTGGAGCGTGACTGGATGGCGCCGATGCTTGAGGCGCTGAAGGGGGGACAACTGGAGCGCGTGACGATTCATACCGATACCGGCCGGAGACTCACCATAACCCCCGTGGGCGCCCGCCGCTGGTGGCGCCGCAGCCGGTCGCTGGAAACCTTCCGCTGAATGTCCGCGAGCCCCGCGCCACCGGGAAAGATCGTGCTGCGCCGCCGCCAGCCGGGTTCGGCCGCGGGCGCGCTGCCGGCGGAGCTGCATCCCGTGCTCGCGCGCATCTACCGGGCGCGCAACCTGGCGTCGGCGGTCGAGCTCGACAACTCACTCGAGAATCTGATCCCCCCGGAGCGGCTGAAACAGATGGATCGCGCCGTGTCCCTGCTCGCGGAGGCGCTGCGCGCGGGCCGGCGGATCATGGTCGTGGCCGACTTCGACGCCGACGGGGCGACCGGCTGCGCGCTCGCCGTGCGCGCGCTCACGCAGATGGGCGCGCGCGACGTGCGTTATCTCGTGCCCAACCGCTTCGAGTACGGCTACGGCCTCACGCCCGAGATCGTCGCGCTCGCCGCGCGCCAGGAGCCGGATCTGCTGGTAACGGTGGACAACGGCATCGCGAGCGTCGCGGGCGTGCGCGCGGCGCGCGCGTGCGGCATGCGCGTGCTCATCACGGACCATCACCTGCCGGGCCCGGAGCTGCCGGAGGCCGACGCGATCGTCAACCCCAATCAGTCGGGCGACGAGTTTCCGAGCAAACACCTCGCGGGCGTCGGGGTGGCGTTTTACGTGATGCTCGCGTTGCGCGCGCACCTGCGCGCCGCCGGCTGGTTCGCCGAACGGGGGATCGCCGAGCCCAATCTCGCGCGCCTGCTCGACCTGGTCGCGCTCGGCACCGTGGCCGACGTCGTGCCGCTCGATCACAACAACCGCATCCTCGTGGCCCAGGGCCTCGCGCGCATCAACCACGGCCAGTGCGTGGAAGGGATCCGTGCCCTGGCGGAAGCGGCGGGGCGCAGGCCCGGAGCGCTGACCGCGACCGATCTCGGCTACTGCATCGCCCCGCGCCTGAACGCCGCCGGCAGGCTCGAGGACATGACGCTCGGGGTCGAGTGCCTGCTCACCGACGACCCGGCGGCGGCGACGGACATGGCGCAACGGCTCGATCGGCTGAATCGCGAGCGGCGCGCGATCGAGGCGGAAATGCAGGATCAGGCGCGCGCCGCGCTCGCGGCCCTGCGCCTGGACGCGACGCTGCCGCGCGGCCTGTGCCTGTTCGACGAGTCGTGGCACCAGGGCGTCATCGGCCTGGTCGCGGCCCGCGTCCGCGAGCGCGCGCACCGTCCGGTGATCGCCTTCGCCCCGGCCAACGAGCGCGAGCTCAAGGGCTCCGCCCGCTCCGTGCCCGGCCTGCACATCCGCGACGCGCTGGACGCCGTCGCCGCCCGTCACCCCGGGATGCTGCACAAATTCGGCGGCCACGCCATGGCCGCCGGCCTGACCCTGGAGCGGCGCCACCTCGACGCATTCAGCGCCGCCTTCGACGCGGAGATCAGCCGCCATCTGGCGGAAGAGGACCTGCACGGTGTGGTGTGGAGCGATGGCGAGCTCGAGCTGCGCGATTTCACGCTGACGCTCGCGGAGCTGCTGCGCTCCGCCGGCCCCTGGGGCGCGGGATTTCCCGAGCCCGTGTTCGAGGGCACGTTCGACGTGGGTGGGCGCAGGATCGTGGGTGACAAGCACCTGAAGCTCACTCTGCGTCCGCACGGCCATGAGCGCGCGCTCGACGCCATCGCCTTCAACGGCGCCGAGCGCGGCCTGCGCCAGGAATGGCCGCGGGTGCGCGCCGCCTACCGGCTGGATGTCAACGAGTATCAGGGCCGGCGCTCGTTGCAACTCGTGATTGAACATCTGGAGCCGGTCGCGTGAACCCGTTACCGACACGGTGACCGCCGGCGGCGAACAAGGTACCATTTCCCAATGAAGACGCTGGAAGACTTTGTCGGCAATACGCCGCTCGTGCGGCTCCAGCGCCTTCCCGGGAAGACCGGCAACATCATCCTCGCCAAGCTCGAAGGCAACAACCCCGCCGGCTCGGTCAAGGATCGGGCGGCGCTTTCGATGATCCGGCGCGCCGAGGAGCGCGGCGAGATCAAGCCGGGCGCCACCCTGGTCGAGGCCACCAGCGGCAACACCGGCATCGCGCTCGCCATGGCCGCCGCGATCAAGGGCTACCGCCTGATTCTCGTCATGCCCGAGCACATGAGCGCCGAGCGGCGCGCGACCATGAAGGCCTTCGGCGCCGAGATCGTGCTGGTGCCGAAGGACGCCGGCATGGAAGGGGCGCGCGACCTGGCGCAGCGGATGCAGGAACAGGGCCGGGGCCGGCTGCTGGACCAGTTCGCCAACCCCGACAACCCGCGCTCGCACTACGAGGGCACCGGCCCCGAGATCTGGCGCGACACCGAAGGAAAGGTCACCCATTTTGTGAGCGCCATGGGCACCACCGGCACCATCATGGGCGTGTCGCGTTTTCTGAGGGAGAAGAATCCCTCGATCCAGATCATCGGTGTACAACCGGCGGAGGGCGCCTGCATCCCCGGCATCCGCGCCTGGTCCAAGGAATACCTGCCCAAGATCTACGACCCCAGGCGCGTGGACCGCGTCATGGAGGTCTCGCAGCAGGAGGCGGAAGACATGACCCGCCGGCTCGCGCGCGCGGAGGGAATCTTCGCCGGCATCTCCTCCGGCGGCGCGGTGGCGGCGACGCTGCGCGTGTCACAGGAGGTCGAGCACGCCGTGATCGTCACCGTCATCTGCGACCGCGGCGATCGGTATCTTTCGACCGGCGTGTTCCCCGACTGATGTTAACAACCCAACGCAAAGACGCGAAGGTTTCTATGATTTTTAGATTATTTTTTAAGAATCTTTTCTTTGCGCCTTAGCGCCTTTGCGTCAGAAATTCATATGAACATACTCGCGTTCGACATCGAAACCATCCCCGACACCGAAACCGGCCGCCGGCTCTATGGCCTCGAGGGCCTCGACGACAAGGACGTGGCGCGGGCGATGTTCGCCAAGCGCCGCGAGCAGACGGGTGACTCCGAGTTCCTGCGCCATCACCTGCATCGCGTCGCCGCCATCTCCGCCGTGCTGCGGCAGGGGGAGAATCTGCGCGTGTGGTCGCTCGGCGAGCCGGATTCCAGCGAGGCCGAGCTGATCCGCCGCTTCTACGACGGCATCGAGAAATACACGCCGACGCTCGTGTCCTGGAACGGCGGCGGCTTCGATATGCCGGTGCTGCACTACCGCGCGCTCCGGCACGGCGTGAGCGCGCCGCGCTACTGGGAGACCGGCGCGGAGGACCAGGGCTTTCGCTGGAACAACTACCTCAGCCGCTACCACGAACGCCACACGGATTTGATGGACGTGCTCTCGGCCTACCAGCCGCGCGCCACCGCGCCGCTCGACGAGGTCGCGCTGCTGCTCGGGCTGCCCGGCAAGATGGGGCGCAGCGGCGCGGATGTATGGGACCAGTTCCAGGACGGCAGGATTGAGGAGATCCGCGACTACTGCGAAACGGACGCGCTCAACACCTATCTCATCTACCTGCGCTTCGAGCTCATGCGCGGCAACCTGGACGATGCCGGCTGGAAGCGCGAGACTCAGCGCGTGCGCGACACGCTCAAGGCCGCGAACCGGCCGCACCTCAACGCCTTCCTCGACGCCTGGAGGGAAGGGCGGTGATGAGAGAAAAGTGTAAAGTGAAAAGTGAAAAGTGCGGAGTCTCTTTCATTTTTCACTTTGGGAAACCTCGAAAAATTGCTTCTCATGTAGGTTGGGGTGAATAAAATGAACCCCAACAAAATGGCGGCGGCGCCGACACCCGACGCCGCCGCGACCACGGTGGAATCACTGAGTCATGACGGCCGCGGCGTGGCCCACGTCGGCGGCAAGGCCGTGTTCATCGAGGGCGCGCTGCCGGGCGAGGAGGTGCGGTTTCGTTACCTCAATCGGCGCCGCCGATACGACAACGGCGCGGCGCTCGAGATTCTGAGCCCGGGCCCCGATCGCGTACCGCCCCCATGCCCGCACTTCGGCGCCTGCGGCGGGTGCAGCCTGCAACACCTGCGGCCGGAGGCGCAGATCCGCGCCAAACAACAGGCGCTGGCGGAGCAGTTACGGGGCATCGGCAAGGTGCAGCCGGAATCCTGGCTCGCCCCCGTCACCGGCCCGGCCTGGGGTTACCGCCGCCGCGCGCGCCTGGGCGCGCGGTTTGTGCCCAAGAACGGCGGGGTGCTCGTGGGATTCCGCGCGCGCCGGCGCAGCTTCATCGCCAATCTGGACGCGTGTCCCGTGCTCGAGCCGCGTATCTCCGGCCTGCTGCCGCAGCTCCGCGCGCTGGTCGCGGCGCTGTCCTGCCCGGACCGCATCCCGCAGATCGAGGTGGCGGTCGGAGCCGACGCCGCGGCCCTGGTATTCCGGCATCTGGTCCCATTGGCGGACCGTGACCTGGAGTTGCTGCGCGCCTTCGGCGCGCGCCACACGGTGCAGATCCATCTCCAGGGCGGCGGCCCGGAATCCGTCCGCGCGCTGTGGCCGGATGAGGCGCCGGCGCTTTTCTACCGGCTGCCCGAACACGACATAAAAATATACTTCCGCCCGACGGATTTCATCCAGATAAACGACCAGGTCAACCGGCAGGCAGTCGCCCAGGCGATCGCCTTGCTCGACCCGGGGCCGCGGGACACCGCGCTCGACCTTTTCTGCGGCCTGGGCAACTTCACGCTGCCGCTCGCGCGCCGCGTCCAGGGCGTGCTCGGGATCGAGGCCGAGCCGGGCCTGGTCGAGGGCGCGCGCCGCAACGCCGCCGCGAACGGCGTCGCCAACGCCGAATTCCGCGCGGCGAATCTGTACGACGCCGTCTCCGCAGCCCCTCCCTGGGGCGATCTGCGCTTCGATAAACTCCTGCTCGATCCGCCGCGCAGCGGCGCCATTGAGGCCATAAAGCTGCTGCCGTCCCCGGGACCCGAAAGGATCGTTTATATCTCCTGCTATCCGGTCACGCTCGCGCGCGACAGCGAATACCTGGTGCATGCGCGCGGCTACCGCCTGGCCGCGGCCGGTGTGATGGATATGTTCCCGCACACGAGCCATGTCGAATCCATGGCCATGTTCGTCCGGGAGTGAGCATGGCGGCGGATTACTCCATCGAGGTTGACGTCCCGTCCCAGACGCTGACGCTGCTCCAGGGCCGCAAGCCGGTCATGAAAACGTCGGCCTCGACCGCGCGCAACGGCGTGGGGGAGGAGCAGGGGAGCGAGCGCACCCCGCGCGGGGCGCACTACATCCGCGCCAAGATCGGCGCGGGGCAGCCGGTGAACGCCGTGTTCGTCTCCCGCCGCCCGACGGGCGAGATCTACTCGCCGCAACTGCGCGCCGCCTTTCCGGGGCGCGACTGGATCCTGACGCGCATCCTGTGGCTCTCCGGGCTCGAGCCGGGCAAGAACCGACTCGGGAACGTGGACACCATGCGCCGCTACATCTACATCCACGGTTGCCCGGACGACGACCCCATGGGCGCGCCCGGCTCGCGCGGCTGCGTGAAGATGCGCAATCAGGACATCATCAAGCTCTTCGACCTCGTGCCCGCGGGCGCCCGGGTCCTGATAAAGGGCTGAGCGCCATGTCTCTCGGGCCGGTGATGCTGGACGTGGCGGGGCCGGGGCTCGACCCCGCGGAGCGCGAGCGCCTGCGGCATCCGCTGGTCGGCGGCGTCATCCTGTTCGCGCGCAACTACTCCACCCCCGAGCAGGTCGAGGCGCTGGTGCGCGACATCCACGGCCTGCGCGAGCCGCAACTGCTCGTGGCCGTGGACCACGAGGGCGGGCGGGTGCAGCGCTTCCACGACGGCTTCACCGCGCTGCCGGCGGCGCGCCGCCTGGGCGCGATCCACGATGAGAATCCCGGGCGCGCCAGGCGTCTGGCGCAGACCGCGGGCTGGCTGATGGCGGCGGAGCTGCGCGCCGTGGGCGTGGATTTCAGCTTCGCCCCGGTGCTCGATCTGGATCGCGGCCTGAGCCAGGTCATCGGCGACCGCGCGTTCCACTTCGATCCCGAGGTCGTGGCCGATCTGGCGCACGCCTGCATGACCGGCATGGCGCACGCCGGCATGGCCGCGGTCGGCAAACACTTCCCCGGTCACGGCGGCTGCGCCGCCGATTCCCACACGGCCCTGCCCGTGGACGATCGCCGCTACGAGGACATCTACGCCGAGGACGTCCTGCCGTTCGAGCGCATGATCCATTACGGCCTGGCCGGCGTCATGCCGGCGCACGTGCTGTACCCCAGGGTGGACGCACAGCCGGCGGGTTTTTCGCGCTTCTGGCTCAAGGAGGTGCTGCGCGGGCGGCTCGGTTTCCAGGGCGTGATATTCAGCGACGATCTCGCCATGGAGGGCGCCAAGGGCGCGGGCGACGTGGTGGCGCGGGGGCGGGCGGCGCTCGCGGCCGGCTGCGACATGGCGCTGATCTGCAACGACACCGCCGGCGCCGAGCGGTTGCTGGAAGGACTGGGCGCGCATGACGACCCGGTGTCGCATCTGCGCCTGGTGCGCATGCACGGCCGCGCCGCCACGACGCGCCGCGAGCTGATCGCGGGCGCCGACCATCGCGAGGCCGCGCGCGCGTTGCGTCAGCTCGCCTGAAAAAATCCTGAAAAAAATATTGATTCGCGCGCAGGATGTCCGATAATAAGGCTCAAGGGGACGTTCACAGCCGGGGGCATGAAAGAAATTGGATCTATTAAAACCGCTTAAAAAGCTGAGGCTCGAGAGTTTCAACAATCTCACCAAGACGCTGAGCTTCAACATCTACGATATTTGCTACGCCCAGAGCGAGCAGGCACAGAAGGAATACATCGCCTACATTGACGAGGCCTACAATGCCGAGCGCCTGACCGCCATCCTGACGGAGGTGGCGCAGATCATCGGCGCCAGCGTCCTCAACATCGCACACCAGGATTACGACCCCCAGGGGGCGAGCGTGACGATGCTGGTTTCCGAGCTGCCGCTCCAGGAGGAGCCGCTCAACCCCGAGGCGCCCGGCCCGCTGCCGGACGCGGCGCACAATCGCCAGACCCGCGCCGCCCAGGCCGGCCTGAGTCTGGAGAAGCCGTACAAGGAATCCGTGGTGGCGCACCTGGACAAGAGCCACATCACGGTCCATACCTATCCGGAGTCGCATCCGGACAGCGGCACCAGCACCTTCCGCGCCGACATAGACGTATCCACCTGCGGCAAGATCTCGCCGCTGCGCGCCCTGAACTACCTCATCCACAGCTTCGATTCCGATATCGTCATAATTGATTACCGCGTGCGCGGCTTCACCCGCGACGTCAAGGGCACGAAGCACTACATTGACCACAAGATCAACTCGATCCAGAACTTCGTGGACAAGAGCACGCTCGCGCGCTACCAGGCGATAGACGTGAACGTCTACCAGGAAAACATCTTCCACACCAAGATGCTGCTCAAGGACTTCAAGCTCGACAACTACCTGTTCGGCGTGCGCGAGACCGATCTGAACCCGCCGGAAACCAAGATCGTCAGCCAGCGGCTGAAACACGAAATGGCGGAGATCTTCTACGGCGCGAACATGGTGCGCATCACCTGAAGCGGCTTTCCCCACCCCTCGGTAGTCTTCCGTAGTCATAGGGAACCTCGAATTAAGTTCCGATTCGTCATTCTGGCGAGACCTGTCCCGGCATGCTTAAAGCCGGGAGCCGGAATCCAGGGTTTGAAAAAGACATCGGCCGATAGGCCGATTCTGGATGCCAGCTTTCGCCGGCATGACGGAGTTTTTGCTTGCGGGGTCTTCTAAATTTCCGCCCCGATTGTCGCGCGCCGGCGGTTCCAAGTTATAATCGAATTTTCAATAGGTTGTGAAGTTTTCCTGATCAGGTTTCTAGCCACGGTTAAACTCGGTTCCAGCGCCGCCGTCAAACCGGCAGGCCCGCGCCGGGTTTGAATGCGGTAGATTCGGTCGCGGCCCTGAAACTGGACGGGGCGAGCCTGCGCGCTGAAACAATGGACGCAAAAACTCTGGTGAAGTCGCTGCCCACGTTGCCGGGCGTCTACCGCATGCTGGACGCGGGCGGAGGCGTGCTGTACGTGGGCAAGGCCAATAACCTGCGCCAGCGGGTGCGGAGCTACTTTCGCGCCCGGGGGCTCGCGCCGCGCGTGCAATCCCTGGCGCGGCAGGTGGCGGCGGTGGATATAACGGTCACGCACACCGAAAACGAGGCGCTGCTGCTTGAGAACAACCTCATCAAGACGCTGCAGCCGCGCTACAACGTGCTGCTGCGCGACGACAAGAGCTACCCCTATATCTTCGTATCCGACGATGCGTTCCCGCGCCTGACGTTCCATCGCGGGGCGAAGCGCGAAAAGGGGCGCTACTTCGGCCCGTATCCTTCCGCCGTGGCGGTGCGCGAGAGCCTGAACCTGCTGCAAAAGGTGTTTCAGCTGCGCCAGTGCGAGAACAGCTTCTTTCAGAACCGCTCGCGCCCGTGCCTGCAATACCAGATCAAGCGCTGCACCGCGCCGTGCGTCGGGCTGATCGAGCGTGAGCGCTACGCCCTGGATGTGCGGCACGTGCTCATGTTTCTCGAAGGCCGCAGCCAGGCGGTGATCGGCGATCTGGTCGAAAAAATGGAGCAGGCCTCGGCGCGTCGGGACTACGAGGCCGCCGCCGCATACCGCGACCGCATCGCCGCGCTGAAGCACATCCAGCAGCGCCAGTACGTCGCCGGCGGGGGCGGGGACGTGGACGTGCTGGCCGCGGTGACGGCGCACGATACCGCCTGCGTCGTGGTCGGCTTCATCCGCGCCGGCATGAACCTGGGGAGCAAGGCCTTTTTTCTCAAGGCCGGCGCCGCCTCCCGGCCGGAGGAGGTCGCGGCGGCGTTTCTGCCGCAGTATTACCTGGGCAAGACCATCCCCGGGCGCATCTATCTCAACCGCCCGGTCGCGGACAAGGCCCTGCTCGAGGCCGCCTTCTCGCGCCAGGCGGGCAAAAAGATAGCCATCATCGGCGCCACGCGCGGCGCGCCGCGGCGCTGGGTCAGAATGGCCGAGATCAACGCCCGCGACGCCCTGCGCCGTCACCTGGCCGGCAAGGCCAACCTCGAGCAGCGTTTCGAGGCCGTGCGCGCGGCGCTCGCGCTCGACGCGGTTCCGGAGCGCATCGAATGCTTCGACGTCAGCCACACGCGCGGCGAGGCCGCCGTCGCCGCCTGCGTGGTATTCGACGTCAACGGCCCGGTCAAATCCGATTACCGGCGCTTCAACATCGAGGGCGTGACGCCGGGGGACGACTACGCGGCCCTGTCCCAGGCGCTGGCGCGCCGTTACCGCCGGGTCAAAGAAGGCGCCGGGCGGCTGCCGGATCTGCTGCTGATAGACGGCGGCAAGGGCCAGGTGGCGGCGGCCGCGTCCGTGATGGAAGAACTGCAGATCGAAGGCGTGCGCCCGGTGGGCGTGGCCAAGGGCCATGAGCGCAAGCCGGGGAACGAACGGCTTTTCTTGTCCGGGTCCGGGCGCGCCATTATACTGCCGTCGGACTCGGCCGCGCTGCACCTCATCCAGCAGATCCGGGACGAGGCGCATCGCTTCGCCATCGCCGGCCACCGCCGGCGGCGCGCGCGGGCGCGCCTCGCGTCGCCGCTGCAAGACATTCCCGGCGTCGGCGACCGCCGCCGCCAGGCGCTGCTGAAAAACCTCGGCGGGCTGCGCGAGGTGGCGCGCGCCGGCGTCGAGGATCTATGCCGCGTGCCCGGCATCAGCCCGGCGCTGGCGCAGCGCATATACGACAACCTTCATGAACCGGACCGCTGAATCATGCCGCTGAACGCGCCGAACGCGCTCACCCTGCTGCGGATCGCGCTGATCCCGCTGTTCGTGGTGATCTACGCCCTGGCCGAGCCGTGGGCGCTGAAGCTGGCCACGGCTCTCTTCGTGCTCGCCGGCATCACCGACTGGCTCGACGGCTATCTCGCCCGGCGCCTGCAGCAGTTCTCGCCCTTCGGCGCGTTCCTCGACCCGGTGGCGGACAAGCTCATGGTGGCGGCGGCGCTGGTGATGCTGCTCTCCGATCCGCAGGTGCTGGCGCGCGTGCTCGACATGCGCCTGTTCGCGCTCGTGGTCCTGGTCATACTCGGGCGCGAGATCGCCGTGTCCGCGCTGCGCGAGTGGATGGCGGGGCTCGGGCGGCGCGAGCACGTCGCGGTCTCGGTCGTCGGCAAGGTCAAGACCGGTTCTCAGATGGTGGCGATCCCGTTTCTGATCTGGCGCGAGCCGCTGTGGGGCCTGCCCACGTTCAAGACCGGCGAGGTCCTGCTTTACATCGCCGCCGGCCTGACCCTGTGGTCCATGGTGGCCTATCTCAAGATCGCCTGGCCGAACCTGGTCAACCCCGGCGCCGGAACGCGTCCGTAACTCCGCCGCGCGCGGCCGTCAGGCTTGACAGCCCCCCGGCGGTGCATACAATGTTGCATCCCACCGCGGGAATAGCTCAGTTGGTAGAGCGTAACCTTGCCAAGGTTAAGGTCGGGAGTTCGAGCCTCCTTTCCCGCTCCAGATACCCGAAGGGGAGGCGCTGACCTCCCCTTTTTTGTTTTTTTGTTCCCCCCGATCACGGCTGGGTGGCAGAGTGGTCATGCAGCGGCCTGCAAAGCCGTGTACGCCGGTTCGATTCCGACCCCAGCCTCCATTTCCCTTCACTAACAGTTTGTTGAAAAAGTCCTTCCGTGGTCTTTTTCAACACGCAAAGCAAAAAGCGTGGTTTTTGCTTTGCTTCATTTATCAAACACTTAACGTGTTTGATAAATGGCGGCACGTCCCTGTGCCGCACCGCAGTTTGTTGAAAAACGAGTTTTTCAACAAACTGCTAACTTTGCTCAAAACTTCGGATTCGCCTATATAATCGCCAAGCCTTCCCGATGCCCGGGTGGCGAAACTGGTAGACGCAAGGGACTTAAACAATTTTGAGCACCCAGGCGGGAAACCCCTGGCGTGAATGGAGTCAAATTCGGGGAAACCTCAGCGCATATCACGGCGGTGGCAACCCCGAGCTAAGTCTTGGACCGCTTTTTAGAGCGGTATGTTGGAGTCTGTGCGTGGCAATTAGGGCACATAAGACGCAGGTTTTTCAGCCTGTTGTCCTTGTTGTTCCCGTTGATGTGGTCAAGCTCTAGAGGGATGGGCTGATTAAGCCATCGCGTATTCTGGCAACTGGCGCAGCGAGGCTCAAGGATGCCCTCTCGTAAAAGTCTGGTTCTGAGCTTATGAGACTGAAGGGGCAGGGAGTTGCTAAGATATTTCTCGATCGGCTGTTTCGGAGGAAGTATCTTGCCCTTGTTCCATGCCTGACCAACAAAATGCGACGTGTCGAGATTAAAATGCCGGATTGCTTTTCTCAGCACATCGTAATTGCCACCGTAAGGAGCAACGTTAAGTATCTGTAAAACCTGTCTCATGGAAGCGGCATTTTTCACCGCCTCCCGGAGCTGTTTATCAGAATACTTCCGTAGTCTCATGTTGCGCCCCTTAAGGACTCCAGCGCCAAGGAAAGTGTAGAGACTTGACGGCTCCTACCTACGGCCTGCAATTTAGGCTATGGTAAAGGTAAAGTCCAGACCACAAATGCGTTTTAAGTCAGAACGCAGCAGCGAAAGCTGTGGCTGGTATGAAAATCCCTTGGTGGCGACACCGTGCCGGTTCGAGTCCGGCCCCGGGCACCAAGTTTTCCACAGACACATTTCCAGACGCCGCCGAGCCCGGCTCGCCGAATCGGTGCGGCAACGACTGCTGAACCTCGCGCGGCATAAGGGCGAGGATTTTCAGATCACGCTCAACAATTATTTCCTTGAGCGCTTCCTGTATCGCCTGAGTCGTTCGACGGTCCACAACCGTTTCGTGCTGAAGGGCGCTTTGCTGCTGCGCCTGCGGGCGGGCCCTGGCGGCCGGATTGAGATAACGGATTAGCGAATAAGAATATCCATGCGCCAGAGCCCGCGGGGCGCCAAGACTGATTCCGGCGAGTTCACGCTCTCCCAGCTGGAGCGCGCCTGCCCCGGCGTCAGCCGGGACATGGTGCGGCGCGTGCTCCGGGAGCTGAAAAAAGCGAAGAAAATCGAGTGCATCGGCCGCGGCCCCGGTGCGCTGTGGCGGAAAAGGGGTAATACCTCAAAAAGAGGGTAAGAGAAAGGGTAATATGAATTCGGAACGACCAACGGGTGCGAGCCCGTAGCTTTATGATTGGACGCTGACGCATACCCCAACTCGAACACATCAACGAACACATCAAAGCCATCGAAGAGCGCCCGTGGAGCGCGCTGGATAGGGGTCGGAGTGATTTAAAATTAATCAACCTGCGTTTTTTCTAAACCGGGCTAACCAACTCCGCCACGCCCGCACTTCCATTATCGAGGATTAGCTATGACACTCCTGTTTACTGAAACTGTTCTGGGGCCGCTGAAATTGCAGAATCGCCTGGCCATGTGTCCGATGACGCGCAACCGCGCCACCGACAACACTCCCAACGCGCTCATGGCGCAGTACTACGCCCAGCGGGCCTCCGTCGGACTCATCATCACCGAAGGCACGTCGCCGTCCCCGAACGGGTTGGGTTACCCGCGGATTCCGGGGATATTCTCCCCGGCGCAGGTGGCGGGGTGGAAGCCTATTACCGACGCGGTGCACGCGAAGGGAGCGATGATGTTCGTGCAGCTCATGCACTGCGGGCGCATCGCCCATCCGCTCAATCTGCCCGCGGGGGCGCGCCTGCTGGCGCCGTCGGCGGTGGCGGCCGCCGGCGAGATGTACACGGATGCCGCGGGCCTGAAGCCGCACCCCGTGCCGCAGGCGATGACCGAGGCGGACACCAAGGCCGCCATCGCCGAATTTGTCCAGGCCGCGAAAAACGCCGTGACGGCGGGATTTGACGGTGTCGAGCTGCACAGCGCGAACGGGTACCTGCTGGAGCAGTTCATCCGCCCGAACTCGAATCAGCGCACGGATCGTTACGGCGGTTCGATCGAGAACCGCGCGCGCTTTATGCTTGAGGTGGCCGATGCGGTGATCGGCGCGATCGGCAAGGACCGGGTCGGCATACGGCTCTCGCCGTTTGGGGTGTTCAACGACATGCCGCAGTACCAGGCGATGGCAGCGGATTACACCTATCTGGCGCAACAGCTCAACGCCCGCGGGCTGGTCTATATCCACCTCGTGGATCACTCGCCGATGGGTGCGCCGCCGGTGCCCGCTTCAATGAAGGCGACCTTCCGCAAGACGTTCACGCGCACGCTGATTCTCTCCGGCGGCTACGATGCCGCACGCGCCGAGAGCGACCTGGCCGCGGGCAAGTGCGATCTGATTGGCGTCGGGCGGCCGATCCTCGCCAACCCGGACCTGGCGGCGCGGTGGAAAACCGGCGCGGCGCTGAACGCCCCGGACATGGCTACGTTCTACACACCGGGCCCGAAGGGGTATACCGATTACCCGGCGCTGAAGGGATAGGGGAGGACAACGTCATAACACATTTAAGGAACCTCTAAAAATTGCCT
>MFSY01000111.1:2257-6589 GCA_001785175.1 Candidatus Muproteobacteria bacterium RIFCSPHIGHO2_01_FULL_65_16 | reverse complement strand
GGCGATGAAGGTGAGCGCGCCGATGGTGATGATCGGGGCGGTCTCGCCGATGGCGCGCGCCATGCCGATGATCATGCCCGTAAGGATGCCCGCGGTCGAGTAGGGCAGCACGTGGTGCGCCACCGTCTGCCACTTGGTGGCGCCGACGGCGTAGGCGGCCTCGCGAATCGCGCCCGGCACGGCGCGGATCGCCTCGCGCGTGGCCACGATCACCACCGGTAGGATGAGCAGCGCCAGCGTGAGCCCGGCGGCGAGGATGCTCTGGCCCAGGTCGAATTGATACACGAACAGGCCGAGCGCCAGCAGACCGTAAACGATGGATGGCACGCCGGCGAGGTTGGTGACGTTGATCTCGATCAGGTCGGTCATCCAGTTGCGCGGCGCGTATTCCTCGAGGTAGACGCCGGCGGCGACGCCGAGCGGCACGCCGGCGAGCGCGGTCACCAGCATCACCAGCGTGGTGCCGACCCAGGCCGAGAGGATGCCGGCCTGGCCGGCATGGCGCGAGGGAAACGAGGTGAAGAAGTCGTAGTTCAGCCGGCCGTAGCCGTCCAATACCAGGTCCAGGAACAGCGCGAGCAGCGTGATCACGCCCAGCAGCATCGCGGCCATACCGATCATGGAAAAGATGATGTCCCAGCGCTTGTGCCGGGTGATCATGGCGCGGATGGTGGCTACCTTGTTGGCGGTATCGGACAGGTCGGACATCTTAGTAAGCCTCGCGGAAGCGCCGACGCATCAGATGGCCGATGACGTTAAAGAACAGCGTCATGAGCAGCAGCACCAGGCCGGCGGCGAAGATGGTCTGGTATTCGAGGCTGCCGTGCGGCAGGTCGCCGAGGCTCACCTGCACGATGTAGGCGCTGATGGTGGCCGCGCCTTCGAGCGGGTTCCAGGTCAGGTTCGGCTGGGTCCCGGCGGCGATCGCCACCACCATGGTTTCACCCACGGCGCGCGAGATGCCGAGGATGTAGGCCGCCACGATGCCGGAGGCGGCCGCCGGCGTGACCACGCGCAGCGCGGTCTGAAAGCGTGTCGCCCCCATGGCGTATGAGCCTTCGCGGATATGCATCGGCACCGCGCGCATGGCGTCCTCGCTCACCGAGGCGACATAAGGGATGATCATGATGCCCATCACGATACCGGCCGAGAGCATGTTAAAGCCGGGAAGATCGGGGATGATTATCTGCAACAGCGGCGTGATGAACAGCAGCGCGAAATAGCCGTACACAATCGTGGGCACGCCGCTCAGCAGCTCGAGAAACGGTTTGACCACCTCGCGCACCCGGTGCGAGGCGAACTCCGACAGGTAGATGGCGATGACGGTGCCGAGCGGGACCGCGACCGCCAGGGCCACGGCGCTGGTGAGTAGGGTGCCGGACACGAGCGGCAGAATGCCGAAATGCTTGTCGGAGAAGAGCGGCGTCCATTGCGTGTCGGTCAGGAACTCCCACAGCGAGACATGGGTGAAGAATCCAAGCGATTCGTACACCAGGATGACCACGATGGCGATGGTCACGGCGACGGCGGTGAATGCCGCCAGGAACAGCAGCCCCTGAATGATCCGCTCCGGCAGATGGCGCCGGGTTTGGTAGGCGAAGCGGGATCGTTTAGGATTCATCTCTTTGATTTTCAATACTTTTCGAGACCTTTTCAGGCGGGTCATCGTGGGGCAACCATGGTATGCGTTCTGTATGACAGTTTTATGAAATTCCGGAGCCGGTTCCGTTGCTGGAAGAATTTTGTCGGGAGCAAAAAACGAAGGGCGCCCATAGGCGCCCCTCGGGTACGACGTGCGGTAACCGCTTACAGGTGAGCTTCGCGCTTCAGCAGCTCGTCCACGCGTACGCCGACTTCATTTTTACCGCCGAAGCCGGTGCCGAGTTTCTTGCCGTTGAAGTTTTTCAGCCCCTGGTCATAGTGCGCCGGGGACAGCGGCACATAGCCCACTTCCTTGGTCAGCTTCGTCGCGTTCTTCAAATAGAAGGTGACAAACTCCTTGACCTCCGGCTTGGCCATCGACTTCTCGGCCACGTAGATGAAGATCGGACGGGCCAGCGGCCGATAGCTGCCGTCCATCACGGTCTCGATCGACGGCGAGACGGCCTTGGTGGCACCTTTATTAATGATCGGCAGCGCCTTCAGCTTGTCCTTGTTCTCGACGTAGTAGGCCAGACCGAAGTAGCCAATGGCGTACTTGTCACGCGACACGCCCTGTACCAGCACGTTGTCGTCCTCGCTCGCGGTGAAGTCGCCGCGCGAGGCCTTTTCCTTGCCGTTGATGGCGTCGGTGAAGTAGTCGAAGGTGCCCGAATCGGCGCCCGGCCCGAACAGCGCGAGTTTCTCGTTCGGCCATTTAGGATTGACGTCGCTCCACTTCATGACCTTGCCCTGGGCTTCCGGCTCCCACATCTTCTTCAGTTCTTCGACGGTCGCGCCCTTGAGCCAGTCGTTCTTCGGATTCACGACCACGGTCAGGGCGTCGAACGCCACCGGCAGCTCCACGTACTTGATGCCGGCTTCTTTGCAGATGTCCATTTCCTTCTTCGAGATCGGGCGCGAGGCATCGGAGATGTCGGTCTCGCCACGGCAGAACTTCTTGAAGCCGCCGCCGGTGCCGGACACACCCACGGTCACCTTGGTTTTCTTCTGGGACTTCTGGAACTCCTCGGCTACGGCCTCGGTGATGGGGAAGACGGTGCTCGATCCGTCCACTTTGATGATCGCCTCGGCCCGGGCGGGCGCCGGGGCGCCGGTGAGTGCCGCCACGGCCACGGTCGCCATGCCGAGCGCGGCGAATGTCTGTTTCAGTTTCATTGTTTGGTCTCCATGAGGATTGGTTGCGAAAGCGCGGCTACTATCTCAGCCGAATGTGACAGGTTCATGACTCCTCGATGACAAACAGATGAAACCCGTCATCCGCCTCGACCGATGGGCTGCTCGTGCACCGAGCCTATGGCGAGCAAGGCCTCAACGCGCAGACGGATGTCGTCACGGGTGGCGCGAAACATCCGCATGATTTCCTCTTCGCTGCCCTTCGCTTTGGCCGGATCGGCGAGCGGCCAGTGCTCCTTCCGGACCTCTGGGGGCAATGCCGGACAGTGTTCGTCGGCATGGCCGCAGACGGTCACAACGAGATCGGCCCAGACGAGCATGTCCGGTGTGAGCCGGGTCGACGGTTGCCGGGAAATGTCCACGCCCGCCTCGCACATTACGGCCACCGCGCGCGGGTTCTTGCCGTGGGCCTCGAGGCCGGCGGAGCGGACCTCGACCCGGCCGCCGCCAAGGCGACGGGCCCAACCTTCGGCCATCTGCGAGCGGCAGGAGTTGCCGGTGCACAGGAACAGAATCTTGGTCCGGCGCGCGCCCATACCTGTGCGATCCTGTCAGTTGGAATGTGACTCGGGCGAGAACCTCGCGGTGACGATCCGCAGCATCACGAGCGCGACGATGACCCCCATGCCGAGCAGCACCTTCACCGGCGCGTATTCCCGGAACCACAGACCCATCAGTTCGCTGATTAAGACCACGAGCGCGGTGTCGAGGATAAAGGTGACGCGCACCCTCCCGAGCCTGAGATAGGCCTGGAGCGTGCGCACCACCTCGAGCAGCGCCAGCATGATCAGGCTGCTTACGATTGTGTGCTCCGCGGTCGCGGGCCAGCCGCCGTTCGGAACGGTGCGCAGCCCAAGCAGCAGGTGAATCACGCCCGTGAGCATCCAAAGCCCGAGCGTGAGGATGAGCAGCCCGGTGAGGAGGCGCACGAACACCGGGTAGACGGTTTCCGAAAACACCGTGTGTATCTGCGGCGATTTGGCCGCCTGCATGCGGGTGTCCATGGGTGCGGTCTCCTGGCAAAAGACTTCGAACGTGCTTGCTTAACCCGGCGCGGCCTCCTGGGGGAGGCGTTGGCCGGGCGCGTACTATGGCCGCGGATTATGACAGCCTGATGAAGCCCGCGTGACCGGCGGATGACGGCGTGGCCGGCGCCCGCGGCTCCGTGGCGTCAGCGGGTTGAGGTGGCGGGCGCGGTTTCGCGCACGACGCAGTCGGGCGGAAACACGCAGCGGAAGGTGCTGCCGCGGCCCAGCTCGCTTTCGATCTCGAGGCGCGCGTCATGACGCATGAGCACGTGCTTGACGATGGAAAGCCCGAGCCCCGTGCCGCCGGAGGCGCGCGAGCGCGCCGTGTCCACGCGGTAGAAGCGTTCGGTCAGGCGCGGGATGTGCTCGGGGGCGATGCCCTCGCCGGTGTCGGTGACGGCGAATTCGGCGCCGTCGCCGGCCGCGCGCCACGCGAGGCGGATCGCGCCGCCGGCGGGCGTGTAGCGCA
>MFSY01000111.1:0-2243 GCA_001785175.1 Candidatus Muproteobacteria bacterium RIFCSPHIGHO2_01_FULL_65_16 | reverse complement strand
GCCCAGCGGGGCCGCCACATCCACCGCGTCGTCATGCCGGTGCGGCGGCGCGGTTTCGAGCTTCGACAGCGTCAGCAGGTCGTCCACCAGGCGCTGCATGCGCGTGGCCTGCTCGGACATGGTCGCCAGGTGCCGCTTCAGGTCCCCGGGGCCGAGCGCCTTCATGTCGCGCAGGGTCTCGACATAGCCCGCGAGCACCGTGAGCGGCGTGCGCAGCTCGTGCGAGACGTTGGCGACGAAGGTGCGGCGCATCTGTTCGAGGCGCGTCAGGCGCGTGACGTCGCGCCCGATGACGAGTTTCTGGCGGCTGCCGAAGGGCGTGATCTGGAGGGAGACATGGACTTCACTGTTTTCCGGCGAGGTGACTTCAAGCGGTTCGGCGTATTCGTCGTGCCGCAGATAGTGCGCGAAGTCCGGATCGCGCAGCAGGTTGAGCAGGCGCATGCCGGAGTCGCGCGGATAGCTGATACCGAGCAACCGGGACGCGGAGGGGTTGGCCCACTCGATCTCGCTCTCCTGGGACAGGATCAGGACCGCATCGGGCATGGCCGCGGCCGCGCTCTGAAACCGCGCGAGCATGTCGGTCAGCCGGTCCTCGCGGCGCTCGGTCTGCTTCACGAGCTTGCGGATTTCGTTGAACACATCGCCCCACAGGCCCTCGGCCTCCGGGACTTCGCGTTGTGCGCGATGGAGCAGCCACTGGCGCAGGCGGTTCAGGTGCCGAAGCGTCGAGACGATGTACAACCCATAGCCGATCGCGGCGACGATAAACGGGCGCCCGGTAATGAGCCCGATCACCAGGCTCGCCGCCGCGATGCCAGCGATGATCCAGACCTCGCGCCACAGGCTCTGGTACATGTCAGTCCCGCGCCGAGAAGCGGTAGCCGGCGCCGCGCACCGTCTGGATCAGCCGGTCGTGCCCCGTGGGCGTGAGCAGCCGGCGCAGGCGGCGGATGTGCACGTCCACGGTGCGCACCTCCACGTACACGTTGTCGCCCCACACGCCGTCGAGCAGGCGTTCGCGCGAGTGCACGCGTTCAGGATGGGTCATGAAGAAGTGCAGCAGGCGGAATTCCGTCGGGCCCAGCTCCAGGCTCCGGCCGTCGGCGCTGACGCGATGCGTGGTCGGGTCGAGCGTCAGCCCCCGGACCTGCACCGGCGCCGCGACCGCGTGCGGCGCGGTGCGCCGCAGCAGCGCCTTGATGCGCGAGAGCAGCTCGCGCGTGGAGAAGGGTTTGGTGATGTAGTCGTCGGCGCCGGTGTCGAGCCCCCTGACCTTGTCCTCCTCCTCGGTGCGCGCGGTCAGCATGATGATGGGGATGTCCCGCGTCAGTTTTTCGCGCCGCAGGCGCGCCGCGAGCTCGATGCCGCTGACCTTGGGCAGCATCCAGTCGAGCAGGATCAGGTCGGGTTTGTCCGCGACGATGCTTGCCTGGGCCTCGACGGCGTCGGCGGCCTCGAGGCAGTTGTAGTTCGCCTGCGCGAGCGCCAGGCAGACCATCTGCCGGATCGCGGATTCGTCGTCAACTATGAGGATCTTGGCCCGCATGTTGCGAATATATTACACGTAATGACCCTTTATTTTCCGCGATTTCATACCACAAATATTACAATTTGGTTACCATAATCGTTTCAGCGCCCCACCGCCACGAGGCGCGGGCGGATCATCGGGATTCGAGATCGTGAGCGTGCGTAAAAACACCGTCCGACCGACCGACATCAAGCTGCATCAGAAGTCGCGCGTCCTGGAGATCGCCTTCGACGACGGCGGTCATTACCGACTGCCGTGCGAGTATCTGCGGGTGTATTCGCCCTCGGCCGAGGTGCGCGGCCACGGCCCCGGCCAGGAGGTGCTGCAGATCGGCAAGGAAAACGTCAACATCACGCACATCGAGCCCGTCGGCGCCTACGCCGTCACGCTGCACTTCGACGACGGGCACAACACCGGCATCTACTCCTGGGACTGGCTGCATCACCTGGGCGTGAATCATGAGCGCCTGTGGCGGCAGTACCTCGAGCGCCTGGAGCAGGCCGGCGTGAGCCGTGAGCCGAGAGCGGAATGAGGCTCACCGCAGAGGCGCAGAGACGCGGAGAAAAACAAGCTATCAGCGGTCAGCTAAATAAGCGATCAGCTATCAGCGATCAGCCAAAAGCGCCTGACAAAATGACCGGGCACAAGTCGAAGTCCGGCCCTCACCCCTTCCCCTCTCCCGCAGGGAGAGGGGTTTTCAAGCCCTTCTCCC
>MFSY01000110.1:8882-9207 GCA_001785175.1 Candidatus Muproteobacteria bacterium RIFCSPHIGHO2_01_FULL_65_16 | reverse complement strand
CCGTACAGTTGAGTCAACGCGCGCACCGCGCCGCGGATGTTTTTTTCGCGCTCGATGTTGCTGCCGATGCTGACAAAGACTCGAGGCATAACAATTCAGGACTGAGGACTTAGGAATGAGGGCTGAGCGGGAAACGCTTTGACATGTGGAAAGGACGGACCATGCCTTGCTCGTCCTCAGTCCTCAGTCCTGAGTTTTGCGCCGCGCTCGATGACGACGCCGGCGTCGGCGGCGCCGCGGACGGCGCCTTTCTTGTTCACGCGCACCCGCACCCACGGTACCTTGAATTCCTCGCGCACCAGGCCGGCGACCCGCTCCGCCAGGG
>MFSY01000110.1:1280-8860 GCA_001785175.1 Candidatus Muproteobacteria bacterium RIFCSPHIGHO2_01_FULL_65_16 | reverse complement strand
TCGAGCGCGTCCTCGATGCGGTCGGAGCGCGCCGCGCGCGTGGCGTCCACCGCCAGGTCGAGATCGAGGATCACGGTCTGTTTTATCCGGCGCTCCCACTCGAAGACGCCGATGATGCATTCGATCTTGAGGCCGTGGAGGTAAACCATGTCCATGCTGTTGTTCTCCGGGCTCGACTATATTCTAAAATGTTGTACCCTGTCTCGATGGAAACCAACAGCCCGGCACGATCATGAACTGGCCCTATCTGCTTCCGGTCGCCGCCTATCTCCTCGGCTCGGTTTCGAGCGCGATCGTGGTCGCGCGGCTCATGGGGCTGCGGGACCCGCGCCAAGTGGGCTCGCGCAACCCCGGCGCGACCAACATCCTGCGTTACGGCGGCAAGGTCGCCGCGGTGCTGACGCTGCTCGGCGACGTGCTCAAGGGCGCGCTCGCGGTGCTCGCGGCGCGCGCCCTGACCGCCGACCCCGGCATAATCGCGCTCAGCGGATTTCTGGCCTTTCTCGGCCACCTGTTCCCGGTGTACTTCGGCTTCCGCGGCGGCAAAGGCGTGGCGACCGCCTTCGGCGTGTGGCTCGCCGTCAGTCCATTGGTGGGGCTGCTGCTCGCTGGGACCTGGCTGCTCGTGGCGGCGCTGTTTCGTTATTCCTCGCTCGCGGCGCTGACGGCCGCGCTCGCGGTGCCGGTTTACGTCTGGTGGCTCGTGCCGGGCACGCCGTATCTCGTCGCCGGCGTCGCTATAAGCGCGGCGTTGATCGTCCGCCACCGCTCGAATATCCGCAAGCTCCTCGCCGGCAAAGAGACCCGCATCGGCAAGTAACGAGCGTTAGGGAAGCCCTGATTAAGTATGATTATTTGCCGCAGAGACGCGAAGGGCGCAAAGAAACTCATGGGAACCTTTAAAAATTCCGTTTTCTTGACGGAACATCAAGCTCACCGCGGAGGCGCGGAGTTGTTGAAGCAAAATAACTGATTTTTTCTCCGCGTGCTCTGCGTTCTCTGCGGTGAAAATCGCGCTTCCAGTAATTCCTCGAGTTCCTTTATCCGCGTTCATCTGCGGTTCCAGCGTTTTTAGGGTTTTTCCAGTTCCTCGATGCGCCAGCGCGGGCGCGCGCCGAAGGCGAGCGGCTCCGTCCGTCCCGCGCGCAGGCGCAGCCAGCCGGCGTAGGCGATCATGGCGCCGTTGTCGGTGCAGAACTCCGGACGCGGGTAATACACGCGCGCCCCCGCCGCGCGCGCCATGTCCGCCAGCCGCGCGCGCAGCAGGCGGTTGGCGCTCACCCCGCCGGCGGCCACCAGCCGTTCGTGGCCGGTCTGTTCGAGCGCGCGCCGACACTTTATTACCAACGTATCCACCGCGGCTTCCTGAAACGCATGCGCGATGTCGCTGATTGTCAGCGCATCGGACGTGGAACCGGCGGCGTGCGCGACCGCGGTCTTGAGGCCGCTGAAGCTGAAGTCCAGCCCCGGCCGGTCGGTCATGGGGCGCGGGAAATGGAACCGGCCGGGCCGGCCGCGTTCCGCCACCCGCGCGATCGCCGGCCCGCCGGGATAGCCGAGCCCGAGGAGCTTGGCGGTCTTGTCGAAGGCCTCGCCCACGGCGTCGTCCAGCGATTCGCCGAGGATGTCGTACTCGCCCACGCCGCGCACCGCGGCGAGCAGCGTGTGCCCGCCCGACACCAGCAGGGCGGTGAACGGAAACCCGGGCGCGTCCGACTCGAGCATCGGCGAGAGCAGGTGGCCTTCCATATGATGGATGCCGATCGCCGGCACGTTCCAGGCCAGCGCCAGGCTCCGCCCGATGGCCGCGCCCACGAGCAGCGCCCCGGCCAGGCCCGGGCCGGCGGTGTAGGCCACCCCGCCCATCTGCTCCGGCCCGGTCGCGGCCTCGTCCATGACCAGCTTGAGCAAAGGCAAGGCCTTGCGGATGTGATCGCGGGACGCCAGCTCCGGCACCACCCCGCCGTAGGCGGCGTGCAGATCCACCTGCGAATAAAGCCTGTGCGCCAGCAGGCCCCGGTCCGAGTCGAACAGGGCCACGCCGGTGTCGTCGCAGGAGGTCTCCAGCCCGAGGATGCGCATACGGTGGATTTTACCGGCTTAACAGAAAGAATCCCCCTCTCCCGCAAGCGGGAGAGGGAGGCGAGCCGATCCGCGCTCTCGCGCGGCCTAGTTCACTCTGGGAGAGGGGAAGTTAGAGCCTCTATTCCAGTCGGAATGAGGGTGAGGGATGGTGAGGGGGATGGCTGGGGCGGTTTTGGGTATACAAAACCGGCCGGAATCTATAAAATCGCGCCCTTTCCGTGGTTGGACCCTTAATTTCGTCAGTAACTATCGCCGAGGGAAAAGTACCGATGCCTTCCGTCCGGATCAAAGACAACGAACCGTTTGAGGTCGCGCTGCGCCGTTTCCGCCGTTCCTGTGAAAAGGCTGGTGTGTTCACCGAAATGCGCCGGCGCGAGCACTACGAAAAGCCGACCGAGATCCGCAAGCGCAAGGCGGCCGCGGCGCGCAAGCGCGAACTGAAGAAGCTTTTGCGCCTGACCATGCGCGCCGTTCCGCGCCCGTAATCCTTCCGCCGGCCTTGGGCGATGAGCCTTAAGGAAAAAATCAAAGACGACATTAAGCAGGCGCAGCGCGCCAGGGACGAGGCGCGCCTCGGCACGCTGCGCCTGCTCGCCGCCGCGATCCAGCGGCGCGAGGTGGACGAGCGCATCAGTCTCGACGACACCCAGGTGCTGGCGGTGATCGAAAAACTCGTCAAGCAGGGCCGCGAGGCGGCGGAGCAGTACCTCAAGGGCGGCCGCCAGGACCTGGCGGACAAGGAGGCGCGCGAGATCGCGCTGTGGCAGACGTACCTGCCGCAGCAACTGACCGAGGCCGAGATCGAGCAGCTCATCGCCGAGGCCGTCGCCGCCACCGGCGCCGCCGCGCCCAAGGACATGGGCAAGGTCATGGCCGCGCTCAAACCCAAACTCCAGGGCCGCGCCGACATGGGCAAGGTCGGTGGCAAAGTAAAGGCCAGGCTCGGTTAAAGAACAGCTGCAAGCCCCAAGCTTCAAGCTGCAAGCCAGACGGATTACGGACAGGCCTCCCATCAGGGCGTGGCTTGAAGCTTGTAGCTTGGAGCTTGTAGCTTAATGTTATGGCCGGCCTGATCCCCAAGACGTTCATTGATGAATTGCTGACGCGCGCCGATATCGTCGAGGTGATTGACGCGCGCGTGCCGCTCAAGAAGGCCGGCAAGGATTACAAGGCCTGCTGCCCGTTCCACGAGGAAAAGACCCCATCGTTCACCGTAAGCCCGGACAAGCAGTTCTATCACTGCTTCGGCTGCGGCGCGCACGGCACGGCCATCGGGTTTCTCATGGAATATGAGCACATGGGTTTTCCCGAGGCGGTGGAGGAGCTCGCCGGCCGCCTGGGCCTGACGGTGCCGCGCGAGGGCGGCGTCGCCGGCGCCGCCGCGAAAGAGCATGGCGGCGCGGAGCTGCTGGAGATCATGCAGGACGCGGCGCGGTTTTATCGCGATCAGCTGCGCGAGCCGCCGGGCCGGAGCGCCGTGGATTATCTCAAGGCCCGCGGCGTCACCGGCGAGATCGCCGCCGAGTTCGGCCTCGGCTTCGCGCCCGACGGCTGGGACCATCTGGTACGCGCGCTCGGGAAGGATGACGCCGCGCGCGAGCGGCTCGCGCACGCCGGGCTCGCGGTCAAGAAGGAGGGCGGTGGGTTTTATGACCGCTTCCGCAACCGCGTCATGTTCCCCATCCACGACTATCGCGGCCGCATCGTCGGTTTTGGCGGGCGCGTACTCGGCAAGGAGGAGCCCAAGTATCTGAACTCCCCGGAAACGCCCCTGTTCCACAAAGGGCGCGAGCTGTACGGACTGTTCCGCGCGCGCGAGGCGATCAAGCGCGAAGGCCGGGTGCTGGTGGTGGAGGGATACATGGACGTGGTGGCGCTGGCGCAGCACGGCGTGGACAACGCCGTCGCCACCCTGGGGACGGCGACCACGCACGACCACCTGGAGCGTATCTTCCGCTTCACCCAGGACATCGTTTTCTGTTTTGACGGCGACCGCGCCGGGCGCGAGGCCGCCTGGCGGGCGCTGGAGACGGCGCTGCCGGCGCTGCGCGAAGGGCGGCAGGTGAGCTTTCTGTTTCTGCCCGAAGGCGAGGATCCGGACACGCTGGTGCGCAAGGAAGGAGCTGAGGCCTTCCGCGCCCGCCTGCGTCAGGCCGCGCCGCTGCCGGACTATCTGTTTCAGACCCTGGCCGGCCAAGTGGATTTGGGGCGCCTCGACGGGCGCGCGCGGCTGGTGGAACTCGCGCGCCCCCTGTTGTCTAACGTTTCCCACGGAGTTTTGCGGCAGATGCTGCTGGACCGGCTGGCGGAGTTGAGCCGGGTTGATCCCGGCAAGTTGGCGGCGCTGATGTCGGCGGGCGGCGCGGCCACGGAAAACCGACCCGGCGCCCCCGGGCGCGCCGGCGCCGGACCCAAGGAACCGCCGTCCATGGTGCGGCTGGCGATCGCCATGGTGCTGCAGCATCCGGAGCTGGCGGCCAAAGTGACCGACCGGAGCACGTTTGTGGATCAGGAATTGCCGGGAATGCCATTGTTTCTGGCTGTCCTCGACCTGCTGCAAGGATCTCCCGGCCTGAATACCGCCGCCGTCATCGAGCATTTCCGTGGGACGGAACATGAAGCGCCCCTGGCCAAGCTCGCCGTCTGGCAGCACCCGGCGCTGGCCCAGGACGTCATGGCCGAATTTCAGGGGGTTTTGGGGCAACTGCACCGCTCCGCGATCAAGATGCAGACGGAACGGCTTTTGCATAAGCAGCGGGTTCAAGGCTCCCTGACCCCCGAGGAAAAGGTTGAATTGGCGCGGCTTTTGGCGGAAAAGGCCAGGCATCAGCCAGTTTCCGACAGAGATTGAAATTCTTGGGGGGCGACAGCATTTAAGCTATACTCGAAAGCTTTATATTCAGCACCTTATCAGCAACTTAAGTACGAAACGGATTCAGGCCATGGACCAAGAAACGCAGCGTTCCCAGCTCAAAAAACTGATCATTCAGGGCAAAGAGCAGGGATTTCTCACCTACCGCGAGATCAACGACCATCTCCCCGACGATGTTCACGACACCGACCAGATCGAGGCGGTGGTGAACATGATCAACGACATGGGGATCCAGGTTTATGACGAGCCGCCGGATCCCGACACCCTGCTGCTCAAGACCGAGCCCACGCCCGCGGAAGACGACGAGGAGGCGGTCGAAGAGGCCGAGCAGGTCGTCGTGTCCGCCGTGGACAGCGAGTTCGGCCGCACCACCGACCCGGTGCGCATGTACATGCGCGAGATGGGAACGGTGGAGCTTCTGACGCGCGAGGGCGAGATCGAGCTTGCCAAGCGCATCGAGGACGGCGTGCGCCAGACCACCGAGGCCATCGCCGCCTGCCCGGCCGCGATCGCCGAGGTCGTGCGCATCATGGATCTGGTCGAGGCCGATCAGATACGGCTTACCGATCTGGTCGTGGATTTCGTTGACCCGAACGCCGCCGATCTGCCGCTGCCCACGGCGGTGGGCGCGAAGGCCGCCGCCGCAGACGAAGACGATGACGAGGCCGGCGACACCTCGGAGGAAGAGGATACCGGACCGGACCGCGAGGAGGCGTTCGCCCGCTTCGCGCACGTGCGCAAGCTGCACGCGAACCTGCTCAAGGCCATAGACAAGAAGGGCTATGACAGCCCCGACGTCAAGCGCGTGCAGGCCAAACTCGCCGATGAGTTCATGCAGATCAAGTTCGTCTCGCGCCAGATCAACGCCCTGGTGGAGCACGTGCGCTCCCTGGTGGATCAGACGCGCGCGCAGGAAAAGGTCATCATGGATATCTGCGTCGGCAAGGCGCGCATGCCGCGCAAGAATTTCCTCAAGTTGTTTCCGGGCAACGAGACCAACCGCCGCTGGACGAAGAAGGCGGTCAAGTCGGGCGAGGCGAACGCCTCCGTGATCGAGAACCACGCCGATGGTATCCACACCGCCCAGGGAAAGCTCGCTCAGATCGAGGCCAACGCCGGCCTACCCACCGCCGAGCTCAAGGAGGTCAATCGCCGCATGTCCATCGGCGAGGCCAAGGCGCGCCGGGCGAAGAAGGAGATGGTCGAGGCCAACCTGCGCCTCGTGATCTCGATCGCGAAGAAATATACCAACCGCGGCTTGCAGTTCCTCGATCTCATCCAGGAGGGCAACATCGGCCTGATGAAGGCGGTGGACAAGTTCGAGTACCGCCGCGGCTACAAGTTCTCGACCTACGCCACGTGGTGGATCCGCCAGGCGATCACGCGCTCGATCGCCGACCAGGCGCGCACCATCCGCATCCCGGTGCACATGATCGAGACGATCAACAAGCTGAACCGCATCAGCCGCCAGATGCTCCAGGAGATGGGCCGCGAGGCGACCCCCGAGGAGCTGGCCACGCGCATGGAGATGCCCGAGGACAAGATCCGCAAGGTGCTCAAGATCTCCAAGGAGCCGATCTCCATGGAGACGCCGGTCGGTGACGACGATGATTCGCATCTCGGGGATTTCGTGGAAGACGCCAATACCATGGCGCCGCCGGAGGCGGCCACGGGCGCCGGCCTGAAGCACGCCACCTCCGATATCCTCGAGACGCTCACGCCGCGCGAGGCCAAGGTGCTGCGCATGCGCTTCGGCATCGGCATGAACACCGACCACACCCTCGAGGAGGTCGGCAAGCAGTTCGACGTCACGCGCGAGCGCATCCGCCAGATCGAGGCCAAGGCGCTGCGCAAGCTGCGCCACCCCTCGCGCTCGGAGCACCTGCGCAGCTTCCTGGATTAAGGAGATTTACTCCAACTTCCCCTCCCCCCTTGACGGGGGAGGGTAAAGGGTGGGGGGTGAAGTGCCATCAGCATCACGGGCCGGTATAATCCGGCCCGTTGTGTTTAATGGGCCTGTAGCTCAGTTGGTTAGAGCAGGGGACTCATCAGTTAATGGTGCGTTCACATCGAAAGGTGTGAAATGAACGGGATGAATTCAGGGAAACCTTCCAGCACAGGCTGATGGCAACCCTGAGCCAAGCCGGGGGTACACTTCCGGAAGGTGCAGAGACTACCTGGGGACTTAAGTGTCCTTAATTACAGGCTAGAGCGTCCCGCGCCCCAGCGACTCGCAAGGTCGCGGGCGGTGAGATAGTCCGCTCCTGCTGGAAACAGCGGGGTACAGTGAATCCCTTGGTCGAAGGTTCGAGTCCTTCCGGGCCCACCATAAACCTGATCCGTCAGGTAGTCGCAGTGCTGCGGGTAACCTCGGTGATTTGATTTGCCGCGGACTCGAACCTGCGGTTCGCTTTCATCGCTCCGCTGTCCCGCTCCGCTCGAAAGGCCGGGGCAGGCCTCTCGGCGCGATGCAATCCTGCATCGCTTGAGAGTCCGGGGTGCACCATCCATGGCGCACCCGCTCGATGGGGCGACGATTCACTGGATCGTCGCCTATTCCCATTTCGCCCATGGCCTGCCCGCTCGCCGGGACAAAGGTCCACTGGACCTTTGTCTGTTTCCG
>MFSY01000110.1:0-1257 GCA_001785175.1 Candidatus Muproteobacteria bacterium RIFCSPHIGHO2_01_FULL_65_16 | reverse complement strand
AAGACGATAACGTAGCCCTGCTTCGCTCGTCCTGTCATTCATAAACGCGTCTTCGCCGAATCCCCGGCTCGCCCTTCCGGGCCCGCCATCTTAACCGAGGCTTGAACCTTTTTTGAACAGCGCGAGCCGTGATTCGGACACGGACGCGCCAGCCGACACACCCCGCAAGCCGCCTGCCTGCCGCGCTGCAGCGCAGGCAGGCCCGTCAGCCGCCTTATGGAGCTGTTGACACGTGCAGGGACGCACTAATGTCGCGGGAGGCGGGACGCCGGGAGCGACCCCTGAAGCGCGTTTTTCTTCTCTCGGGTGCGCAAGTCTTTTCGTGGGGGCGGTGGTGGCTTCAGGGCGTTACCGTCGGCGCGCGCAGGCGTCGGGCCATGGTTTCGGCGTAACAGTTTTTGCAGCCAGGAGAAATCTTCGTGCACCCGACTGTGGGGTTCCAAGTCTGCTCGGTCCACTCGATTCGGCTTGCCGTGGTCATTTACCTTTCTCTCCAAGCTGCATTGCTTTCGTCAATCGCTCCACAATGCACTGAGAGGCACGGCGCACATTCCCTCACCGAACGGCAATACATGCTCCCCGTCGTACAGGACGACCCCGGAATGGAACCCTTTTCCTACCGTTGCGCCTTGCGCCACGGACCGCCTGCGGACCAGTGCCGGGCGAATGGTTCACTGTTGTGCAGCACCTCGCAGGGAGGCAGAAGGAACCTGCGCAGCATCGGCGCGATTTCGCTAATCTTTTCCGAGGTGGCATCCATCCGAGTTCGACGCATGAATGCGCGCAACTGGGTATCGCGCCCAGCCTGCCGCCAGTACTCGTCCGTCAGCCCGACCGGCACCTCTTCCGGAAGCGGCGTCTTGCGCCGGTCGAAGGTGCAACGAATCGCTTCCGCGAGTTCCACGCCCTCGAACGGGAAATGCGTCGCGAGGTAATGAACGTCGAAGAAGTCTTTGATGCGGCTGTTGCGCGCGCCGAGGACCACCATCGCCTCGAATTTCTCGGCCACCACCGCCTCGCGCGAGTACGTCAGCACGCGCGGGGCGGGGAACTCCAGCATCGCCGGATAGACCTGCTCTTGCGGCGCAGGCCAGACGGCATCGCCACCGCCGATATCCACCTGCAGCCGTATCCGCGCATTGCCCAGTTTCGCGGTGAAGCCAGCCCGCAGGCCGGCGTATTCCTGATCCTCCCGTATCGGCTCCAATGTCAGATCGCGCGCGTCGAACTCGACGCCGTCCGGCTCCACGGCCGTGG
>MFSY01000109.1:5073-6553 GCA_001785175.1 Candidatus Muproteobacteria bacterium RIFCSPHIGHO2_01_FULL_65_16 | reverse complement strand
AGGGGGTCTTGGGAGACGCCGATCCCGGTATTGACCTCCACCACCGTTTTTCCGTTGTGCTCGAGAGTAATGCTACGGATGAAGTGCGCCGGGATTTTATCCTTGGTCTTGGGATCGGTGCGCTGCCCGGTCTCCATCGGGTGATAGATCAGCGCCTGCACCTCGACCTGCCCGTCCTGCATGCGGGTGCGAATCTTGATCTTTCTGTCGGCCATGTTTCAATCCTCGTTGTAATCACCCACCGCGGCGCCGAACTTACTGGTGATGACGCCGCCGGCGTCCGGTTTGTTCCGCCGCCGCCACCCTAGCCCTTGATCTCCGGAGACAGCAGCGGCTCGAGCTCGGCCAGCGCCTTGCGGTAGACATCGCGCTTGAAATCAATGATGTGCTCGAGCGCCGTCCAGTAACTGATCCAGCGCCAGGCGTCGAATTCCGGCCTGGCGCATGAATCCAGACAAACATCCTCTTCCCGTCCGATGAACCGCAGCAGAAACCAGATCTGTTTCTGCCCCTTGAAGTCGGGCGTGGAGGAATGGCGCCGGTAGCCGTCGGGAATCTCGTAATACAGCCAGTCGCGCGTGCGCCCGAGCAGCTCGACGTGCGCCGGCGCAAGCCCCACCTCCTCGTGCAATTCGCGGAACAGCGCCTGCTCCGCGCTTTCGCGCGGCATGATGCCGCCCTGGGGGAATTGCCAGCCCCCCTGACCGCTGCGCCGGGCCCAGAGCACCTGGCACTCGCTGTTGCACAGTATGATACCGACGTTGGGCCGGTAACCGTATTCGTCTATCATATCCAGCCTTGCGCCGATCGCGGTTGGGACGCGAACCGGCATGAATTTCCGCGAACAACCATGATTTTTCCACGAACCCGATGGAACGGCAACATTTCTCCGGCCCCGGTATTGCCGTCGGTGCCCGCCGCCGCCATCGGCGTTAACCCGCGGTTGCCGTTTCCGGTTTAGCCCCGATTTTTTCTTTGCGCTCTTTGCGCCTTTGCGGCGAGAATTCATATACAAACTTCTACCCGGACCATCTTGAGCCTCGCCATCTTCGATCTCGACCACACGCTGCTGCGCGGCGACAGCGACTACGCCTGGGGGCAGTTCCTGGTCGAAAACCACGTCGTTGACGGCGAGGCGTACCGGCGCGAGAACGAGCGCTATTACGCGCAGTACCACGCCGGCACGCTCGACATCATGGAATTCCTGGCCTTCGCCCTGCGGCCGCTGGCGCGCCACGACCGCGCCGCGCTCGAGGCCTGGCGCCGGCAGTACATGCAGGCCAAGGTGCAGCCCATGATCACGCCGCAGGCGCGCGCGCTGGTGGAAGAGCACCGCGCGCGCGGCGACACCCTGGTCGTGATCACCGCCACGAACAGCTTCGTCACCGGCCCGATCGCCGCGGCCTTCGGCATCCCGCACCTGATTGCGACCGAACCGGAGGTGGTCAACGACCGTTTCACCGGCAAGGTCTCCGGCACG
>MFSY01000109.1:3541-5044 GCA_001785175.1 Candidatus Muproteobacteria bacterium RIFCSPHIGHO2_01_FULL_65_16 | reverse complement strand
GACTCGCACAACGACCTGCCGCTGCTCGGCATCGTGGACCATCCGGTCGCGGTCAACCCGGACGACACGCTGCGCGCCGAGGCGCGGGCGCGCGGCTGGCCCATCATCACCCTGGACTGAGCCGGCGGCATGCGGCGATCGCACCTCACGTGGTTGCTGATCCTGGCGGCGCCCGCGAGCGTGCTGTTCGCGCTGCTGCACGGAAGCGTCGGCATCGGCTGGCGCGAGCTCTGGGACGCCGCCCGCGGCGCCGACGGCATGGCCGCCACGTTGATCTTCGAACTACGCCTGCCGCGCGCGCTCGCGGCCTTCGCCGTCGGCGGCATGCTTGCGCTCTCCGGGGCGCTGTTGCAGGTGCTGCTGCGCAATCCGCTGGCCGACCCCTACGTCCTCGGCATCTCCGGCGGGGCCGCGAGCACGGCGCTGCTGGCGATGCTCGCGGGGCTCGGCGGCGCCTGGATCAGCGCCGGCGCGCTCGGCGGCGCGTTTCTGTCCATGTTTCTCGTCTTCGGCTTGAGTCGCGTGGGCGGCGCCTGGACCCAGAACCGCCTGCTGCTTACCGGGGTGGTGGTGGCCGCCGGCTGGGGCGCGCTCATCAGCCTGCTGCTCGCGCTCGCGCCGGACGCGCGGCTGCCGGGGATGGTGTTCTGGCTGCTCGGGGACCTCGGTCACGCCGCGCGACCCGCGCCCGGCTTGGCGGCGCTGGCGGCGGGGCTCGCGGTGTCGCTGTGGCTGGCGCGCTCGCTCAATCTGCTGGCGCGCGGCGAGCTCGTGGCCGCGACCCTCGGGGAAAATCCGCGCCGCCTGCGGTGGCTGGTCTATTTCACCGCCTCGGTCCTGACCGCCGCGGCGGTGACGCTCGCGGGCAGCGTGGGCTTCGTCGGGCTCGTCATCCCGCACCTGCTGCGGCTGCTCGGCGGCGCCGATCACCGCTGGCTCCTGCCCAACTGCGTGCTGCTCGGCGGCGGTTTTCTGGTCGTGGCCGATACCGTCGCGCGCAGCCTGCTCGCGCCGGCGCAGCTGCCGGTGGGCGTGCTCACGGCGCTGCTGGGCGTGCCGGTGTTCTTGTTCCTGCTGGCGCGGACCAGATGACCACGACGGCCCCGCTGCAGGCGAAAAATCTGACGCTGGAAGTGGCCGGCCGGGTTCTCTGCCGCGACTTGACCGTCGCGTTCGGCGGCGGTGAAAACTGGGTGATACTGGGCCCGAACGGCAGCGGCAAGACCACGCTGCTGCACGCGCTCGCGGGATTGCGGCCGGCCGACGCGGGCGCGGTGCTGCTCGATGCGCGCGCCATCGGCCGGCACCCGCACCGCGCGCGCGCCCGAAAAATCGGCGTGCTGTTCCAGGAATACGAGACCGCGTTCCCGGCGGGCGTGCTCGAGACCGTGCTCCTCGGGCGGCATCCGCACCTGAGCCGATGGCAGTGGGAGAGCGCCGACGACCGCCGCCTGGCCGAGGACGCGCTCGCGGTGGTGGAGCTTTCCGGATTCGCGGGCCGCG
>MFSY01000109.1:0-3529 GCA_001785175.1 Candidatus Muproteobacteria bacterium RIFCSPHIGHO2_01_FULL_65_16 | reverse complement strand
TTTCGGGCGGCGAGCGGCGGCGGGTGGAAATCGCCGCGCTGCTGGTCCAGGACGCGCCGATCCTGCTCATGGACGAACCGACCAATCATCTCGACCTGCATCACCAGGTGCGCATGCTGGAGATATTGTCCGACCGCGCGCGCCGGCCGGGATGTCTGAATATTTTCGTCCTGCACGACATCAACCTCGCCACCCGCTTCGGCAGCCACGGCATTCTGCTGTTCGGCGACGGAAACTGTCTGCACGGCCGGCTCTCCGAGATCCTGCAAGTACCCGCCTTAGAACGGCTCTACCGGTGCCAGCTGCGCGAAATCGCCGACGAACGGCGGCGCTACTTCCTTCCTGCGTGACAAAATCGCTGTGGTAAATTCCGACCGTGGTATACTGCGGCGCACATAAAAACACCGTCACCACACCCTCGTGGCACGTTTAGAAGCAACAACTCGGGGGCTTTATCCCCGTCGCAAGCCGATGTTGCCCCCGCGTTCCGCGGTCCCGGGACCATGATCCGAATATCGCGCTTTCCGGGATCGCTCTGCACACGGATGGCGCTCGCATTCTCGGCCCTGTTATTCCTGACCGCCGCGACAATCACCGTCGTCCTCTGCCGCCAGGCCGCCGTCAACGAGCTCGGTGCGCAGCAACATCTCGGCCGGAGCATGCTCGACGCGCTGGTTCCGGCCGTCCAGCACCTGCTGGTGGATAACGACACGGCGGACCTAAATAATCACCTCGGCGTGGTCGCCGCCGACGCGGCCATCGCGTCCGTGCGCCTGACCGGCCCCGACGGGGCCGTTGTGGTCGAGCGTGTCAGCGACCAGGAGCCCGCGGACCGGCTCACAAAATGGCTGACGTTCGGCACGGCGGCGATCAGGTCGTTCGCCGCCGACGTCGCGCCGGCCGGGCGCAAGCTCGGGCGCATCGAGATCACGCTCTCCTACAAACCCCTGAACACCAGCATCGGTAATGTGCTGCGCAACAGCGCCCTGGTCACGCTCGTGCTGCTGCTGCTGAGCGCGGCGATCACCTACGCGCTGCTGCGGCGCTTCACCGCGCCGCTCCATCCACTGACGGAATGGGCGCACGAATTCTCGCGCGGCAACTGGATGCCGAAGGTCAAGCTCATCGAGTCCGGCAGCCGCGAGATCCGGCAGCTGAACCAGGCCTTCGCCGACGGCTCCACGACCATGCGCCACTACATCCGCAGCCTGGAAGAGACGCGCGAGCTGCTGGAACACAGCGAGACCCGCCTGCGCAAGCTCGTCAACGGCATGCACGAGATCCTGTTCGAGCTCGATCGCGACGGCCGCATCAGCTTCCTCAATCCGGCGTGGGAAAAACTGACCGGGTTCCGGGTCGAGGATTCGCTCGGCAAGCCGTTCGGCGATTTTCTCATGGACGAGGACGCCATCCGCGACTTCGGCGGCGGGGTGCTCGCGCGCCTGCACGAGAAAAACCGCGAGATCTCGCTGCGCACCGCGGCCGGCAAGCGCCTCTGGGTCAGCCTCGACGCCGACGCCCAGAAGGACGCGGCCGGCGACTGCACCGGCATCATCGGCACCCTCGGCGACATCACCAAGAGCGTCGAACTCAACCGGCTGCTGAGCAAATACCAGGACGAGCTCTACCACCTCTCGGTGACCGACCCGCTCACCGGCCTTTACAACCGCCGACACTTCGACACCCAGCTCGAGGTCATACTGTCCGATCACCTGCCCAAGAAGCGCCCCGTCTGCCTGCTGCTCATAGACTTGGATGGCTTCAAGTTCATCAACGACACCTACGGCCACCCGTTCGGCGACGAGGTGCTGCGCACCATCGCCGGCCTGTTGCGCCAGCAGGTGCGGCGCAACGACTACATCGCGCGCCTGGCGGGCGACGAATTCGCCATGGTGCTGAAGAACACCGCCCTCGACAGCGCCACGCGCATCGCCCAGAAGCTGCACGCCAAGATCAACGAGACCCGCATCCCGCTGCCCGTCGGGCACATCCAGCTCCAGTCGAGCATCGGCGTGGCCGCGGCGCCGACGCACGGCAAGAACTCCCAAGACCTGGTCAGCGCCGCCGACGTGGCGCTGTACCACAGCAAGCAGCACGGCCGCAACCGCATCGAGGTGCTGTCGCCCGACATCAGCAAGGCGATGATGTCCATCTTCAGCCAGGGGTTCCAGCTGCGCAGCGCGCTGGAGCAGGGGAATATCCATCCCGCCTTCCAGCCCATATGCAACCTGCGCACCGGCGAGACGATCGCCTACGAGGTGCTCGCGCGCATGCGGCTGAACGGCTCCGTCATCCACGCCAAGGACTTCATCACCGTGGCGGAGGAACTGGGGCTCACGCGCGACGTTGACCTGCACGTCATCCGCGCGGCGCTGGCGCACGCCACGCAATACCAGGCGCTGTTCCTGAACGTGGACCTGTCTTCGTTCAACGACCGGGATTTCGTCAACGAGCTGGGCGCGCTGCTCAAGCCGGCGTGCGACAGCGGCCGCCGGATCACCATCGAGATCACCGAGCGCGAGACCCTCCCCATGGGCGACACCCTGCACGAGGACATACAGAAGCTGCGGACGTTTGGTTGCAAGCTGGCGCTGGACGATTTCGGCAGCGGCTATTCCACCTACAATTTCCTCAACCAGTTCCGTCCCGATTATCTCAAGATCGAGGGCTCGTTCGTGCGCGGCATGCTGAACAACGAGGCCGACCGCAAGATCGTGACGCACATCCACGAGCTCGCGCAATCATTCGGCATGGAAACCATCGCCGAGAGCGTGGAGAACGAGGCGACGCAGACGGCCCTGCGCGAGATCGGCATCGGCAGCGCCCAGGGCATGCTCTTCGGGGCCCCGATACTGGCGTCCTGAAATATTTTTTTTCTTTCCCGTTGAGCCGCCCTTCAGGCGGCGTTGTTTTAATGCGGGATGCTCCCATTATTTCCCGTGCTGTGCATGGATGCACTAATGCCGCGGGCGCGAACCTGTAGCCCTACTCGCTTCGCTCGTTCGTCCTGCCTTATGACAGGCGCAGGAGCGGCCACCCAGGGCTACTTTCTCTTGCTTGTCCAAGAGAAAGTAGCCAAAGAGAATGACCCCCCGGATGGCGCGACCTTTCCCGCTACGCATCCAGCTCCGCGGGAAAGCCCAGGGCGCACAATCCCTGTGCGCCCGTTCGCCGGGACGACGGTCCACCGGACCGTCGTCTGTATCCGGCTCACCCCCGCGCATCCTCGGCTTTGGGGCCCGCGCCTGACCCACGCGACTTCCTGTCGCGGGGTCTGGTCGCGGACATCCATGTCCGCGACCCCTGCGGGGCGCTTTCCCAAAGCCTTGCGGTGTTTGGGCGCGCCATACGGGGGCCCGAGAAAAGCACACATCTCAGGTCTGTGCTTCTGGTGCCCTTCGGTATTCGGCGAGCCCTTGGGGTGCGATTCAAGCTGATAGCTGATAGCTGATCGCTCATTGAGCTGACCGCTGATCGCTGATCGCTGATAGCTTGTTTAGCTGACAGCTTATTTTTCTCCGCGCCTCCG
>MFSY01000108.1 GCA_001785175.1 Candidatus Muproteobacteria bacterium RIFCSPHIGHO2_01_FULL_65_16 | reverse complement strand
TCAGGCGCGGACATCCTGTCCGCGCCCCCTTCGGGGCGCTCTCCCAAAGCCCTGCGGTGCTCGGGTTTGCGCCATACGGGGGCCCGAGAAAACCACACATCTCAGGTCTGTGCTTCTGTTGCCCTCGGTGTTCCGAAGCCCTTGGGGCACGGTTCAAGCTGATAGCTGATTGCTGATAGCTGATAGCTGATAGCTGATAGCTGATAGCTTGTTTAGCTGATAGCTTTTTTTATTTCTTATCCGCGTTCATCTGCGTTTATCTGCGGTTCCGCTCTTTTGTTTCTTATATCTGTGTACATCCGTGTTCATCTGTGGTTCCAGCATTTTTAATCTGCGTAAATCTGCGTAATCTGCGGATAAAAATGTTTCTCCGCGTTCATCTGCGGTTCCGCTGTTGTTTTTTCTCCACGCCTCGGCGGAGTCTCCGTTCAACGATAGGAACGGAACTGCCCCACCACCACACCCTGCACCCGCACCCGATCGGCCGCGTAGCGCATGGGCGGCATGGTGGAATTGGCCGCGCGCAGCGTGACGGAGCCGTCGTGGTTTTTCTGTAGCCGCTTGAGCGTCGCCTCCTGGCCGTCAATGAGCGCCACGACGATCGCGCCGTTGTCCGCGGTCTCGCGCCACTCCACGATCACCATGTCGCCGTCGAGGATGCCGTCCTCGACCATGGAATCGCCGGCGACGCGCAGCACGAAGCGGTTCGGGGCGACGAAGAATTCGCTCAGATCAATCTCGTCCGCGCCGGGAACGGCCTCGATCGGCCGGCCGGCGGCGATCCGCCCCAGCAGCGGCAGCACGAACGGGCGCGCCGCCGCCTTCCGCCGCAGGCGCACGCCGCGCGCCCGCGCCGGCTCGATGGCGATCAGGCCCTCCGCTTCGAGCGCGCGCAGGTAGCGGTGCACCGTGCCGCGCGAGCCGATCTCGAGGTGGCGCGCGATCTCGCGCAGCTTGGGCGCGCGGCCGTGGCGGGCGATATAGGCGCGGAGGAAGTCGAGAACCTCGCGCCCGCGGTCGGTCGGCATAACAGAAGCCCTACTCGCTGTGCTCGTTCGTCTTGCCCAATGTAATGTTCTCCTTTTGTTCTCATTCAGCATAAGGCACAGACCCGGCGCGCGCAAGCCGGTGAACCCGAAATATTATGATTATTCGACGCAGAGGCGCAGAGACGCGGAGAAAAATAAGCTATCAGCGGTCAGCTTGAACCGTGCCCCAAGGGCTTCGGAACACCGACGGCAACGGAAGCATAGACCTGAGATGTGTGGTTTTCCTGGGTCCCCGTATGGCGCGCCCGCGCACCGCAAGGCTTTGGGAGAGCGCCCCGCAGGGGTCGCGGACAGGGATGTCCGCGACCGGACCCCGCGACAGGAGGTCGCGTGGGTCGGGCGCGGGCCCCAAAGCCGAGGATGCGTGGGAGTAGTCGCGCCATCCGGGGTGTCCTTTCTTCTGGTGACTCTTCTTTGGACAAGCAAAGAAGAGTAACCCTGGGTGCGGGGCGGGAGCATCCCGCATTCAAATAAGCGCCGCCCGCAGGGCGGCTCGACTATAGAGATAACCATTGATGTCGCGCGCGGAAATCGGGAATATAGCTGCATATGCCGGAAAGGCCCGCCCGATGAAAATAGCAGTCGCCATGCTCCCGCTCCTGTGGCTGGGAACCGCCGCCGCCGCGCCGACCTGCGACACCAAGGGCGTGCACGTCCAGGTGCTGGGGTCGGGCGGACCGGAGCTGCACGGTGGACGCGCCGCGAGCGGGAATCTGGTCTGGATCGAGGGCAAGCCGCGCGTGCTGGTGGACATCGGCGGCGGCGCGGCGCTGCGCTTCGCCGAGGCGGGGGCGGAAGTCGCGGATCTGGATGTCATCCTGCTCACCAATCTGCGCGCGGACCGCACCGCCGATCTGCCGGCGCTCGTCGCGGCCTCGGTCTTCGAAAACCGCGCCCGCCCGCTGCCGCTCTACGGGCCCGAGGGGGACAGACTCATGCCGTCCACGGTCACCTTCGTGCGCGCCCTGTTCGACAACACCCGCGGCGCCTATCGTCATCTCGGCGATTTTCTGAGCCCGTTGGCGAAGACGGCCTACAAGCTGCAACCGTACGACGTGCGCGAACGGCCGGTGAAGATCGGCGCGCCGCGCAAGCGCAGCGAAGAGGTCCAGGTCCAGGCGGTCTTCGCCAACGACGCGCTGCGCGTGAGCGCCGTTCCCGTGACCAACGGCGCCGTCCCCGGGCTCGCCTTCCGCGTCGAGGCCGGCGGCAAGAGCGTCGTCTTCAGCGGCGACGGCGGCGCGGACGCCGCGCTGGAGCGGCTCGCGCACGGGGCTGATATTCTCGTTGCGCCCCACGCCGCGCCCGATGCCGCCCCCGCCGACCTCGGGCGCCTCGCCGGCCAAGCGGGAGTGAAGCAGCTCACGCTCGTCCACCGCATGCGCGCGACGTCCGGCAAAGAGGACGAAATGCTGACGGCGATACGCAAGGGCTTCGCCGGGCCCGTGACCTTCGCCGACGACCTGGATTGCCTCGACCCCTGAAGTAAAATCACCCGCCGCCGGAGCGACTGCCGTTTTTTGTCACACCTTTTCCCGGCAAAAAATCGGGCAAATCAATTCATTATCGTTCCAATTCATTAAACATTTGTCTGCGCCGTCATCGCGCGCCGGGGCTGCTATATTTGATGGTAAGAAGCAGCGACCACTAGCGAGCCCGGAGATGATATCTTCTGCCATAGAACGACTGCGGCATCTTGTCAGCCTCCCCGA
The DNA here is from genome assembly GCA_001785175.1 of Candidatus Muproteobacteria bacterium RIFCSPHIGHO2_01_FULL_65_16. GTDB lineage: Bacteria > Pseudomonadota > Gammaproteobacteria > Acidiferrobacterales > Sulfurifustaceae > MFSY01. The sequence goes on along the minus strand of MFSY01000108.1, from coordinate 2,438 downwards.
CCAGGATTTCAGCCTGGCCGAGGCCGCCCTGCTGATCGCCAAGGACGAGTACCCCGATCTCGACGTCGCCGCCTACATCAGCCGGCTGGACGAGCTCGCGCGGAAAGTGCGCGCGCAACTGCCCAAGCACGCCGGGTTCGAGGACACCATTCTGATCCTCAACCAGGTCATGTTCGAGGAGCAGGGCTTCGCCGGCGACACCGACAACTATTACGACCCGCGCAACAGCTTCCTCAACGAGGTGCTGGATCGCAAGCTCGGCATCCCGCTGACGCTCTCCATCGTGTACATGGAGATCGGCCGGCGCCTCGGACTGCCGCTCGAGGGCGTCCCCTTCCCCTGGCACTTCCTGGTGAAGGTCAGCACGGCCGAGGGCGACGTCGTGCTCGACCCGTTCTCGGGCGGGATCTGCCTGAGCGAGGAGGACCTGGTGGAGCGGCTGGAGGGGCTGGGCCTGGACGAGGGCACGTCGCTGGCGACGTTCGCGCGCACGCTGGTGGCGCAGCCGATGGACAAGAAACAGGTCGTGCTGCGCATGCTGCGCAATCTCAAGGGAATCTACCTGCACAAGCAGGACTACACCAAGGCGCTGGCGGCGGCCGAACGCATCCTGCTGGTCGCGCCCGACATGCCGGAGGAGATCCGCGATCGCGGATCAATCTATGCGCGCCTCGAATGCTTCCAGGCGGCGCTCAACGATTACCGGCGTTATCTCCAACTCGAACCGGCGGCCAACGACGCCGCCGAGGTGCACCAGCGGATAATCGAGTTGCAGCGCCTCTCCGCGCACATCAACTGACAACGCGCCGAAGTACGACTCGATGTCCTTCAGCCCCAACCTCCAAGTATTGGAAACACAGGAATCATGGGTGCTGTATATCCTCGAGTGCAGCGACGGCTCGTTCTACACCGGCATCACCAACGACCTGGAGCGGCGGTTCCAGCAGCACAACGACGGCCTGGCGTCGCGCTACACCCGCAGCCGCCGCCCGGTAAAGGTCCGCTACCAGGAGAGCTGCCCCAGCCGCTCCTCGGCCCTCATCCGCGAATGCTCCGTGCGGCTGCTGACGCGCAAGGAAAAAGAGGCGCTCGTCGGCCGCCAGGCGGAATAAGAAAAGCTTTATCCGCAGATTTCGCAGATTGGCGCAGATTAAAAATGCAGGAACCACAGACGCACACGGATAAACACAGATTGAAACTTTGTTGAACCGCAGAAGAAGAAAAGCTTTATCCGCAGATTAACGCAGATTTACGCAGATTAAAAAATGCCGGAACCTAATGGCGCTAACTTAAGGAAAAACTTCTGATTACGCCGTCATTCCGGCGGAAGCCGGAATCCAGGGTTTGAAAAAACATCGGCCGATAGGCAGATTCTGGACGCCGGCTTTCGCTGGCATGACAGCAATTTCGCCTGTGGAGGCCTTAAGTTAGTGCCATTCATGCCGGAACCCATCTCCCTGCGGGAGAGGGGGAAGGGGTGAGGGCCTGCTGCGTATATCTGCGGTTTCACCGTTGGCTCCGCCTGAAGGACAAGTCATACACCTCGTGCCCAAGGCGCTTTCCGCGTTGCTCGAACTTCGTGAGCGGCCGCTCCTCCGGCCGCGGCGCGAATGCGCCGGCGGCGGCCGTGTTCTCGAATCCCGGCGTCTGCGATAACACGTCGAGCATCTGCTCGGCGTAATCCCGCCAGTCGGTGGCGAGATGCAGCATCCCGCCCGGCTGGAGCTTGCGGCGCACAAGCTCGGCGAACTCGGGCTGGATGAGCCGGCGCTTGTGGTGGCGCTTCTTGGGCCAGGGGTCGGGAAAGAAAATGTAGACCGCGGACAGCGCCGCGTCCGGGATGTTGCGCGCCAGCACTTCCTCGGCGTCGGCGCGCATGACGCGGGCGTTCCCGAGCCCCGCGGCTTCGAGCCGGCGCAGCAGCGCGCCGATGCCGGGGCGGTGCACCTCGATCCCCAGGTAATCGTACTCGGGATGGCGCGCGGCCATGGCGGCAAGCACGTCGCCGTTGCCGAAGCCGATCTCGACGTGCACCGGCGCCTTCCGCCCGAAGAGCGCGCAAAGATCGAGCGGCGCGTCGCCGGCGTCCACGCCGTACCTGGGCCAGAGCTCCGTGAGCGCGCGCTCCTGCGCCTTCGTTATCCGCCCCTCGCGGCGCACGAAGCTGCGGATCGGCCGATGCGGTGAGGAGGGGGGATTCATATATGAATTCTTGACGCAAAGGCGCAAAGGACGCAAAGAAAAGCGGAGCGGCGCTGCGCGCCGAAAACCTTACCGCCCCACTTTGTATTTCTTTGCGCGCTTTGCGTCTTTGCGTCAAATAATCTTAAAAAAACGTCCCGCCGAGGGGCGAGGACGGCGAGCCGTACTGTTTGCGCGGCATGCGCCCGGCGAGATAGGCCTCGCGCCCGGCCGCGACCGCTTTTTTCATGGCGCTC
>MFSY01000107.1:4759-5925 GCA_001785175.1 Candidatus Muproteobacteria bacterium RIFCSPHIGHO2_01_FULL_65_16 | reverse complement strand
CGGAGCATCCCGCATTAAAACAAACGCCGCCCGCAGGGCGGCTCGACAAGCTATGACGACGCAACAAAAAAACCCGGACATGTTCATGTCCATGCCGCACCAGTGCAGCTATCTGCCGGAGCGGACGGCGACGACGCTCTTTGTTGATCCGCGGTGCGCGCTCGACAGCAAGGGGTACGGCCGCTTCATCCGCCTGGGCTTCCGGCGCAGCGGCGACCTGGTCTACCGCCCGCATTGCCAGGGATGCGACGCCTGCCTGCCGGTGCGGGTGCCGGCAGACCGCTTCACCCCCAACCGCAGCCAGCGGCGCGTCTGGCGGCGAAACCAGGACCTGGGCGTGCGTGCGTGCGCGCCGGAATACGACCAGGAACACTTCGAGCTCTACCGGCGCTACCAGGAAACACGCCATGCCGGCGGCGCCATGGACGATCCGGACCCGGGAAAATATCTGAGCTTCCTGGCGAGCCGCCAGGTCGAGACGGTGTTCTATGAATTCCGCCTGGCCGACCGGCTGCTGGGCGTGGCCGTCGCCGATCACCTGCCGGACGGGCTCTCGGCGGTGTACACGTTCTTCGATCCGGAGGAGACGCGCCGCGCCCTCGGGGTGTACGCGGTACTGTGGCAGATCGCCCGGGTGCGGAGCCTCGGGTTATCCGCGCTTTATCTCGGCTATCTGATCCGGGAGTGCCCGAAGATGGCGTATAAGGCGAACTACCGCCCGCTGGAGGCCTACCTCAACGGGCATTGGTCCGTGCTCGAACCCTGACAGGATGACGAAAAAGTCCTTCCCTGGCCTTTATTGCCCCGAACGAACGCTTTACGCCCGCGCGCGGCTGCGGCATCATACGCCGCCGGCAAAACTCCGCGCCGCCGAGGGCGTGGAAACGAATCAACGAGGAAGTGAGTGGCGAAAGAAGAACACATCGAAATGGAGGGAACCATCACCGAAACCCTCCCCAACACCCTGTTCCGGGTGAAGCTGGACAACGGGCACGTGGTCACGGCCCACATCTCCGGCAAGATGCGCAAACACTACATCCGCATCCTGACCGGCGACCGGGTCACGGTCCAGCTTACCCCCTACGATCTAACCAAGGGCCGGATCACCTTCCGCGCCCGCTGACACCGCCGGCTGCGCGGCCGGAACTATATCGAGCGCGAGGCCG
>MFSY01000107.1:0-4708 GCA_001785175.1 Candidatus Muproteobacteria bacterium RIFCSPHIGHO2_01_FULL_65_16 | reverse complement strand
GCCATCGGGCGCGCGCCCATGCCCGGATCATGCCCGTGCCGGCCGAGCCAGCCGCGCGCCGCCTCGTCGAGCTCGATGGTCACGTGCTTGTCCGCCAGCTGGGCCTCGAGCTCGAGGACGAACTTGTTGACCACGTGCCCTATGGTGGTCTCGTCCAGCGGCTTGAAATGGATGACCGCGTCCAAGCGGTTGCGGAATTCGGGGCTGAACATGCGCTTGATCTCCTGCATGTCGTCGCCCGTGTGGTCCTGCCTGGCGAAGCCCATGGAGGCGCGGCCCATGCGGTCGGCGCCGGCGTTGGTGGTCATCACCAGGATCACGTTGCGGAAGTCGGCCTTGCGGCCGTTGTTGTCCGTGAGCGTGCCGTGGTCCATCACCTGCAGCAGCAGGTTGAACACGTCCGGGTGCGCCTTCTCGATCTCGTCCAGCAGCAACACCGAGTGCGGGTGCTTGGTGATCGCCTCGGTGAGCAACCCGCCCTGGTCGAAGCCGACGTAGCCGGGCGGCGCGCCGATCAGGCGCGACACCGTGTGCCGCTCCATGTACTCCGACATGTCGAAGCGGATCAGCTCCACGCCGAGCACGCGCGCCAGCTGGCGCGTGACCTCGGTCTTACCCACGCCGGTGGGGCCGGAGAAGAGATACGAACCCACCGGTTTCTCCGGATGCCCGAGCCCCGAGCGCGCGAGCTTGATCGCGGTCGCCAGGGCCTCGATCGCCTCGTCCTGGCCGAACACGACCAGCTTCAGGTCGCGCTCCAGGCTCAGCAGCGCCGCGCGGTCGGACGTGGTCACGTTCTTGGGCGGGATGCGCGCCATCTTGGCCACGATCTCCTCGACGTCGTGCACGCCGATGGTCTTCTTGCGTCTGGACGGCGGCAACAGTTGCTGGCCGGCGCCGGCCTCGTCAATGACGTCAATCGCCTTGTCCGGCAGGTGCCGGTCGTTGATGAAGCGGTGCGCCAGATCAACGGCGCTGCGCAGCGCCTGCTGCGTGTAGCGCACGCCGTGGTGCTTCTCGAAACGCTGTTTCAGGCCGCGCAGGATCTCCACCGTCTCTTCCACCGAGGGCTCGGTGACGTCTATCTTCTGGAAGCGGCGCGACAGCGCCCGGTCCTTCTCGAAGATGTTGCGGTACTCCTGGTAGGTGGTCGAGCCGATGCACTTGATGTCGCCCGTGGACAGCGCCGGCTTCAGCAGGTTCGAGGCGTCCATGGCGCCGCCGGAGGCCGCGCCGGCGCCGATGATGGTGTGGATCTCGTCAATGAACAGGATCGCGTGCTCCTGCTTCTTCAGGTGGTGCAGCACCGCCTTCAGGCGCTTCTCGAAGTCGCCGCGGTACTTGGTGCCGGCCAGCAACCCGCCCATGTCGAGCGCGTAGATGGTGCTGCGCGCGAGCACCTCCGGCACCTCGCCGTCAACGATCTTCTTCGCCAGGCCCTCGGCGATCGCGGTCTTGCCGACGCCGGCCTCGCCGACGAACAGCGGATTGTTCTTGCGCCGGCGGCACAGCACCTGGATGGTGCGCTCGACCTCGCGCGCGCGCCCGATGAGCGGATCAATCTTGCCGAGCTTGGCCTGCTCGTTGAGGTTGACGGTGTAGGCGTCGAGCGGGCTGCGCTCGGTAGACCCGCCCTCCTCGGTATCGTCCGGCGACGGCAGCTCGTGCTGGCCCTCGCCCGGGACCTTGGAGATGCCGTGCGAGACGTAATTCACGACGTCGAAGCGGCTGATGTTCTGCTTGTGCAGGAAATACACCGCGTGCGATTCCTTCTCGCCGAAGATCGCGATCAGCACATTCGCGCCCGTCACTTCCTTCTTGCCCACGCCCTGCACGTGCAGCACCGCGCGCTGGATCACGCGCTGAAAACCGATGGTCGGCTGGGTGTCGGCCTTGCTGCTGGGCGGCAGGATGGGGACGTTCTCCGCCAGGAAGGAACCCAGGGTCTTGCGCAGCTCGTCTATATTGCCGCCGCAGGCGCGGATGACCCTGGCGGCCGTGGGATTGTCCAGCAGCGCCGCCAGCAGATGCTCGACGGTGATGAATTCATGCCGCTTTTCGCGCGCCGCCTGGAAGGCGCTGTTGAGCGAAAACTCTAGTTCCTGCGACAGCATGTGCCTGAAAACCTCCTGCTAACCACCTATATCACTAATATCACAAAATCGCCGCGAATCAATCCGGCTCCATGGCGCACTGGAGCGGGTGCTGGTGCTCGTGAGAGTAGGACATGACCTGCCGCACCTTGGTTTCAGCGATCTCGCGCGTAAACACGCCGCACACCCCGACCCCCTTCTGGTGCACATGCAGCATGACTCGGGTCGCCTCCTCGCGGTTCTTGTGGAAGAACCGCTCCAGCACCGCGACCACGAACTCCATGGGCGTGTAGTCGTCGTTCAGCAAGACGACTTTGTACAGCTGCGGCTTCTGAAGCCTGGGCTTGGCTTCCTGAATGATCGGGGCTTCTGGATACTGCGGCAGCTTATCGCTCATAACTGCTTCGAAAGATTCTAAAAATGGCCGACCAGAATCAAAGGCGTTTCTATACTATAAATATAAACCCATTGTGCGGACTCGGTGTAAAATTTCAACCCCAGTGTTTGTGGCATGAATTTTGACGTATTACGCGCCCGCCTCGTCGCGGCGCGCGCCCAGCGCGCCTAATCGCTTGACTTGACCGGGAAAAGAAGGATGATTGTTTCGCGGCTTTCTTGCCCGGCACGATCCCGGCGACCGGGCCGGGGAAGAATCCGCGATTCATGAGTAGGCAGGTAGCGGAGCGTTCCGCTTCGCGGCAGCTAGGGGGATGTTATGACAACCGGTACTGTGAAGTGGTTCAACGCCAGCAAAGGGTACGGTTTTATCACGCCCAGCGATGGCGGCGATGATGTGTTCGCGCATTTTTCCGCCATCGAGATGGACGGATACAAGACCCTGAAGGAAGGTCAGCAGGTGGAATTCGAAGTCCAGGAAGGCCCCAAAGGCCCGCAGGCTTCCAACATCCGCGCACTTTCCTAGCAGGATGCTGAAAAAGTCCATCCAGGACTTTTTCAGCCACGGCCGCTCCTGCGCCTGTCATAAGGCAGGACGAACGAGCGAAGCGAGTAGGGCTACAGGTTCGCGCCCGCGGCATTGGTACTTCACTGTACGGCACAAAGCAAAAATGCGATTTTTGCTTTGCTTCGTTTTTCAAACACCTGGGTGTTTGAAAAACGGCGGTCGGTCCCTCGACCGCACCGCAGGCTGCCGAAAAACGAGTTTTTCGGCAGCCTGCTAGTAGATCAGCGGGCGCAAGCCCATCCCGCCCGTTCGGATTTGACAAAACCCGGCGTGCGTCGGGTTTTTTCTTTTTCCGCCCGGCGCAAGTCAGCGCCCCATGTGCTGAACGACGGCGTCGGCAAAGCCCGAACAGCCGACCTGGGTCGCGCCGGGCATGAGGCGCGCGAAATCGTAGGTCACGGTTTTCGCCGCGATCGCGCCCTCCATGCCCCTGACGATGAGATCCGCCGCCTCCGCCCAGCCGAGATGGCGCAGCATCATCTCCGCGGACAGGATGAGCGAGCCGGGGTTGACCATGTCCTTGCCGGCGTACTTGGGCGCGGTGCCGTGGGTGGCCTCGAACATGGCCACGGTGTCGGAGAGGTTCGCCCCGGGGGCGATGCCGATGCCTCCCACCTGGGCCGCGAGCGCGTCGGAGATGTAGTCGCCGTTCAGGTTCAGCGTGGCGATGACGCTGTACTCCTCCGGCCGCAGCAGGATCTGCTGCAGGAAATTATCGGCGATCACGTCCTTGACGACGATCTCCTTGCCGGTCTTTGGGTTCTTCAGGCGCATCCACGGTCCCTGTTCGATAAGCTCGGCGCCGAACTCGCGCCGCGCCAAGTCGTAGCCCCAGCTCTTGAAGCCCCCTTCCGTGAACTTCATGATATTGCCCTTGTGCACCAGGGTTACCGACGGCCGGTCCCGGGCGATGGCGTACTGGATCGCCCGGCGCACCAGCCGCTCCGTACCCTCGCGCGAGACGGGTTTGATGCCGATCGCGGAGGTCGCGGGGAAGCGGATCTTCTTCACCCCCATCTCGTTTTCGAGGAAGGCGATCACCTTCCTGGCCTCGGCCGAGCCGGCCGCCCATTCGATGCCGGCGTAGATGTCCTCGGAGTTCTCGCGGAAGATGACCATGTCGGTCTTTTCCGGCTCCTTGAGCGGACTCGGCACGCCGCGGAAATAACGCACCGGCCGCAGGCAGACATAGAGGTCGAGCTCCTGGCGCAGCGTCACGTTGAGCGAGCGGATGCCGCCGCCCACGGGCGTTGTGAGCGGGCCCTTGATGGAAACGACGTACTCCCTGACCGCCTCGAGGGTTTCATTGGGGAGCCAGGCGTCGGCGCCGTATCTGGCGACCGCCTTTTCCCCGGCGTACACCTCCATCCAGGCGATCTGGCGCCGACCCGCGTAGGCCCGAGCCACGGCCGCGTCCACGACCTTGCGCATCGCCGGCGTGATGTCCACGCCGATCCCGTCGCCCTCGATGAAAGGAACGACGGGATGATCGGGAACGGTGAGCGAGAAATCCCTGTTGACCGTGATTTTTGCGCCGTCGGCGGGAAGGACGATGTTCTTGTGGGCCATGTATGCTCCGGGAATTTTCGCCGCGAATTCTAACACCCCCGCGCGCCCTGCTGTAACCTATGCCCATGAAAACCGTCTACCG
>MFSY01000106.1:6563-8483 GCA_001785175.1 Candidatus Muproteobacteria bacterium RIFCSPHIGHO2_01_FULL_65_16 | reverse complement strand
CGGCAAGCCGAAGTCGGATTCGGATGGCGCGAGCAAGGACGATCACAGCGACGCGTGCGAGGGTCATCCGGAGAAGTACCTCGATGCCGCGACCATCAATAGCTACGGTAACGGCCGCGCCGTCTGGGTCGGCTTCGATCTGCTAGCCACCGCGACCCGCGACGAGGCGAGCAGCCTGTCGGCGCAGGCCATGCTTGCGGCGCTGCAACAGGTCACGCCGGCGATCTCGCCGAACCTTACCGCCGGCCAGGTGGCGCCCGTCACGCTCAAGCTCGTCAACCAGGGCATAGCAACGCCGGTGCGCGCGACCCTTACGCTGCCGGCAGGCGCGAGGATGGTGGATGCCGGCGCGGCCCACGGCCGGGACGATCAGTGGCTCTGGGATGTCGAGCTTGGGGTAGGGGCGCAGGCGAGTCTCACCGTCTGGGTCCGGCTGCCCGAGACACCCGGAACGGTCGGCTTCCGTGCCATTGTCGAGGCGCCCGTTGGCGGGACTTACAAGCTGATCGCCGCACCGGCTCTGGATGTGACCACGAGCGCTCCGCCCGAGAGCGCCGTGCTCGAGGCCATGATGCAGGCGCTGATCGAGGCGGGCGTGGCGGAGCGCAAGGAACTCGAGCGGGCGTTGAAATACCTCGAAGCGGCGCGGAAACATCTGCCCGATAAGCCGGAGCAGGCGCTGCACGAGGCGCTCAAGGCCGGCGACGCGCTCGGCGGATTGACCTCGAGCGAGATTTTGCCGATCCGGATCGAGCTCGCGCGCTGGATCGGGTGGTTGAGTCGGGCGGTGGACGTTAAATAGTTCCCGGGGCACGGCCCAAGCGGTATCATTCGGGCCATGCGACAGACCGCCGCCGAGGGAATTCAATACGACCGCATCCGCGCGGTGGAGTGGGAGCAGGACCGCGTCAAGCTCATTGACCAGCGGCTGCTGCCGGCGAAGCTGGAATATCTCTTGCTCGACAGCCTGGCCGACGGCGCGGGCGCGATCCGCGACATGGCGGTGCGCGGGGCGCCGGCGATCGGCATCACCGCGGCCTATGCCGTGGTGCTCGGCGCGCGCAGCCGTTTCCGCGAGGACCCGCGCCGCTGGCGCGAGCTGCTCGAGCCGGATCTTGAGTTCCTGGTGCAGGCGCGGCCGACGGCGGTGAACCTGCGCTGGGCGGTGGCGCGCATGCGCGGCGTTATTAATAAGGTCTCCGGCGACCCGGTGGCGGCGCTGCTTGATGAAGCCAGGCGCATCCATGGCGAGGACATCGCCGCCAACCGGCGCATGGGCGGGCTCGGCGCGGCGCTGATCGAACCCGGCGGCGGCGTGCTCACGCACTGCAACACCGGCGCCCTGGCCACCGGCGGCTACGGCACCGCGCTCGGCGTCGTGCGCGCCGGCGTGGCGGCCGGGCGGATCGCCAGTGTGTACGCGGACGAGACCCGCCCGTGGTTGCAGGGCGCGCGACTGACAGCCTGGGAGCTGGTGCAGGAGGGGATCCCCGTCACGCTTATCGCCGACGGCGCCGCCGCCTATCTGATGCAGCTCGGCAAGGTCCGCTGGGTGCTCGTGGGCGCGGATCGCATCGCCGCCAACGGCGACACGGCGAACAAGATCGGCACCTACATGACCGCCTGTTGCGCGCGCCGGCACGGCGTGAAATTCATGGTGGTCGCGCCCACGACCACCGTGGACCTGGCCACCGCCGACGGCGACGCCATCCCGATCGAGGCCCGCGCCGAGAGCGAGGTGCTGAATTACGCCGGCCGGCGGATCGCCCCGGAAGGGGCGCGCGCCTGGAACCCGGCGTTCGATGTCACGCCGGCGGACATGATTGACGCCATCGTCACGGAAAAGGGCGTCGTGGAGCAGCCGACACGCGCGAAAATCGCCGCCATGATGACGGGCTGATTTTCCGGTTTACACCCCAG
>MFSY01000106.1:0-6510 GCA_001785175.1 Candidatus Muproteobacteria bacterium RIFCSPHIGHO2_01_FULL_65_16 | reverse complement strand
CAGCCCTCAGTCCTCAGTCCTCAGCCCTCAGCCCTCAGTCCTCAGTGCTCAATTTCATCGCCCTCACGCTTTATCGGCGTGCAGCCGCAGGGGTATCCATGTTAAAATTTCCCCTTTTTTCGGTTCTCGGCGCCGCGCGCCGGGAGCATGAAAAGTCTTTTATTTTCAAAATCTTATTCTGATATCCGACATGGAACAGATCGCCAAGGAAACAATCCCGGTCAATCTCGAAGACGAGATGCGCCAGTCGTATCTCGACTACGCCATGAGCGTCATCATCGGGCGCGCGCTGCCCGACGTGCGCGACGGGATGAAGCCGGTGCACCGGCGCGTGCTCTACGCCATGCACGAGCTCGGCAACGAGTGGAACAAGCCGTACAAGAAATCGGCGCGCGTGGTCGGCGACGTCATCGGCAAGTACCACCCGCACGGCGACACCGCCGTGTACGACACGATCGTGCGCATGGCGCAGGATTTCTCCATGCGCCACCCGCTCATAGACGGCCAGGGCAACTTCGGCTCGGTGGACGGCGACGCGCCGGCGGCCATGCGCTACACCGAGATCCGCATGAGCCGCATCGCGCACGAGATGCTCGCGGACCTGGACAAGGAGACCGTCGGCTTCACGCCCAACTACGACGGCAGCGAGCACGAGCCGTCGGTGTTGCCGACGAAGCTGCCGAACCTGCTGGTCAACGGCTCCTCCGGCATCGCCGTCGGCATGGCGACCAACATCCCGCCGCACAACCTGACCGAGGTGATCAACGCCTGCCTCGCGCTGATTGACGACGAGAACCGCGCCATTGACGACCTGATGCAGCACATCCCCGGGCCGGATTTCCCCACGGCCGCGATCATCCACGGCGCGGACGGCATCCGCGAGGCCTACCGCACCGGCCGCGGCCGCGTCTACACCCGCGCGCGCGTCGCCATCGAGACCGACGAGAAGCGCGGGCGCCAGGCGATCATCGTGACCGAGCTGCCGTACCAGGTGAACAAGGCGCGCCTGCTGGAGCACATCGCCGAGCTGGTGAAGGAGGAAAAGATCGGCGGCATCTCCGAGCTGCGCGACGAGTCGGACAAGTCCGGCATGCGCATGGTGATCGAACTGAAGCGCGGCGAGGTGGCCGACGTCGTGCTGAACAATCTCTACGAGCACACGGCGATGCAGAGCGTGTTCGGCGTCAACATGGTGGCCCTGGTCGCCGGCCAGCCGCGGCTGTTGAATCTCAAGGAGGTGCTCGAGCTGTTCCTGCGCCACCGGCGCGAGGTGGTGACGCGGCGCTCGATCTACGACCTGCGCAAGTCGCGCGAGCGCGCCCACGTGCTCGAGGGCCTGGCGGTGGCGCTCGAGAGCATTGACGCCATGATCGCCCTGATCAAGGCCGCCAAGGACCCGAATGAGGCCAAGGTGAACATGATGCAGCGCGCCTGGCCGGCGACGGTGGTGACGGCGATGCTCGCCGGGAGCGACGTCAATCTCTGCCGTCCGGATGGCCTCGACCCGGCCCTCGGCCAGACCGCCAAGGGCTACAAGCTTTCCGAGGCGCAGGCCCAGGCGATCCTCGACCTCAAGCTGCACCGGCTGACGGGACTCGAGCAGGAGAAGCTGCGCGCGGAATACAGCGACATCCTCAAGACCATCACCGACCTGCTGGACATCCTCAAGAACCCGGCGCGCCTGATGCGCGTCATCCGCGACGAGCTGACGGCGATCCGCGACCAGTTCGGCGACAAGCGCCGCACCGAGATCGTCCAACAGCGCGTGAGCCTGAGCATGGAGGACCTGATCGCCGAGGAGGACCTGGTGGTCACGCTGTCGCACGCCGGCTACATCAAGGCGCAGCCGCTCGCGGCCTACCGCGCGCAGCGCCGCGGCGGGCGCGGCAAGACCGCGACGCGCATGAAGGAGGAGGATTTCGTCGAGAAGCTGCTCGTGGCCAACACGCACGCGACGATCCTGTGCTTCACCAACCGCGGCCGGGTGTACTGGCTCAAGGTCTATGAGATTCCGCAGGCCGGGCGCGAGGCGCGCGGCAAGCCGATCATCAACCTGCTGTCCCTGGACGAGGGCGAGAAGATCAACGCCATCCTGCCGGTGCGGGATTTCACCCAGAGCGGCTTCGTGTTCATGGCCACCTCCGACGGCACGGTGAAAAAGACCGGGCTCGCGGAATTCTCGCGCCCGCGCGCGAGCGGCATCATCGCCATTGATCTGGAGCAGGGTAACCAGCTGGTCGGCGTCGGGCTCACGAGCGGCGAGTGCGATGCGCTGCTCTTCAGCGACGCCGGCAAGGTGGTGCGCTTCGGCGAGGGCGACGTGCGCGCCATGGGGCGCGGCGCGCGCGGGGTGCGCGGCATCCTGCTCGGCAAGAATCAGGCGGTCGTCTCGCTCATCATCGCCGGCCCCGAGGGCACGGGCGGCGCGGCCTCGATCCTGACCGCGACCAGGAACGGCTACGGCAAGCGCACCCCGCTGGACGAATATCCGCGCCACCGCCGCGGCGGCCAGGGCGTGATCTCGATCCAGGCCAGCAAGCGCAACGGCAAGGTCGTGGGCGCGTGCCTGGTCGGCGACGAGGAAGAGGCGATGCTGATCACCGACGGCGGGACCCTGATCCGCACCCGCGTCAAGGAGATCTCCGTCGTCGGGCGCAACACCCAGGGCGTGCATCTGATTGATCTTACCGACGGCGAGCGCCTGGCGGGGCTGGAGAAGGTGGCTGAGTCGGAGGAAGAAGATTGATATGAACTTTTGACGCAAAGGCGCAAAGACGCAAAGGAAGAAAAGAGACGATTCTTAATGGCGCTAACTTAAGGAAAAACTCCTGATTACGCCGTCATTCCGGCGGGGGCCTGCCCCGGCATGGTGAAAGCCGGGGCCGGAATCCAGGGTTAGAAAAAACATCGGCCGATAGGCCGATTCTGGACGCCGGCTTTCGCTGGCATGACGGCAATTTCGCCTGTGGAGGCCTTAAGTTAGTGCCATTGGAGACGATTCTTGTTTCATGATTTTTCTTTGCGCCTTCGCGTCTTTGCGTCAAGAATTCATATTCAGGGTGTAATTTCAAATGACAAGAGTGTTTAATTTCAGCGCCGGGCCGGCGGTGTTGCCGGAGGAGGTCTTGCAGCAGGCGCGCGCGGAGCTGCCCGACTGGCGCGGCAGCGGCATGTCGGTCATGGAGATGAGCCACCGCGGCAAGGAGTTCATGGCCATCGCCGCGAAGGCCGAGGCCGACGTGCGCGCGCTGCTCGACATCCCGGCGAATTACAAGGTGCTGTTCCTGCAGGGCGGCGCGACGGCGCAGTTCGCCATGGTGCCGCTGAACCTGCGGCGTGGAAAAAAATCCGCCGACTACATCAACACCGGCGAGTGGTCCAAGAAGGCGATCGCCGAGGCCGGGAAATTCGGCGCCGTTAACGTCGCCGCGAGCGCCGCGGCCGGCAACTTCACCACCGTGCCGCCGCAAAAGGAATGGCGGCTCGACCCGGACGCCGCCTACGTGCACTACACGCCGAACGAGACCATCGGCGGGGTGGAGTTCCCGTGGGTGCCGGATACCGGCGCGGCGTCGCTGGTGGCGGACATGTCGTCCACGCTCCTGTCGCGGCCGCTCGACGTCGCGCGCTTCGGCCTGATCTACGCCGGGGCGCAGAAGAACATCGGCCCGGCCGGGCTCACGCTGGTGATCGTGCGCGACGACCTGATCGGGGGCGCGGCCGCGGGCACGCCGAGCATGTTCGATTACAAGATCCACGCCGACAACGGCTCGATGTACAACACGCCGCCGACCTACGCCTGGTATGTCGCGGGGCTGGTGTTCGAGTGGCTGAAGCAGAAGGGCGGCCTCGCGGCCATGGCCGAGATCAACGAGCGCAAGGCGCGCCGGCTCTACGCCTGCATTGACTCCAGCGGCGGTTTTTACCGGAACCCCGTGGACCCGGAGTGCCGCTCGTGGATGAACGTGCCGTTCACGCTCAGGGACCCGGCGCTCGACGACGAGTTTCTCAAGGGCGCGAAGGCCGCGGGCCTGGTGCAGCTCAAGGGCCACCGCTCGGTGGGCGGGATGCGCGCGAGCATTTACAATGCCATGCCCGAGGAGGGTATTGCGGCGCTGATCGAGCATATGCGCGAATTCCAGAGAAAAAGGGGCTGAGCAACGTGTTTAATATCCTGGTACTGAACAACATATCGCCGCACGGCCTGGCGCGACTGCCGGCGGATCACTATCGCGCCGACCCCAACATCAAGGATCCCGACGCCGTGCTGCTGCGCTCGTACAACATGCATGACATGGAGATCCCCAAGTCCCTCAAGGCCGTGGGCCGCGCCGGCGCCGGCGTCAACAACATTCCGGTGGCGAAGATGAGCGCGCTCGGCATCCCGGTGTTCAACGCCCCCGGGGCCAACGCCAACGCCGTCAAGGAGCTGGTGATCGCCGGGCTGTTGCTCGCCTGCCGGCATATCTGCGAGGCCTGGGACTACGCGCGCGCGCTGCACGGCACGGACGAGGAGATCAGCCGCGCGATGGAGTCGGGCAAGAAGCGCTTCGCCGGCTTCGAGCTGCCGGGCCGCACCCTGGGCGTGATCGGCCTCGGCGCCATCGGCCGCAGCGTCGCCAACGCCGGCATCACGCTCGGCATGAAGGTGGTCGGCTTCGACCCGGGGCTGACGGTGGAGGGCGCGTGGCAACTGTCGGCGGACGTAAAGAAGGCCCGCAGCATTGACGAGCTGCTGCGGAGCGTGGATTTCGTGACCTTTCACGTGCCGCTGACCGACACGACGCGCCATCTGATCAACGCCGAACGGCTCAAGCAGATGAAGCAGGGCGTGGTGATCCTCAATTTCGCGCGCGAGGGGATCGTGGACGACGCGGCGGTGAGCGCCGCGATCAAGGCCGGGAAGGTGTACGCCTACGTCTGCGATTTTCCGACCAATCTGCTGAAGCACCACGAGCGCGTGATCGCGCTGCCGCATCTCGGCGCCACGACCCAGGAGGCGGAGGACAACTGCGCCGTCATGGTGGCCGAGCAGGTGCGGGATTTCCTCGAGAACGGCAACATCCGCAACTCCGTCAATTTCCCGGACGTGGTCGTGGCGCGCGGCAGCGACCACCGGCTGGTCATGGCCAACGCCAACGTGCCTAACATGCTGGGCCAGATCTCCGAGGCCCTGGGCCAGGCCGGCCTCAACATCCACGACATGGTGAACATGTCGCGCGGCGACGTCGCCTACACCGTGGTTGATCTCGACAGCCGGGTGCCCGAGAGCGTCCGCGCGCGCGTCGGCGCGATCGCGGGGGTCATGATGTCGCGCATCATCGAGCCGCCGCGGCGCGAGTAGGCCATGCGGAAACCGGCGCGGACCAGCGGCAAAACGGAGACCGGCGCGAGCCCGGAGCAGCGCCTGCGCCGGCTGCGCGCGGACATAGACGCCATGGACGAGAAGGTCCTGGACCTGATCGCAAGCCGCGCGCGCCTGGCCCAGGAGATCGCCGCCATCAAGCAGGCCACGGGCGGCAACAACTTCTACCGCCCGGAGCGCGAGGCCGAGGTGCTGCGCCGCGTGGTCGAGCGCAACCCGGGGCCGCTGTCGAACGAGGACATCGCGCGCCTGTTCCGGGAGATCATGTCCGCCTGCCTCGCCCTCGAGGACAGCATGCGCGTGGCGTTTCTCGGGCCGGAGGGCACCTTCACGCAGGAGGCGGCGCTCAAGCATTTCGGCCATTTCGCGAAGACCGTGCCGCTCGCGGCCATAGACGAGGTGTTCCGCGAGGTCGAGTCGGGCAGCGCCCAGTTCGGCGTCGTGCCGGTGGAGAATTCCACCGAGGGCGTGGTCAACCACACGCTCGACATGTTCCTGGACTCGCCGCTCAAGATCTGCGGCGAGGTCGAGCTCCGCGTGCACCATCACCTGCTCGGCGGCGGCGAAGACGCGAAAGCGGCGACGCGCGTGGTCTCGCACCAGCAGTCGCTGGCCCAGTGCCGCGAGTGGCTGGACGCCAACCTGCCGCGCCTCGAGCGCGTCCCCGTCAGCAGCAACGCCGAGGCGGCGCGGCTCGCGGCCGCGGACCCGGCCACGCTCGCGATCGCCGGCGACTCCGCGGCCAAGATCCACGGCCTCAAGATTCTCGTCCCGAACATCGAGGACAAGTCGGACAACACCACCCGCTTCCTGGTGATCGGGAATCTCGAGTCCGCGCCCAGCGCCGCGGACAAGACCAGCCTGCTGCTGTCGGGGAAGAACCGGCCCGGCGCCCTGCACCGGCTGCTGGCGCCGCTCGCGCGGCACAAGATCAACATGACGCGCATCGAGTCGCGCCCCTCGCGCCGGGGGATGTGGGAGTACGTGTTCTTCGTGGACATCGAGGGTCACATAAAGGACAAGAAGCTGCGCCGGACGCTGGCCGCGCTCGAGCGCGAGGCGGCGTTCCTGAAGTGGCTCGGCTCCTATCCCAAGGCGATTCTGTAGGGAGTCGGACCGCCCTTCAGGCGGCGCTTATTTGAATG
>MFSY01000105.1:632-5492 GCA_001785175.1 Candidatus Muproteobacteria bacterium RIFCSPHIGHO2_01_FULL_65_16 | reverse complement strand
TCATTCTCTTTGGCTACTTTCTCTTGGACAAGCAAGAGAAAGTAGCCCTGGGTGCGGGGCGGAGCATCCCGCATTAAAACAAACGCCGCCAGAATGGCGGCTCGACCGTGACGCACGCGGGGCAGACCGCGCTCAACCGCCAAGCGACTGCATGACCGATTCGTAACTGGATTTTTTGGGCGCGGCCGGCGCCGTGGCCACGGGCGCCAGCCGGTGCCTGGCCTTGCGCGCGAGCTGCTTGTTGTTATCCGTGGTCGCCTTGGCCCCGGCGTGCATCTCCGTCTTGCCGGCGACACCCGCCACTTCCTGCATGGGCGCGTGTCTGGCGGGATAAAGGCCGAGCGTGGTCACGAGCATGACCACGCCGGCGACCAGGGCAACATCCAGCGCCAGCCCTCCTAGCAGGCGGTTCGGCGGGGTCAGCCGATAGCGCATCAGCTCCTGGTGCAAAAGCGTCATGTCCGGCAGCGAATGTTTCGCCGGCGCCGATTGGGTCGCGCCCCGCCCCCGGCGGCGCTCGACCAGCCCCTGTCCGATCAGGGCGGCGCGGAATTCGTCGGTCGAGCGGAAGCGCCGCTCGGGCTCCTTTTCAATCGCCTTCAGGATCACCCACTCGAGCGCCGGCTGGATCTGGCGCAGGAACGTCTGCGGCCGCGGCGGCGTTTCCTGGACGTGCGCGTGCATCAGCGCGTAGTCGGTGCGGCGCTCGAACGGCAGCCGGCCGGTGACGGCCTCGAACAGGCTGATGCCCAGGGTGTAGATGTCGGTGCGGAAATCGGTGTCGCGCCCGTTGATCTGTTCCGGCGAGATATAAAGCAGCGTGCCGACCATGGCCGCCGTCTGGTGCGTGTCGTGGCCGTCCATCAGCTTGGCGACGCCGAAGTCCATGATCTTCACCTGCTCGTCCTTGGCCAGGAAGATGTTGCTCGGTTTGAGGTCGCGGTGGACGACGCCCATCTGGTGGATATGGCTCACGCCCTGGAGCGCCAGGTCGAAGATCCGCAGCGCCTCGGGCAGCGGCAGCGGGCCCCGGCGCTTGATCCGCTGCTCGAGGGTTTCACCCTCGACGTACTCCAGCACCAGCACCGCCCCCGCGGGCAGCTCCATCATGGAATAGAGGGTGACGACGAACGGGTTGTTCAGGCGCGCCTGCGCCTGGGCCTCGGCGCGGAAGCGGCTGAGATATTCGGGGTTCTTGCACAGCTGCGGCGGCAGGACCTTGAGCGCCACCGTGCGGTTGAGTTCGGTGTCATGGGCCTTGTAGACCACGCCCATGCCGCCGCCGCCGAGCCGGTTGACGATCAGATAGCGCCCGAGCTTCACGCCCGGTTCGAGCGCGGTCTCGGCGGTCTCGGCCTGGTGCGCGTTCTGCGCGCGCCGTTCGCCGAAGCGGTCGGAGATGACCACGGTGCTGGCGATGTTGTCGGCTCGTTTTGCTTCCACGGTGGTGGTTTCCGCTGGAGTATTTGGGCGCCGGCGTGACGTCGCCGGCCGTTAACTTATAACTTAGAATTATAGAGCAGTCTTCCACGCCGCCGCTCCGGACCGCCATGGACGCTGGATGAATGGGGGGTGAGGGCGGACCGGCGGCGGAGGGCGCGGGCACGGCGCTCCGCGCGGCGGAGGCGACAGGAGGACGGGAAATAAGCCATAATGAGAGTCAATCCCATCCGGGTTTCGCTAATTTTTGTATGTCTATCAGCCCGATCACCGAGATTATTGACGAATTAAAGCGCGGCCGCATGGTCGTCCTCATGGACGACGAGGACCGCGAGAACGAGGGCGATCTTCTGATGGCCGCGACGCACGCGCGCGCCGAGGATGTCAACTTCATGGCGCGCCACGGGCGCGGGCTCATCTGCCTCACGCTCACCGAGGAGCGCTGCCGCCGGCTGAATCTGCCGCTCATGGTGAGCGACACGCACCGCCGGCGCGCGACCAATTTCACGGTCTCGATCGAGGCCGCGCGCGGCGTCACCACCGGCATCTCCGCCGCCGACCGCGCGACCACCATCCACGCCGCCGTCCGACCGCAGGCGCAGCCCGCCGACATTGTCACCCCCGGGCACATATTCCCGCTGATGGCGCAGCGCGGCGGCGTGCTGGCGCGCGCCGGCCACACCGAGGCCGGTTGCGATCTCGCGCGCCTCGCCGGGCTCGAGCCGGCGGCGGTCATCTGCGAGATCATGAACGAGGACGGCACCATGGCGCGGCTGCCGCAGCTTGAGGAGTTCGCGCGCGCGCACGGGCTCAAGATCGGCACCATCGCCGATCTCATCCGCCACCGCATGGAAAACGAATCCACCGTGCGGCGCGTGGGCGAATGCGCCATGCCCACGGAGTTCGGCGAGTTCCGGGTCGTGGCCTATCACGACGACATCGGCGACGCCGTGCACCTGGCGCTCGTCCGGGGCGCGCCGCGCCGCGACCGCCCGACACTGGTGCGGGTGCACATGCAGGAGGGCCTGCTCGATCTCTTCACCGAGGCGCATCGCTCCGGCAGCTGGACGCTGCCCGCCGCGCTCGCGCGCGTGGCCGCGGAGGGCGAGGGCGTGGTCGTGATCCTGCAACAGGAGGAGCGGCCGGCCGATCTGCTCGGGCGCATCCAGGATTTTCAGAACCGCGGCCGCAGCATAGAATTGCCGGTTCGGCGACAGGGGCGGGCGGAGATGCGCACCTACGGCCTCGGCAGCCAGATCCTGGCCGACCTCGGCGTGGGCAAGATGCGCGTGCTCGGCCACGCCATGAAGGCGCCGGGGATGTCCGGTTTCGGGCTCGAAATCGTCGAGTGCCTCGAGGACGACGGCGCCCGCGAGCGGAAACGGGACGGGCGGAACAAAGAGCAAAAGCAATCACGATGAGCGGCGCCGGTGATATCGCCGGCGCGCCGCAGGCGCGCGGCCTGCGCTTCGGCATCGTGCTGAGTCGTTTCAACAGCTTCGTCAGCGAGCGACTGCTGGACGGGGCGCTCGCCGCGCTGACCGGCCGCGGGGCCGAATCCGCCAATATTGACGTGGTGCGCGTGCCCGGCGCCTTCGAGATACCGCTGGTGCTCAAGGCGCTGGCGGCGGGCGGCAAATACGACGCCCTGATCGCGCTCGGCGCGGTGATCCGCGGCGACACGCCGCACTTCGAATTTGTCGCCGGCGAGTGCACCAGGGGCGTGGCGCAGGTCGGCATGCAGTATGATATTCCGGTGGCGTTCGGGGTGCTGACGACGGACACTGTCGAGCAGGCGATCGAACGCGCCGGACCCGATTCCGGCAACAAGGGGGCGGAGGCGGCGCTCGCCGCCGTGGAAATGGCCGACCTACTAAAAAAACTTCGTGCATAGAGGACGTCATGGTCAAAGGCAGTCGCCACAAGGCGCGGCAGGCCGCGGTGCAGGCGCTTTATCAGTGGCAGTTGACCCAGCAGGCGCCGGGCGACATCGAGGATCATTTCATCCTCGATCACGCCATGGACGACGTGGACGTGGAATATTTTCATCACCTGGTGCGGGAGATCCCGCTGCACCGGCACGAGCTCGATGACCACATCATTCCCCATCTCGACCGCGATCTGAGCGAGGTGGACCCGGTGGAGCGCGCGATCCTGCGCCTCGGCACGTTCGAGTTCGAATTTCATCCGGAGATTCCCTACAAGGTGGTGCTGGACGAGGCCGTGGAGCTGGCCAAGACCTTCGGCGCCGAGCACGGCCACAAGTACGTCAACGCCATTCTCGACAAGGTCGCCCTGGACCTGCGCGCCCAGGAAGTGCGCGCCGAGCGCTCCTCCGCCTGATCGCTCCGTTGACTGAATTCGAGCTGATCCGCACCTTCTTCGCGTCCCAGCCGATCCACCGCGCGGACGTGATCGTCGGCATCGGCGACGACGCCGCGGTGCTGCGCCCGCCGCCGGGGCAGGAGCTGGTCGTCACCACCGACATCCTGATCGAGGGCGTGCATTTTCTTCCGGGCGCCGACCCCGCGGCTCTCGGGCACAAGGCCCTCGCCGTCAACCTGAGCGACCTCGCCGCCATGGGCGCGGAGCCGGCGTGGTTCCTGCTCAATCTCACGCTCCCGCGCGTCGACGCGGACTGGCTCCGCGGTTTCTGCGCCGGGCTGTACACCCTCGCGCGGCGGTACGACATGCAGCTGGTCGGCGGCAACACCGCGCGCGGGTCGCTGGCGATCGCGGTCGAGGCGCACGGCTTCGTGTCCGCGGGCCGGGCGCTCACGCGCGGCGGCGCGCGCCCCGGCGACGGCGTCTATGTGACCGGAAGCCTGGGCGACGCCGGGCTGGCGCTGGCGCACCGTTTGAAACGGCGGGAGTTGTCGGCGCGCGAGGCGGCGGCCATCGCCGACCGCCTGGACCGTCCGGAGCCGCGCGTGGAAGAGGGCATGGCGCTGCGCGGCATCGCCACGAGTACCGTGGACATCTCCGACGGGCTGATCGCCGATCTCGGGCATATTCTGGAGGCGAGCGGCGTCGGCGCGCGCGTCACCCTGGAAGAAATCCCCCTGTCCGCGACCTATCGCGCCCGCCTGCGCGAGATCGGCTGGGACACCGCGCTCGCCGGCGGCGAGGACTACGAGCTTTGCTTCACCGCGCCGACGCAGAACAAAGCCGCCCTGGAGCGTGCGCTGCCGGGACGATTCACCCGCATCGGCGAGATCACCGCCCAACGCGGCCTGAACCTGCTGCTGCCGTCCGGCGAGCCCTATACGCCCGCCCTAACCGGCCACGACCATTTTGCGGAAAAAAGCCAAGAGTCTCTAACAGAATGAATATACTGATCCGGTCCTCAAATAGTGCATGTCGCTTTTCTCCCAAAGTGAACGAGTGCGCGCCCAAGCGCGCATCGGCTCGCCTCCCTCT
>MFSY01000105.1:0-602 GCA_001785175.1 Candidatus Muproteobacteria bacterium RIFCSPHIGHO2_01_FULL_65_16 | reverse complement strand
CCTTCGCGGGGGCAGGCTCTGTCCTTCTCCCGCGGGGAGAAGGGACCCGGGGCTTGTCGGGATGCGCACTATTTATCGTTCTCCTCGGTAACTCTGAACCGCCAGGGCGCCAGGAACGCCAGGTCTTTCATTATAATTTGCTTTTCTTGGCGGCCTTGGCGTCTTGGCGGTTCAAGATCATATTCATTTTGTTGGGGATTCCAAGGAACCTTTATTGAAACTGTCTCTAATCCCTGATTGCCATAGCTTATAATCAGAAGCCTTCATTATGACCCAATGCCCTCTATGCCGGCCGGAGAACGAGACGGTCCTGTGGCGCGATGACCACTGCCGCATCGTCCTGGTGAATGACGCCGATCACCCCGCCTTCTGCCGCGTGATCTGGGAGGTGCACGTCAAGGAGATGACGGACCTGGACGAGCGCGAGCAGATGCATTTCATGGCCATTGTCTTCACGCTCGAACGCGCGCTGCGCGAACTGCTCAAGCCCGACAAAATCAATCTCGCCTCGCTCGGCAATCAGACGCCGCATCTGCACTGGCACGTGATCCCGCGCTTCGCGGACGACGCGCATTTCCCCGACCCGGTCTGGGCGCCGAAAC
>MFSY01000104.1:5610-7337 GCA_001785175.1 Candidatus Muproteobacteria bacterium RIFCSPHIGHO2_01_FULL_65_16 | reverse complement strand
TTGCAAGAAACTATCAACAATGGGATTCTGTTTTTTTACTTGCCGCTTGAAACTTGCTACTTGCGACTGAGTTTTTTATGCTTTTAATGATCGACAACTACGACTCCTTCACCTACAACCTGGTCCAGTACCTGGGCGAGTTGGGCGCGGACGTGCGCGTCTATCGCAACGACCGGATCACGGTGCCGGAGATCGAGCGGCTCGCGCCCGATCACATCGTCATCTCGCCGGGTCCGTGCACGCCGCACGAGGCCGGCGTGTCCGTGGATGCAATAAAAATCCTCGGTGGTAAAATTCCCATCCTCGGCGTTTGCCTCGGCCACCAGAGCATCGGCGCGGCCTACGGCGGGAAAATTGTGCGCGCCAAACAGCTGATGCACGGCAAGACCTCGATGATCCACCACGCGGGCAAGGGGGTGTTCCAGGGCCTGCCGAGCCCGTTCGAGGCCACGCGCTACCACTCGCTCGTGATCGAGCGCGAAAGCCTGCCGGACTGCCTCGAGATCACCGCCTGGACCGAGGACGGCGAGATCATGGGCGTGCGCCACAAAACACTCGTGGTCGAGGGGGTGCAGTTCCATCCGGAATCCATCCTGACCCAGCACGGCCACGAGTTGTTGTCGAATTTCTTAAAAATGTAAGATCATTTGACGCAAAGGCGCAAAGGCGCAAAGGGAATAAAGTTATGGATGAAAACGAGTTATCCAATGATGGTTGAATAATATCGTTTGACGCAAAGACGCAAAGAACTTTCGAGTAAACTAATTTTCTCCCTTTGCGTCTTCGCGCCTTTGCGTCAAAACGTATTATGGTGATTCTATGGACATACAGACCGCCATCCGCGCCGTCGTTGAGCGCCAGGACCTGACCGCCGAGCAGATGCGCGCGGTCATGCGCGCGATCATGACCGGGGCGGCGACGCCGGCGCAGATCGGTGGGTTTCTCATCGGCCTGCGCATGAAGGGCGAGACCGTGGAGGAGATCGCCGCCGCCGCCGAGGTCATGCGCGAGCTCGCCGTGCGCGTGGGCGTGAGCGGACCGCACCTGGTGGACACCTGCGGCACCGGCGGCGACGGCGTCAGCACCTTCAACATCTCCACCGCCAGCGCCTTCGTCGTGGCCGCGGCCGGCGGCAAGGTCGCCAAGCACGGCAACCGCTCGGTCTCGAGCAAGTCCGGCAGCGCCGACGTGCTCGAGGCGGCGGGCGTGAGCCTGGACCTGACGCCGGAGCAGGTGGCGCAGTGCGTCAACGAGGTCGGGGTCGGGTTCATGTTCGCGCCCAAGCACCACGGCGCGATGAAGCACGCGATCGGCCCGCGGCGCGAGATGGGCGTGCGCACGATCTTCAATCTCCTCGGGCCGCTCACCAATCCCGCCGGCGCGCCGAACCAGGTGGTGGGGGTGTTTTCGGATCAGTGGGTGGAACCGCTGGCGCAGGTGCTGCACCGGCTCGGGAGCGAGCACGTCATGGTCGTCCACGCCGAGGACGGCATGGACGAGATCAGCATCGGCGCGCCGACGCGCGTGGCGGAACTGAAACACGGCAAGATCCGCGCCTACACCGTCACGCCCGAGCAGTTCGGGCTCAAGCGCGGCCCGGTCGCCGGCCTCGCCGTCAAATCGGCGGCCGAGAGCCTGGCCATGGTGGAATCGGCGCTCGCCAACGAAGGCGGCCCGGCGCGCGACATCGTGGCGCTCAACGCCGGCGCGGCGATCTACGTCGCGGG
>MFSY01000104.1:1953-5598 GCA_001785175.1 Candidatus Muproteobacteria bacterium RIFCSPHIGHO2_01_FULL_65_16 | reverse complement strand
GCTCGAGGGCGGCGTGAAGAAGGCGCAGGCGGCGCTTGCCGACGGCGCGGCGCGGGAGCGGTTGCGGGCCCTGATCGCCCTGAGCAAAAGACTCGCGGGCAAATGAATGGCCCGCCGGACATTCTGCGCCGGATCCTGGCGCGCAAATCCCAAGAGGTCGTCGAGCGCGCCGAGCGCCTGCCGCTGAAGGAGCTGAGCCGGCGCATGGAATCCGCGCCCCCGCCGCGTGATTTCGCCGCGGCCCTGCTGGCCGCGATCGCCGCCGGCCGGCCCGCGGTGATCGCCGAGATCAAGAAGGCGAGCCCGAGTCGCGGCTTGCTGCGGGCGGATTTCCGCCCGGCCGAGATCGCCCGCAGCTACGCGCGCCACGGGGCCGCCTGCCTTTCGGTGCTCACCGACGCCGATTTTTTTCAGGGCCGCGACGCGGACCTGAGCGCGGCGCGCGCCGCCTGCTCGCTCCCGGTGCTGCGCAAGGATTTCACGCTTGACGCCTACCAGGTCTACGAGGCGCGGGCGCTGGGCGCGGACTGCATCCTGCTCATCGCCGCCGCGCTCGGGGACGCGCAGTTGCGCGAGCTGGCGGCCCTGGCGCGCGCGCTGGGCATGGATGCGCTGCTCGAGGCGCACGACGCGAGCGAGCTCGCGCGCGCCCTGGAGGTGGGCACGCCGCTCGTCGGCATCAACAACCGCGACCTGCACACCTTCGAGGTGCGGTTAGATACGACGCTCGATCTTCTGCCGCGTATCCCCAAGGACCGGATTGTCGTTACCGAGAGCGGAATCCTCGAGCCGGCGGATGTCGCGCGCATGCGCGCGCACGGGGTGAATGCGTTTCTCGTCGGCGAGGCGTTCATGCAGGCGCCCGATCCGGGGAAGAAACTGGAGGAATTGTTTTACATCAGTGGCAAGTAGCAAGTTACAAGTAGCAAGTAGCAAGTAGTAAGTAGTAAGTAGTAAGGAAAACTTTTTACTTGAAACTTGCAACTTGAAACTTGCTACTTGTTACCTGTCACTCGCATTTGGGGATTGATATGAAAGCAACGATCAAATGGACCGGCGACGTGAGCTTCGAGGGCGCCGCCGACAGCGGCCACAAGGTGCGCATGGACGGCCCGCCGGAGTTCGGCGGGCGCAATCAGGGGCCGCGCCCGATGGAGCTGGTGCTGATCGGCATGGGGGGCTGCACGTCGTTCGACGTCGTGCACATCCTGCGCAAATCGCGCCAGGACATCACCGATTGCGTGGCCGAGATCGAGGCCGAGCGGGCCGCGACCGACCCCAAGGTGTTCACCCGCATCAACATTCATTTCGTCGTGACCGGGGTGAAGCTCGATCCGAAGCGGGTGGAGAACGCCATCAGGCTGTCCGCCGAGAAATACTGCTCCGCTTCCATCATGCTCGGCAAGACCGCGCACATCACCCACGACTTCGAAATCAAAGAGGCCAAGTGAGCCGAGCGAGCGCGGGCGCGGCCGGCGATGAGATCGGCCGCGCCTATTACCGCGGCTGGTTCCGCTACCATCCCGAGGCGGCCGTGGATGCCGGGGTTCCCGGTTACGCAGGCCTGCTCACGCCTTATCGCGACGAGGACATGGGGGCGTTGGTATGCCTCAATGACGAACTCCGGGTAAGCCTCGAGGAGCTGGATCGTGGGCGGCTGGATCAGGATCGGCTCCTGGATTATGACCTCTTGTATAACGCCGCGCTGCTCGAAAACCAGTACCTGCTCGACATCGAGTCGCGCCGCCCCGACCCCGAAAGGTTGCTGCCGGTCAACGCCGTTTACCAGTTGACTATCCGGCCGGTAACGGATTTCGCGGACGCACTGATGGCGCGCCTGAACGCCATACCCGATCACCTGCTTCAGGCGCGCGACCATTTGCGCCCCAAGGCGCGGGGGATACCGCCGCTGTGGCTGCGGTCGGCGGTCACGGCGGCGCGCCAGGGCGTGGAGTTCTTCCGCAGCCTGCCGGCGCATCCCAAGATCGCCGGCCGGTCCCAACCCGCGGGCCTCGATCCGGCGCTCACCCGCGCCACCCAGGCGCTGGCCGATTACGCCGATTTTCTGGAGCAGGACCTGGCGGCGGTCGCCAGCGGCGAGTTCGCCTGCGGCGCGGCCTATTTCGACAACCTGCTGCGCCGCCGGCATTTTCTGGATGTGACGCCGGATGACCTGCACGTCCTGGGACAGGAGTTGCTGGCCCGGACGACGGAAGAACTGCGCGCCCTTTGCCGCAAGCACTTCGGCGCCGACGATATCGCCGCGGCGACGCGAAAAATAAAGACCGATCACCCATCCGCGGCCGAGCTGCTCGCCGCCTATCGCCGGCAGATGCGCGCGGCGCGGGAATTTGTCGCAAAACACGATCTCGTCGGCTTGCCGCCGCGGGAACACCTGGAGGTGGTCGAGACGCCCGCGTTTCTGCGGCACCAGATCCCGTTCGCCGCTTACTGCGAGCCGTCCCCGAACGATCCCGAGCAGCACGGGTATTACTACGTCACGCCGCCGGTGGATGCGGAGCAGCTGGCGGAGCACGACAACGCCGGCCTCAGGCACACCTGCGTGCACGAGGCCTGGCCCGGGCACCACCTGCAATTCGTGACCGCCAATATGAATCCCGCGGCGCGCACGCTGCCGCGCCTGTTGAACCCGTCGGCGACTCTATACGAAGGCTGGGCGCTTTACTGCGAGCAGTTGATGCGCGAGGAAGGGTTTCTACGCGGCCCCGAGCAGCATTTCATCATGCTGCGGGATCGTCTGTGGCGCGCGTTGCGCGTTCTGATTGACATCGAGCTGCACACGCGCGGCCTGGGCCTGGAGGCGGCGGCGGATCGCATGGTGACGCTGCTCGGCTTCCCACGCTCGCAGGCGCTGGCCGATCTGACATGGTACAGCCGCGCACCGACGGTGCCGCTGGGTTATGCGACCGGCTGGGCCATGATTAACGCGCTGCGCGCGCGGCTGCGTGGGGGCAAGGCGCCGTTCCGCCCCAGGAAATTCCACGATCGCCTGCTGTCCGCGGGCTCGATCGCGCTTCCGCTGGCGATCCGGCGCAAATTCGGAGCAAAGGCGTGGGCGGATGTGAAAAGTAATCTGTTCGGCGGCGCCCGTGAAACGGTCTGAATTGCCGTCCAACACGGTCGGCCCATCGCCGGCTTTTTTCTTGCCACCAGGGAAGCTCTGATTAAGTCGTCATTCCGGCGTGGGCCTGCCCCGGCATGGTGAAAGCCGGGGCCGGAATCCAGGCTTTGAAAAAGCATCGGCCGTAAGGCCGATTCTGGATGCCAGCTTTCGCTGGCATGACGGCTTTACTACTTGTTCAGAACTTCCCTAGCTACTTGCCACTTGTTACTTGCAGCTGTTTTTCCAACAAAACAACCGGATGCACCACCTCGATATCAAGCCCGGCCGCGCGCAGGCCGGACTCGAGGAACATGGCGCAGCCGATGTTGGATGTGGCCAGGATGTCCGGCTTGAGGCGCACGAGCTGTTCGATCTTGTCCGCGCGCAGGCGGTGCGCCATCTCCGGTTGTGCCAGGTGATAGGTCCCGGCCGCCCCGCAGCAGAGATGATTGTCCGGCAGCGGGATGATCTCCACGCCCGGGATTCGTCGCAGCAGCTCCAGCGGCTTGTCTTCCTGGCGC
>MFSY01000104.1:0-1943 GCA_001785175.1 Candidatus Muproteobacteria bacterium RIFCSPHIGHO2_01_FULL_65_16 | reverse complement strand
CGAGCGTGCAGGGATCGTGCACGGCGACGCGTTTCATCAGTGGCGCGACCGGGACCCGCCGCGGCCAGGCGATCTCGGTGAGGAACTGGCTGATATCCTTGACCTTGTCCGAAAACGCCGGCGCGGATTTGTCCGCAGTCAGACAGACGGCGTATTCCTTCAACATGGCCCCGCAGCCGCTCGCGCTCGTGACAACGGCGTCCACGCTCGCGGCTGGGAACGCCCGCAGGTTGCGGCGCATGAGTGCTTCGGCCCGGCCCCGGTCGCCGCCGTGCCAGTGCAACGACCCACAGCAGCCCTGGCCGGCGGGCACGCGCACGTCATACCCCAGCCGGGTGAGCACGGCGATACAGGCATCCAGGGTCCGGCGGTCGGTTATGTTCGCCACGCAGCCGGTGAAGAGCGCCACCACGCCCGCGCGCGGGCCGGACGCGGGATAAAATTCCCGCCAGCGCGCAACCGGTGTTACCGCAGGCAGGGCCGCGTCGAGCCGGGCCAGGCCGAGAAGGCGGAGCATGCCGGATCGGCGCAGAAGCCGTTGCAGGCCGCTGCGCTGATAGAGGCGCAAGAGCCCGGCGCTGACACGCAGGCTGAGAGGGCCGGCCGTGAGCGCGTTTATGGCCAGCCGGTGGATGAGCCCGTGCCGGGAGATGCCATGTTCTTTTTTCAGGAACGCGCGCGTGTGGACGATAAGCTCGCCGTAAGCCACCCCCGAGGGACAGGCCTTTTCGCAGGCGCGGCAATCAAGACACGTCCCAATATGCGACGCCAGCCTCGGGGTCAAAGTGAGATCGCCCTGCGCCAGCGCGCGCGCCAGGGCGATACGGCCGCGCGGCGATTCGGCCTCGGCATGCGTTTTTAGATAGGTAGGGCAGTGCGGCAGGCACAGGCCGCACATGACGCAGCGGTTGGCCTGTTCCAGCAGCGAAAAATCGGCGACCTTATGGCGCGGCTGCGCGGCCATGTCTTCGGTGCTATTCAATGGGCCTCGATCCATAATATTCGATATCCGCAGATTTGAAAAAACAACTTTGAACCGCCAAGACGCCAAGAGAACAAATTCTTCTATCCGCAGATTTCGCAGATTAACGCAGATTTGAGAAAAACAACCTGAACCGCCAAGGACGCCAAGTTTGCTATTGCTGAAAAACAGCCATTCTTGGCGACCTTGGCGTCTTGGCGGTTCAAAATCGTATTCATTTTGTTAGAGATACTTACTTATCTGCGTTTATCTGCGGCTTCGCCGTTGTTCGCCTGAAACAAAAACGGATTTTTCTCTGCGTTCTCTGCGTCTTTGCGCCTCCGCGTTGAGTATTGATTCTCTTATCCGCAGATTAACGCAGATTTGAAAAGGCATGAATCGCCGCTATCCTAGAATTACCCATAACCGGGAACTTGCCACACTTCCATGAGTTATTACAAATATCATGTTTTTTTCTGCACCAATCAGCGCCCGGCGGGCGAGATCTGTTGCGCCGCCAAGGACGCCGCCGCGCTGCGCGACTATGCGAAGGAAAGGGTCAAGTCGCTGGGGCTGGACGGCGAGGGCGGCGTGCGCATCAATAACTCCGGCTGCCTCGGCCGTTGTCACGAAGGGCCGGTGGTCGTCGTGTACCCGGAAGACACGTGGTACACCTATGCCGGCAAGGAAGACATTGACGAGATCATTGACCGCCACCTCCAGCGCGGCCAGGCGATCGCGCGGTTGCGAATCTGAAGGATGCCTCTCACATAGGTCGGGTTAAGCCGCGTAAGCGGCGAACTCAACAAAATCATATTGTTCGGCGCAATTCGGTGGATTCGCTGCGCTTAATCCACCCTACATTTTGGATTTTTCGAGGCTCTCCCTAACTCAGTTGAGGTAAGCCCCCGGCTCCGCCGATGGACTCACCCGGGTTTGACCTATACCGCAGTCGCGCGGTGGCAAAGCATCCGCAAACTTT
>MFSY01000103.1:10323-13647 GCA_001785175.1 Candidatus Muproteobacteria bacterium RIFCSPHIGHO2_01_FULL_65_16 | reverse complement strand
AGCCGTTCACTCGGACTAAGATAGAACATCGTGAATGTCCGCTTCTATATTGACCCGGAAACCGGGTTACCGCACATCCACCGTCACGATGTCTCCGAATCCGAGGCCGAGGAAATTCTGCTGCGACCGGGAGAAGATCGTCCCGGTCAGGAAGGGTCGAGAGTGGCCATCGGCCGGACTTCCGGCGGGCGGTACTTGAGAGTAATCTATGTGCCGGATGAGGAACCAAACAGCGTTTTTGTAATTACCGCGTACGAACTCCGGGGCAAACCGTTATCGGCCTACCGACGCCGTCGCAGGAAGAAACAGAGATGAAACAGGGCAAATTTCCTCCAGGCTGGGACGAGGAGCGCGTAAAGAAGGTGCTCGCTCACTACGAAACGCAATCCGGGGAAGAAGCGGTTGCGGAGGATGAAGCCGCGTTCGAAACCGCGGGCCAGACCGTCATGGAAGTCCCCACGGAGCTGGTCCCGGCTGTCAGGGAACTGATCGCAAAACGCAAATCCGCGTGAAGGCGGCAGGGGCATAGCAGACTTTCTCGGCAGACAACAAGCGAGGAACCAATAGGGTCACGCAACCAATGGCACAATCACAATCAATGGGTCACCCTGAGGCATCCCGACCCCTCCGCTTCAGAAATCCAGATTGCCGAAGAAAACGCTCAAAAACCTGCTGTTGATCCTCGCCGGCGCGGTTATCGGCGCGGCCATTGTCCTCGCCCTGCCGGGAAAATATCGCGCTGGATTTTCCGCCCAGGCGGCATATGTCGAAGTAATCAACAAGTCCAATTTCGGTATCGCGGGTTTGAAGATTTTGCACAAGTTCGGCGCCGTGACGCATGGAAGAATCGAGACGGGAAGGCGCGTTACCATACCCATCTACGCCGGCGGCGAGGGCAGTTACAAGATCGAGGTGACGCTGGACAACGGCGCCCTGTTGAAGGGCGGCCTGGGGTATGTCGAAGCGGGTTACGCCACGGAGGAAATCGTGATCAATTCCGGCATTACTTCGATCTATAAGGCAATCCGCTAGGGAAGCTCTTAAAGTATGATTATTTGCCGCAAAGAAAAGCATTCAGGATAATCAACTGAAGGCTTAATTCGAGTCTGACCTAGATACTCAGATATGAAAACGATTCTGCTGATCAACCCGGCCTACAAGGGAAGCCTGCATTCCAATATCAAGGTATTGGCGATCCCGCCCTTGAATCTGGCCATCATTGCCCGCCATACCCCGGAACACTACGACGTCCGGATAGTCGATGAAGCGGTTGAGGATCTGGACTTTGACGCGCCCGCCGACCTTGTCGGCATCACCTGCATGACGCCGCTGGCGCCGCGGGCCTACGAGATTGCCGCGCGCTTCCGGGAGCGGGGCGTCCCGGTGGTCATGGGCGGGATTCACGTCTCGCACATGAGCCATGAAGCACAGAGGTATGCCGATGCCGTGATAGTGGGTGAAGGAGAAAATATCTGGTCACGGGTGCTTGAAGATTTTGAAAAAGGGAAACTGCAAAAGATATATACAGTTCTGGAGCGACCGGACATTGAGAATCTGCCATCCCCGCGGCGCGACCTGTTCCGGGGGAAATATTTCGTGGAGACCGTGCAGACCAGCCGCGGGTGTCCGTTCAACTGCAATTTTTGCTCGGTGACCGCGTTTAACGGCGCCAAGTACCGGCTCCGGAACATCGATCGCGTGATTGATGAAATCAATTCCATTAAATCAAGGCGGATTTTCATCATCGACGACAATGTCATCGGTTCCGGAAGGAGGTGCATCCAGCGATCATTCGAATTGTTCGATCGCCTGAAGGATTGCGGGAAGGAATGGGGCGGGCAGACCTGCCTGAACATCGTCGAGCATGATGACCTGCTAAAAGCCGCCGCACGCAGCGGCGCCAAGGGATTCCTCATCGGTTTCGAATCCCTGGACACCGAAACCCTCGGCGCCATGAACAAATCGGTGAACCTGCGAGCGACGACCAGAAACTTCAGGGATGCCGTCAAGAAGATCCACGACCATGGCATCGCCATCGTCGGTTGTTTTATCTTCGGAACGGATACCCAGAATATAGATGTATTCAGGAGAACGGTGGATTTCGTACTGGAGACCGAGATTGACGCCGTGCAAATGACCATCGAGACCCCGCTGCCGGGCACCGCGTTCTACCGGCAGCTGGCCGACGAGAATCGCCTGCTCCTCACCGACTATCCGAACGACTGGAAGCATTACACCATCTTCGAACCCGTATTCCAGCTCAAGAATATGACTGCGCGCGAAGCTTACGAGGGACTGCTCGCTGCCTATAAGGAGGTCTCGTCTTTCAAGACCTCCCTGAAGCGCGGGATCAGAACTTTCATGAACACCAGGAGCCTGTTCAGCACCGGCATCTCATTTTCATGGAATTACGACGCCTACAGAACAATCAGGAACATTGCTACGCCGCTGGCAACGTGACATCGGTGCGATCAGGCCGAATGATCAGCAAGCGGTAGGGTCTTGAATTATCGCATTCCACCGCTTAAGGAACCTCTGAATAAGAAGTTTTCGCCGCAAAGGCGGTCGCTCCCGACATCCTGTCTCGCGCGACATTCGTACGTCCCTGTACAGCACAGAGAACGCAAAGGTCTTTCTGTTGATTATCCGATGCTTTTCTTTGCGTCCTTCGCGCCTTTGCGGCAAATAATCATACTTAACCAGAGTTTCCTTAACGCCCTTTCCGTTTTTTCGGTTGGAGATATTCGCTGAGCGCCGCGGCGTTGTTGTGTTGAAGATCCTTGGCGCCGAAAAGTAACGTCACGCGTTTGGCGCGCAGCAGCGCGCGCAGTTTCTTCACCGCTTCGGCATTGGCGTCAAGCTCGCGGTGATAGCGGGCCTTGAATTCCTGCCACTTCTCCGGGTCGTGGGCGAACCACTTGCGCAGCCCATCGCTCGGGGCGAGGTCCTTGAGCCAGTGGTCAATTTTGACCTTGTCCTTGCTCAAGCCACGCGGCCAGAGACGATCCACGAGGATGCGGGCGCCGTCGGTCGCGGCCGGGGGATCGTAGACGCGTTTGAGTTGGAGTTTCATGCGCATCCCCGCCCTATCCTCCATCTGATGGGGATGGATGGAGCGCCTTGTAAAGGCCGGTATAAACCGCGCGGTTATGGTGCATGACGTCCCGCGGCCGGCCGATATTCAAGGAAATCAGCTTCACGGCGGAACCTCCGGCTGCGTCCGCGGTCTTTTTGTGTACACTAATGTTTTATTTCCGTCCGTAGGCTAGACTAACAACAAATGTTGCGCTGGTTCCAAAAACGGGTCAAATCCACCGGCAGGGC
>MFSY01000103.1:8620-10303 GCA_001785175.1 Candidatus Muproteobacteria bacterium RIFCSPHIGHO2_01_FULL_65_16 | reverse complement strand
GCGTCTGGCTCGCAACCGCCGTCGCCCCCTGCGTCATGGCGGGGATGGCGGAGTCGCCGATGCCGGCGCATCAGAATGACGCCGCCGGCTGTGTGCTTCCCGGCGGCGGCATGGCCGATGGCAGCGGCGCCTGCGGGCCGGTTGTGGCGCTTGATTGCGCGGCCCCGCAGCTCAATCCCCCGACCGTCAGCGGCCTGGATAATACGGCGCCGGTTCCGGTGCTGCTCGCGCTTCTGCCGGCCGACACCGTCTGGCCGCCGCCGGTGATGCGGCAACGACCCGAATTCAGCACGATTCATTTCGCCGCTCCGCTCCCGCAATACCTCCGGCACGCACGCCTGCTGATCTAGCCCGCTTCTTCGTCGTCTCGCAGTCCATGACACGAAGGAGGGGCTCATGCCCATATTACGCGTTTCCGCCCGCATAGGGCTTATTACATCCGTCTTGCTGATCGCGGCGCCGCTCAAGGTCGCCGCGCAGGAGCTGACCTTGGCCGAGACCGAGCGCCTGGCGCTCGAGCACGCGCCGTGGTACGCCCATCACCGCGCCAACGTGGATGCCGCCGCCGAGCGCGCGGTGTACGAGGGCCGGCTGCCGGATCCGCAACTCACGCTCGGCTACGTCAACGTCCCGACCGACACCTGGAAGCTCGACCAGGAGGACATGACCATGACGATGGTCGGCGTGCGCCAGAGCTTCCCGCCGTACGGCGCGCTCGACGCGCGCACCCGCCGCGCGGAGCGGACGGTCGCGCGCGAACGGGCGCGGCTCGAGACCGAGCGCGCCAACCTCATGCGCCAGGTGCGCGGCGTCTGGTACGAGCTTTACTACGCGACCCAGGGTCAGATCCTGCTCGCGGCCACGCGCGCGCTCGCCGTGCGCGATCTCGAGGCGGCCGAGGGGCGCTTTCGCGCCGCGCAGGACTCGCCGCGCGCGGTGTTGCGCGCGCGCCAGACCGTGGCGCGCATAGACGAGCGCACGCCGATGCTGCACGCCGCGGCCGAACGCGCGCGCGCGAGCCTCGCGCGCTGGATCCCCGAGCACGCGCGCGACCCCCTGCCCGACGCCCTGCCCGCCTTGCCCGCGCCGCCCCCGAGTTTCGACGCCGCGCGTCACCCGGAGACGCGCGCCGCCCAGGCCGAGCTCGAGGCGATGCAGGCCGAGGTGGACATGGCGCGCGCGGAATACCGGCCGGGCGTGATGCTCGACCTCAACTACGGCCGGCGCCGGCCGATGCCGGACGGCGCCGAGCGCCCGAACACGGCGACCGTCATGGTGACGCTCGACCTGCCGATCTTCCGTTCCAAGCGCCAGGACCGCAGGCTCGCCGAGAGCCAGAACAAGGAGGTGGGCGCACGCCTCGAAACCGAGGACAAGCGCCGCGAGCTCGAGGCCATGTACGGCGCGATGCGCGCCGAATTCGAGGCGCTCGACGCGCGCGTGCGCGTGTTCGAGGAGCGGCTGGTGCCGAGCCTCAAGCGCGAGACCGAGGTCACGCTCGTCGGTTTCGCGCGCGAGCAGGTGGAACTGCGCGATGCGCGCATGCGCCAGCTCGACGCCGAGCTGGAGCTGCTGCGCCTGCGCGTGGACCGCTCCAAGACCCAGGCTGAATTGCTGTATCTCACCGGAGAAGAACCATGAAACGTCAACCGCTTTTCCTGACCGCCGCGCTCGCGGCGGCCC
>MFSY01000103.1:3057-8606 GCA_001785175.1 Candidatus Muproteobacteria bacterium RIFCSPHIGHO2_01_FULL_65_16 | reverse complement strand
GCCACCGCGGCCGGAACGCAAAAGGAACGCAAGGTCCTCTACTGGGCCGACCCCATGACGCCGGGCTTCCGCAGCGACAAGCCCGGCAAGTCGCCGTTCATGGACATGGACCTGGTGCCGGTCTATGAGGACGAGGGCGCGACGGTGGTGACGCTGCGGCCCGAGATCGTACAGAACCTCGGCGTGCGCACCCACCAGGCCACGCGCGGCGCGCCGCCGCGGCGCATCGTGACGACCGGCTACATGTTCCGGGACAGCCGCGGGCTCACCGCGCTCGTGGACCTCTTCGACCGCGAGGCCGCCGCCGTGCGCCCGGGCCAGATCGCCGAGGTGCGCATCCTCGACTCGCCGACCGTCTACCACGGCGTCGTGGACAGCATCGAGAGCGACATAGACATCGGCGCGCGCGCGTTCAAGGCGCGCATCCGCATGACGCACGCCGACATCGTGCTGCGCCCCAACATGCTCGCGGAGGTGGTGATCCTGGCGACGGTCGCCGGCAGGCAGGCGATCTACATCCCGCGCGAGGCGCTGATCCGGACCGGCCAACGCAACGCCGTGGTGCTCGCCCTGGGCGCGGGCCGCTTCCAGCCGGTCGAGGTCACGCCCGGCGTCGAGACCGACGACTGGGTGGAGATTCAGCGCGGTATCAAGGAAGGCGACGTAGTCGTCACCTCCGGCCAGTTCCTCATTGATTCCGAGGCCAACGTGCGCGCGAGCTTCCAGCGCATGGAGCCGGTCGAGAAATGAGTTGTATGAATTTTCGACGCAAAGAAGGATGGTTAACAACGTGTATGAGTTTTCGACGCAAAGGCGCGAAGGCGCAAAGAACAAAATCGTGACGGGATTGATCGGACTTTGAATCAAGAAGTCTGCCTTGATTTTAAACCTGTAAATCCTATCCGTTCTCTTTCTTTGCGCCTTTGCGCCTTTGCGTCAAATGATCTTATAAGAGGCTTTGTTCAACCATGATCTCTGCCATCATCCGCTGGTCGCTCAACAACCGCCACATCGTCCTCATCGTCACCGCCATGTTGGTCGCGGGCGGGGTCTATGCCGTGGCGCGCACGCCGCTCGATGCGATCCCCGATCTCTCCGACGTGCAGGTCATCATCAAGACGCCCTACCCCGGCCAGGCGCCGCAGGTGGTCGAAGACCAGGTGACCTACCCGCTCGCCACCGCGATGCTCTCGGTGCCGCGCGCGACCACGGTGCGCGGCTATTCGCTGTTCGGCGACTCCTTCGTCTACGTCATTTTCGAGGACGGCACCGACCTCTACTGGGCGCGCTCGCGCGTGCTCGAGTATCTCTCGCAGGCGGTGGCGAAGCTGCCGCGCGCCGCGAAGCCCGCGCTCGGCCCGGACGCGACCGGCGTCGGGTGGGTGTACGAGTATGCGCTCGTGGACCGCAGCGGGCGGCACGACATCTCGCAACTGCGCGCGCTCCAAGACTGGTATCTCAAATACGAGCTGCGCACGGTGCCGGGCGTGGCCGAGGTCGCCTCGGTCGGCGGCATGGTCAAGCAATACCAGGTGGTCGTGGACCCGGCCCGGCTGCGCGCCTTCAAGCTCATGCCGAGCGAGGTGCGCATGGCGATCGAGCGCGCCAACCAGGAATCCGGCGGCTCGGTGATCGAGATGGCCGAGGCCGAGTACATGGTGCGCGTGCGCGGCTACGTGCAGAGTCTCAAGGACCTGCGCGAGATCGTGCTCGGTGTGACCTCCGCCGGCTCGCCGATCCGACTCGATCAGGTGGCCGAGATCCGGCTCGGGCCCGAGATGCGCCGCGGCATCACGGAGCTCGACGGCGCGGGCGAGGTCGCGGGCGGCATCGTCGTCATGCGCCACGGCGAGAACGCGCTTGCCGTCATCGAGGCGGTGCGCGCCAAGCTCGATGCGATCCGCCGCGGCCTGCCCGAGGGCGTGGAGATCGTCACGACCTACGACCGCGCCGCGCTCATCGAGCGCGCGATCAGGAACCTCGGCGGCACGCTCATCGAGGAGTTCGTCATCGTCGCGCTGGTGTGCGCCGCGTTCCTGTTCCACCTGCGCTCGGCGCTGGTCGCGATCGTGATGCTCCCGATCGGCATCCTCGTCGCGTTCATCGTCATGAAGGGCCAGGGCATCAACGCCAACATCATGTCGCTGGGCGGCATCGCCATCGCCGTCGGCGCCATGGTGGACGCCGCGATCGTGATGATCGAGAACGTCCACAAGCATTTCGAACGCGGGAAAGTCACGGAGCAGAACCGCTGGGAGATCGTCCGCGCCGCGACCGAGGAGGTGGGCCCGCCGCTCTTTTTCTCGCTGCTTATCATCACCGTGAGCTTTCTGCCGGTGTTCGCGCTGCAGGCGCAGGAAGGCAAGCTCTTCGCGCCGCTCGCCTTCACCAAGACCTACGCGATGGCGGCCGCCGCGGGGCTCTCCGTGACGCTCGTGCCGGTGCTCATGGGCTACTTCATCCGCGGCCGCATCCGTCCCGAGCACGACAATCCGATCAACCGCGCGTTGCTCAGGGCCTACCGGCCGGCGCTCGAATGGGTGCTGGCGCATCCGCGGCAGGTCCTGGCCGCGGCCGCGGCGCTGATCCTGATCACCGCGGTCCCGCTGACGCGGGTCGGCACGGAGTTCATGCCGGACATGGACGAGGGCGACATCCTCTACATGCCGACGACCCTCCCGGGACTTTCGACCGGCAAGGCGCAGCAAATCCTGCAACAAACCGATCGCGCACTGAAAACCCTGCCCGAGGTCAAGACCGTCTTCGGCAAGGCCGGGCGCGCCGAGACCGCGACCGACCCGTCGCCGCTGTCGATGTTCGAGACCACGATCCAGTTAAAGCCCAAATCCGAATGGCGTCCGGGCATGACGACGCGGAAACTCATCGCCGAGATGAACGAGCTGGTGAAGTTCCCGGGCCTCTCGAACGTGTTCGTGCCGCCGATCAAGACGCGCATTGACATGCTCACCACCGGCACCCGCACGCCGGTCGGCGTCAAGGTCACGGGGCCGGCGCTTCCGACCATCGAGAGAATCGGCCGCGAGATCGAGCGGGTCGTCAGGGCCGTGCCCGGCACGACCTCGGTCTATGCCGAGCGCCTCACCGGCGCGCGCTACGTGGACGTCAGGATTGACCGCAACCGCGCCGCGCGCTTCGGGCTTTCCATCATGGACATCCAGGAGACGGTCGAGACCGCCGTCGGCGGCATGAACGTCGCCGAGACCGTCGAGGGCCGCGAGCGCTATCCGGTGAACGTCCGCTACCCCGCTGACCTGCGCGACTCGCTCGAACGGCTCAAGCGCCTGCCCATCCTCACGACGAGCGGCGTGCCGGTGGCGCTCGGCGACGTCGTCGAGCTCAAGATCGCCGATGGCCCCGACATGATCCGCTCGGAGAACGCGCGCCTCTCGGGCTGGATCTTCGTGGACTTCCGCGACCGCGACATCGGCTCCTACGTCGCCGAGGCGCAGCGGCTCGTGAACGCGCAGGTAAAGCTCCCGCCCGGATACGGGCTCATCTGGTCCGGCCAGTACGAGTACCTGCAGC
The DNA here is from genome assembly GCA_001785175.1 of Candidatus Muproteobacteria bacterium RIFCSPHIGHO2_01_FULL_65_16. Lineage (GTDB taxonomy): Bacteria > Pseudomonadota > Gammaproteobacteria > Acidiferrobacterales > Sulfurifustaceae > MFSY01. The sequence goes on along the minus strand of MFSY01000103.1, from coordinate 5,060 downwards.
GCGCGCTCGCGCGCCTGAAGCTCGTGATCCCGTTCACGCTCGCGATCATTCTGTTTCTGCTCTATCTCAACTTCCGCAACGCCATGGAGGTCGCGATCATCGTCACCACACTCCCGCTCGCGCTCGCGGGCGGCCTCTGGCTGCTCTGGGCGCTCGGCTACAACCTCTCGATCGCGGTGGCGGTGGGGTTCATCGCGCTCGGCGGCGTGGCGGCCGAGATCGGCGTGGTCATGCTCACCTATCTCGATCAGGCCTTGAAGCGCCGCATCGAGTTGCGCCGCGGCCGGCTCTCAGGCGCGGATATCCGCGAAGCCGTGATCGAGGGGGCGCTCATGCGCATCCGCCCCATCATGATGACGAACGCCGCGATCATCGCCGGCCTGCTGCCGATCCTCTGGTCGAGCGGCGCGGGCTCCGAGGCGATGCAGCGCATCGCCGCACCCATGGTCGGCGGGATGGTGACGGTCGCGGTCCTCACGCTGGCGGTGATTCCGGCGGCGTACCTGCTGTGGAAGCTGCGCACGCTGGAACAGTGATTTTCACCGCAGAGGCGCAGAGACGCGGAGAAAAGGCAACGGCGAAACCACAGATAAACACAGATGAACACAGATATAAGGATCGAGTGCGGGAAACGGTGTTAATTCGATCCGTGTTTATCTGTGTGCATCTGTGGTTCCAATAATGTTTTCTAACCGAAAAGGTGAAACAGCGATGAAGGCAGCGAAGCGCTTAATTATTGCAGTACTCGGGGCGATGCTGGTCGCGGGGCAGGCGCCTTTGGCGGCGGCCTCCACCCATACCCATCGGGCCGAGGGGATCGTCCAGGCGATTGATACGCAGGCGGGCAAGATCAAGATCGAGCACGGCCCGATCCAGAGCCTCGACTGGCCCGGCATGGCCATGTTCTTCGACGTCGCGCACCGTGGGCTGCTGAATGGCGTCAAACCCGGAGACAAGGTGACGTTCGAGCTGACCCGCGGCAAGGACGGCCGCTTCGTGATCAGCGGCATCGCGCCGCGCCCCTGATTGTCTCGGCGCCGGCGTGATCCGTGGGGGGGTTACCGTGGGCAGATTCGCTGCCGTGGACATAAAACACATCAAAAATATGGTCTATTTACCAGTTAGGATCCACGGGGTGAGCATGACGGCACGACATTTGCTTTGACCGCCCCTGGAATGCGTGCTTTATTAAATAGATATCCGCGCGACGTGGGGGGATAACCGGTGCGTTTTGACTCAAGGCGTGTCATCAACGCCGCGGTCGGTCTGCTGGCCCTGGGCGTCATCGTCCTGGCGGGGGACAAGGCGTGGGATTCATACCAGGACCTGGTAAGCGCCAGGCGCCTCGCGCTCATCAACACGATGGCCGACCGGCTGATCCAGACCGCCGCCGTCGTGGCGCTCGAGCGCGGTTATACCTCGGCGCTGCTCGGCGCGCGCGCCCCCGCCGGCTCCGCCATGGCCGACAAGATCAAGGAGCTGCGCAATCAAAGCGACGCGTCCTGGACCACGGCGCTCAAGGCGACCGAGGAGGTGTCCGCCATACCCGCCGCCGGTTTGAGCACCATCCTCGCCGCCATGAAACAGTCTTACGCGGCGATCGCGACCGCGCGTCGGCGCGTGGACCGGACCGTCAGGGGAGGCAACGACGGGATCGGCGCGGACGAATGGCTGGCGACCACGAGCCAGTTCATCCAGGACACCGCGCGGCTGCGCGAGGCGGCCTTCACCGCGAGCGAAATCCAGCACGAGGTCGCGCGCAGTAATCTCACGATCAAGAACCGTGCCTGGATGATCAGCGAGCACGCCGGCATGGAGCGCGCGCGCCTGGCGTACTACATAAGCTCCGGGCGGCCGCTGCCGGCCGACCAACTCGACCGGCTCAAGGCCGTCCGCGGCGTGGTCGAGCACGTCAACGGCCTGGTCCGCAACCTGCGCGCTGACGCGCGGATGGACGATCGCATCCTGCGCGCCGTTGACGCCATGGAGCAGGACTATTTCGG
>MFSY01000103.1:0-3046 GCA_001785175.1 Candidatus Muproteobacteria bacterium RIFCSPHIGHO2_01_FULL_65_16 | reverse complement strand
CGCGGCCATCAACTCCATTCTCGCCGTGATCGCCGCGGCCTCCGAGGTGATCGCCGAGAAGGCGCAAGAGATGGTCGGCCAGGCCCGCCGCGCGCTCGTGCTCCAAGGCACGATCGCGGCGTTCGCCTTCGCGCTCGCCGTCGTGAGCTTCGTCCGGGTGAAAAAGACGGCCGACGCCATGTTCTACGACAAGGAGCTGGCGGAGGTGACGCTGCACTCCATCGGCGACGCCGTGATAACGACCGACGCCGGGGCGCGGGTGGAATACCTGAACCCGATCGCCGAGACGCTCACCGGCTGGAGCACGAAGGAGGCCAAGGGCAGGCCGTTGAGCGAGGTCTTTCACATCATCAACGGCGTCACCCGCCAGCCGCAGGTGAACCCGGCGGAGAAGTGCCTCAAGGAGGACCGCATCGTCGGGCTCGAGAACAACACCGTGCTCATCGCGCGCGACGGCACCGAGCGCGTGATCGAGGACTCGGCCGCTCCGGTGCGCGACCGCGAGGACCGCATCGTCGGCGCGGTGATGGTGTTCTACGACGTCACCCTCATGCGCAATTCCACGCACCTGCTCTCCTATCACGCCACCCACGACGCGCTCACCGGCCTCATCAACCGGCGCGATTTCGAGCGCCGCCTCACCCGGCTGGTGGAAAACGCCAAGCTCGGCAACGCCCAGCACGTCCTGTGTTACCTCGACCTCGACCAGTTCAAGGTGGTGAACGACACCTGCGGCCACATCGCCGGCGACAAGCTCCTGCGCCAGCTCGCGTTCCAGCTCAAGGACCGCATCCGCGACAGCGACACCATCGCGCGCCTCGGGGGCGACGAGTTCGGCGTGCTGCTCGAGTCCTGCCCGCTGGACGCCGCGCGGCGTCTCACCGACGGCCTCATCCGCGTGGTCAACGATTTCCGCTTCGTCTGGGAGGGAAAGACATTCGAGATCGGCGTCAGCATCGGCATGGTGCGCATCACGCCGGAGTCCGCGAGCCCGGTGGAGCTCATGAGCCAGGCCGACTCCGCCTGCTACGCGGCGAAGGAGAAAGGGCGCAACCGGGTCCAGATCTACGAGCCGGGGGACACCGAGCTCTTGCAGCGCCAGGGCGAAATGCACTGGGTCGGGCGCATACAAAAGGCGCTCCACGAGGACCGTTTCACCCTCTACTCCCAGCCCATAAAACCCCTGCTGAACGGCGCGGACCACCGGCGCTATCAAGAGGTGCTGCTGCGGATGGTGGACGAGGCCGGGAACATCGTGCCCCCGATGGAGTTTATTCCCGCCGCCGAGCGCTACAACCTCATGCCCGCCATAGACCGCTGGGTGATTCGCAAGGCGCTGGCGGCGTTCGCGTCGCAGCGCGGCGGCGCGCCGGGCGATGACATCCTTTTCATTAACCTGTCCGGCGCCTCGCTCGCCGACGAGCAGATGCTGAACTTCATCCACGAGCAACTGCACGCGAACCGCGTGCCGCCGGAATCGGTGTGCCTCGAGATCACGGAAACCGCGGCGGTGGCGAACCTCGACACCGCGGTGACGTTCATGCAGGCGCTCAAGAAGACCGGCTGCCGCTTCGCGCTCGACGATTTCGGCTGCGGCATGTCCTCCTTCGCCTATCTCAGGAACCTGCCGGTGGATTATCTGAAGATCTCCGGCGCCTTCGTCCAGAACATCGCCAACAACCCCACCGACCGCGCCATGGTGAGCGCCATCAACCATGTCGGCCACACCATGGACATCCAGACCATCGCCGAGTGGGTCGAGTCCGAGAAGGTGCTGGAGGAGCTCAAGATGACGGGCGTGGATTTCGCGCAGGGCTACTGCATCGCCCGCCCGCAGCCCTGGCTGAACGCCTAAGAGGCTCTAACAGAAAGAATATGATCTTGAACCGCCAAGACGCCAAGGTCGCCAAGAAAGACCGTTTATGGTTTCAATGTAGGTTGGGTTAGGCGCGAAGCGCCGTAACCCAACGATTTGTTGGGTTTCGCTTCGCTCAACCCAACCTACCTGGGCTGTGTTTATCTGTGTTTCGACGCTGTTTCTTTTTTCTCCGCGTCTCCGCGCCTCTGCGTTGAATAATCATAAATCAGACCTTCCCTAACTAAGCGAACCAGCGCAGGAAGGCGGCGGCGGTCAGGGCCGTGGCCCCGAGGGCGGCCTCGCCGCGCCAGGCCTGCTCCTGCCGCGCTTCCGTCCAGCGCCCGCCGGCGCGCAGATAGAGCGCCGCGAGCACAAACCCGCCGGCGGCGCAGACGATCTTGACCACGAGCGCGGCGACGGCGACGCCGGCGATGTCGGGAAACTTGCCGTAATAGAGGAAACTCACCGCGCCGAACGAGGCGCCGCTCGCGCCCTGGACCACCCAGCCGGCCAGCACCAGCCACGCGAGTTTGCGCCGGCCCTCGCGCTCGCGCGCGAGCCACAGCGCGAAGACGGCCCCGCCCACAACCGCCGCGGCGCCGAAATTGTGCGCCACCTGGACTACGGCATAGGCCAGGCTCTGCCAGTCCATCTATTCCGCGGTCACCTTGACGCAGTCCTGCGCCCCTATCGGCGTGTGGCCGCTATCCACGACCTTCACGCAGATTTCGTGTTCGCCGGCCGCGAGTTTTTTGAGATTGCGCTCGTCCTTTGGTTTGCGCAGGATCGCGGCCTCCTTCCCGTCCACGTAAAGATGGGCGTGATCGCCGCGCGCGCCGATGGTCACATCGTAGGATATCTTGCTTTTCACGCCGGCGGGAACCTTCGCGCCCGCCGTGGGCGAAATGATCTTCGCCGCGTCCTCGGCCGCGAACGCCGGGGTGACACCGAGGCCCAGAACAAGGACCGACAGAAGTTGTACCTGCTTGATGGATTTCATGTTCCCTCCTTTATTTAAAAGTCGAGCGGCCTGTGGCCGCGTGAATTTGAATGCGGGATGCTCCCGCCCCGCACCCAGGTCGAGCCGCCCTTCAGGCGGCGTATTACTTGTGGGTGGCTGACCCACGGCAGGTAGCTTTTTCTTGCTTGTCCAAGAAAAAGCTACCAAAAAGAAGGACACCCCGGATG
>MFSY01000102.1 GCA_001785175.1 Candidatus Muproteobacteria bacterium RIFCSPHIGHO2_01_FULL_65_16 | reverse complement strand
GGAGCATCCCGCATTCAAATAAGCGCCGCCTGAAGGGCGGCTCGACCCGAGCAGCGCGTCACTCCAACGGCAGCCGGAACTGGAAGGTCACACCGCCGCCCGGATTGTTGCGCGCGCCGATGTCACCGCCGTGGAGCAGAACCAGCTCCTTGCAGATGGAGAGGCCGAGTCCGGTGCTCATTTCATTCCCCGTCGGGGCGTTGCTCAGCTTGGCGTATTCGACGAACAATTTTTTCATGTCCGCATCGGTGATCCCGGGGCCGGTGTCGCTGACCTCGCACACCACATAGCCGTCAGTGCTGTGCGTGCGCACCGTGGCGCGGCTCCCGGCCGGGCTGAACTTGATGGCGTTGCCCAGCAGATTGTCCAGCACCTGCATGAGCTGGAAATCATCGGCTCTGATCTGCGGCAGGCCCGGCTCGAGCCGGGCCTGTATCTCGATCCCCTTTGATTTGGCGTACGCGGCGTTGCGCTCCACTGCTTGCCGCGCGATCGCGTTCAGGTCGGCCGGCGCCTTCGCCAGGCGCACGCCGCCGTCCCTTATGGCGCGCAGTTCCAGCAGCTCCTCGATGATGCGCCGCATGTACTCGCCGGACTCGATGATCAGGTCGAGCGTCCCTTTGCCGTCCTCGGCCATGGGCCGGCCCGGGGAAAACTCGCCGCGCAACTGGCGCGCCGCATCCAGTATGAGCAGCAACGGCTTTTTGAGATCGTGGCTCGCGACCTTGAGGAACCGATCGTTGATCTGCTTCAGGCGCTTGAGGGAGAGCTGCGTCTTGATGCGCGCCAGCACGACCGCCAGATCGAACGGCTTGGTCACATAGTCGTTGGCGCCGTTGCGCAGGGCGGCGACGACGTCGGCCGTCTGGCCGAGCCCGGAAATCACGATGATCGGGGTTTCGAGGATCGAGCGCGACTCACGCAGCCGCGCGAGCAGGTCAATGCCGTTCATGTCCGGGAGCTTTATATCGAGCAGGATCAGATCGTAGTCGTCCACGCCGATCCGGTCGAGCGCCTGGCGCGCGTTCTCCGCCAGGGTGACGGCGTATCCGGCGCGCGTCAGTTGTATCTCCAGGACGTCGCGGATGCCGTCGGTGTCGTCAACAACGAGCAGTTGATACTGTTCCCCGGGGGTGGTGTTTTCTTCCTGGGCCATGCGCCGCTGTCCTCCGGCCTGATGGGGCGCGGGCTGCCCCTGCCATTTTCAGCATAGCAGGTTTAGGACAACGGCTATCCGGTGCAAGCGCCGCCGCCCGCCCCCGAGGCGGCGCGCGTGTTGCTACAGCGCGCGCAGGCGCGGGTAATCGAGCAGCTGGACTCTCCGCCCCGCCACGGACAGCAATCCCTCCTCCTGAAACCGCGTGAACAGGCGGCTGATCGTCTCCATGGCGAGGCCGAGGTGATTGCCCAGGTCCTGGCGCGACATCGCCAGCGTGAGCCGGCCGGCGCGCGTGTCGGCCCGGCCGTAGCGCTCGCTCAGGTTCAGCAGGCAGGTGGCGAGCCGCGAGTCGGCGTTGCGCTGTCCGAGCACGCACATAAGCTCCTTCTCGCGGGCGATCTCCCCGCTCAGCAGCCGCAGGAATTCGCGCTGCAGCGGCGGCGTGGCGCGCATCTGTTTTTCCAGCAGCGGATATGGGAGCTCGCAAACGACGCTCGCTTCGATGGCGGTGGCGTCGCTCGGATGGCTGTTCTCGCCGATGGCGTCTATTCCCAGAATGTCCCCCGGCACGTGGAACCCGAGCACCTGCACGTCGCCCTCGCACGTTGACATGCCCGTCCTGATGCTGCCGGCCTGAACGACGTGGAGCGTCCGCAGCGGATCGCCGACGCAATAGAGCATTTCGCCCTTCCTCCGGAGGCGCCGGCGCGTGACGACACGGCCGAGCAGCGCCGTGTCGTGGCCACAAAGTCTCGCCGCCACGCACGCCTTGAACGCCGGACAACCGCTGCATGACGTCCCGGGCGGCGTGAGATTTGTAATGGCTGCTGTTTTTTCTTTCATGGATCCTCCTTATGTCTGCGTCGTTTGCGCCACTGCGGCGTATTCTCCGGCGCGTTCTTGCGCTGAATGTTCTTCTCGCCTCAGGCGGCGTTGGCGTGATATGCAGGTTCGGCGGCCGGAGCGGTCAGAACGGCGGCGAGCCCGTTCGGGTTGAACTGGCTGAACATGAGCCCGAAGCCGCCCTCCGCGACGCGCGTCACCACCGCCTCGATTCGGGAGATCCGGGTCAGGCCGTTGGTACGCAGCGTGAACGCGAGGTCCACGCCGGCATGGACCGGCGGGCTGGCGGCGCCGGTCGCGACGAACAACCCGCCGCTGCTGATATTGCGGATGCGACCGCGCAGCGCCCCGCGACTGTGGCAATCAACCATGACGTCAAGATCTATCGGTCTGCGTACGCCCCAACGATGCTCCATGCCCATGAATCCGTCCCCCATGACCTGGTGTGTGATCGTCGTGTATTGAGCCGGTGTTTCTTTCTGCGGCGCGCGCCGCTTGGCGCGCGCCGTGATCTAGAATTTACCGGTTGCATAATTCCGGCAAATCCGGAATTACACCGAGCACCTACGTGAATTCACTTATTTCCAACCAGGCGCCGGTGCTCGCTTGCGGCTTGTTGCAGTGCATGTAATCCTGCCTATACACTCAACTTATATAAGGGAAGAACTGTCAGGCCGATTCGATCCATGATCCCAGCCGACGTAGACATCCTGCTGGTCGAGGACAACCCCGCCGACGCCCGCCTGGTGCAGCTCGCCCTGGCGGAGGCCGTCACCGGCAAGGCCCGCACCACGCACGTCGAGCGCCTGGCGGCCGCGCTCCGGCTGCTGGAGCAGAAGTCCTACGACGCCGTCCTGCTCGATCTGTCCCTCCCCGATTCCAGCGGTATTGATACCGTGAGCCAGGTGATCCATGCCGCCCCCGACACGCCGATCGTCGTGCTGAGCGGCCTGCATGACGCGGAGCTGGCGCTCAGCGCCGTGCAGGGCGGGGCCCAGGACTACTTGGTCAAGGGCCAGAGCAACGGCGAGATGATCATGCGCGCCGTGCGCTACGCCATGCAGCGCAAGCAGGCGGAGACCGAGCTGCGCCGGGCGCGCGCCGACCTGGAGCGGAAAGTCGGGGAGCGCACCCGCGACCTGACCGTGAGCAACGAGCGCCTGCGGCGGGAGATCGAGCAGCGCCATCAGGCCGAGGCGGTGCTGCGCAAGGAACACGGCTTCATCGCCGCCGTCCTCGACACCGTGGACGCGCTGATCGTCGTGCTCGACCGCCAGGGCCGGATCGTCGGCTTCAACCGCGCCTGCGAGGCCACCACCGGCTACGCCGCCGCGGAGGTGCAGGACAAACCATTCTGGGACATTTTTCTGCCCCCCGACGAGGTGGGAGCGGTCAGGGCGACGTTCGAGGCGCTGCGGGCCGGCGAGTTTCCGAACCGCTTCGAAAATCACTGGCTGACCCGGAACGGCGACAAGCGCCTGATCGCGTGGTCCAACACCGCCCTGCTCGACGAGGCCGGAGCGGTCGAGTACGTGATCGGCACCGGCATTGACATCACCGAGCGCCGCCGGGCCGAGGACCGGGAGCGGCAGCGCATGCTGGAGATCGCCCACGTCTCGCGCCTGAGCACGATGGGCGAGATGGCGACCGAGCTCGCGCACGAGCTGAATCAGCCGCTGACCGCGATCGCCACCTACAGCGACGCCTGCGCGCGCATGGTGCGCTCGGGGACCGGGCGGCAGGAGGATCTGGTCGAGGCGCTCGAGAGCGCCGCGGCCCAGGCGCGGCGCGCGGGCGAGATCATCAAGCGTCTGCGCGGCCACGTGCGCAAGGACGACATGCGCCGCATCGCGACCGACATCAACGAACTCGTGCGCGGGGTCGTGCCGCTGGCCGAGACCGAGGCGCGCTGGCGCGGCGTCGGGATCCGCCTGCTGCTGGCGGACGTGCTGCCGGCGGCGGCCGTGGACCGCATCCTGATCGAACAGGTGATTCTGAACCTCGTGCGCAACGCCATCGAGGCGCTGGAGGGGGCCGAGAAGGACGAACGAACGGTCACCATTCAAACCTCGACGAACGGGAACGGCGCGGTCATAGTCGCCGTCCGGGACACGGGGCCGGGCCTGACGCCGGAGCTGGCCGAGCGCGTGTTCGCGCCGTTCTTCTCGACCAAGCCGCAGGGCATGGGGATGGGACTTTCCATCAGCCAGTCCATCGCCAAGGCGCACGGCGGCCGGCTGTGGGTGACGGCCAACCAGCCGCGCGGCGCCGTGTTCCAATTCAGCATTCCCACAAGCAGCGAGGCGGCGCGCGACGATGCAAGCTGAACCGGTCGTGTATGTGGTGGATGACGACGACGCGATCCGCGACTCGCTGCGCCTGCTGCTGCGGTCGGCCGGGCTGCAGGCGAAAACCTTCGCCTCGGCGCAGCAGTTCCTGGACGCGTACATCGAGCCCGCCCCCGGGGTCCTGCTGGTGGACGTGCGCATGCCGGGGATGAGCGGCCTGGAGCTGCAAGAGCTGCTGGCGGCGCGAAAGATAACGCTGCCGGTGATCATCATCACCGGCCACGGCCACGTGGCGATGGCCGTGCGCGCGATGAAGGTGGGCGCGGCCGATTTCATCGAGAAACCTTTCGACAACGAGGCCCTGCTCGAGTGCATCCGCAAGACCCTGGCCCGGGCCGCGGACGCCCGGCGCTTACAGGCGCACGGCGCGGAAGCGGCCGCGCGCCTGGCGCGCCTGACACCGCGCGAGCGCGAGGTGCTGGAGCTGCTGGTCGCCGGAAAATCCAACAAGGCCATCGCGTCCGATCTCGGCATCAGCGCCAGAACCGTCGAGGTGCATCGCGCGAAGATCATGGAAAAACTGGACGCCCGATCGCTCGCCGACGTGGTGCGGATATCGCTCACCTCATAGACAACATATTTGGGTCAGTTGAATCTCGGACCCGGCAGGGCGCAGGCCGGTGAGGTTTTTTCGGGCCCCCGTATGGCGCGCCCGCGCACCGCAAGGCTTTGGGAGAGCGCCCCGCAGGGGTCGCGGACAGGGATGTCCGCGCCTGATCTTCGAGGCAGGATGCCTCGTAAGATCAGCGCCGGGACTCGGAACCGCGGATGCGGGGGGTGAGCCGGATACAGGCGACGGT
>MFSY01000101.1:4355-9451 GCA_001785175.1 Candidatus Muproteobacteria bacterium RIFCSPHIGHO2_01_FULL_65_16 | reverse complement strand
ACTCGTTGAACACCGGGTAGCGCTGTTCGTCCTCGTCAATGGCGCCGAACGGGCACTCCACGGTGCAGCGCTTGCACTGGGTGCAGCCCTCGCGCCGGAAGCTCGGATACGAGAGGTCGCCCGAGCGCGGATGCGCCGCGCGTCCGAGGGCGGCGTTCTCCACCGCCTGGATCGCCTTCAACGTGGCGCCGGTGGCGTCCTCGATCGCCTGCACCAGGTCCATCGGTCGGCGCACCGGGCCGGCGGTGTAGATGCCGGTGCGGCGCGTCTCGTACGGGAAGCAGATGAAGTGCGAGTCGTTGAAGCCGAATTTGAGCTGCGGCAGGTCCTTGCCCTGGCGGTAAGCCATGTTGAGCACCGAGGCGGGATCAGCCTGCCACTGGCCCGGCTCGTCCTGCGGAACCTGCTCGATATCCACGCCCGAGTTCGCCACCATGCCGGTGGCGAGCACCACGAGGTCAGCCTTGGCCACGGCGTCCTCGTCGAGAATCTTGTCCTTGAATTTCACTTCGAGCGCGCCGTCGGCCGGATTCACTTCGTGCACCACGCCCTTGCTGAAGATCACGCCCTTTTTCTGGGCGCTGCGATAGAAGTCCTCGCCGTTGCCCGGCGTGCGCAGATCGGTGTACAGGACCACCGTGTCAACGTCGGGATTGCGATCCTTGAAGTACATCGCCTGCTTGATCGAGGTGTTGCAGCAGTGCCCGGAGCAATACGGCAGCTCGCCTTCCTTGTCGCTGCGCTGGCCCGCGCACTGCACGAACACGACACTTTTTACTTCTCTTCCGTCCGACGGCCGCTTGACGGGGCCGCCGCTCGCGGCGCGCGCCAGCGCCTCGAGCCCCGCCTGGTCCACGACGTCCTTGCTCTTGCCGGCGCCGAGGTGCGGCAGCCTGTTCATGTCGTAGGCGCTGAAGCCCGAGGCCATGACGATCGCGCCCACGTTCTCGGTCGCGGCGCCGCCGGATTCCCTGGCGATGTCCACGCTGAACTGCCCGGGCGCGCCGCTCGTGCGCGCGATGGTCGAGTTGAGGTAAACCTTAATCCGCTTGTCGGCTTCGATCTTCTTAACAAGCTCGGGCGCTGTCGTGTCCGCCGGATCGGCGTAGGGCTCCCGGTAGGGTACGCGCTTCCAAAGTTTCGCCGCCCAGCCGCCGAGCGTCCCGCTCTTCTCGACCAGCAGCACCTCGTAACCGGTCTTCGAGGCCTCGAGCGCCGCGGTCATGCCGGAAACACCGCCGCCCACGACCAGGATGCGCTTGTTGGCGCCGCGGTCCGGGTTGGCGCTCGGAACCTGCATCTTGGCCGACTCGGCGCAGGCCATGCGCACGTAGTCCGCGGCCATCTCCTGCACCATCTCCTTCTTGTCCTCCGCCGCCGACGCAATCCAGATCACGCCCTCGCGCAGGTTGGCGCGCGAGAGTGCGACGTTGTCGAAGCTGAAGGCGTCGGTCTTGGCGCGGCGCGAACAGGCGGCGATGACGACATGGTTCACGCCCTCCTGCTCGATGTCCTGCCGGATCATGGCCACACCCGATGCATTGCACAGGAACTCGTGCTCGCGCACGACCTGGGCCTTGCCCTCGCGCTGCGCGATCGTGGCGAGCTGCGCCGTGTCGAGGCGCTCGCCGAGGCCGCAGCCCCGGCAGATGTAGGCGCCGATCTTCAACTCTGACATGGTGGTACCTCTAAAGAATTCCGTTCTCTGGACGGAACATCGAACTCACCGCAGAGACGCGGAGGCGCGGAGTTATTGTCACTGGAACCGCAGATGAATGCGGATAAACGCAGATCGAACACCACTTCTCTGCCTTCTGATTTCTTATCTGCGCTCATCTGCGTTTATCTGCGGTTTCGCCTTTGTTCACCTAAGAATGCCTTTTCTCTGCGTCCTCTGCGGTGAAAATTCATAACTCAAGCCTCCGCCCGGGAAACGCGGTTGACGACCTGGATCGCGCGCAGCGCCGCGGCGGTGGCGCTCTGCACCGCGCGGTTGACGTCGAGCGCGTTGGACGCGCCGCCGGCGCCGAAGATGCCGGGTTCGTTCGCGTGGATTTCGATGAAGCCGCCGGCGTCGGCGTTAAGGCCGATGCTCTGGGCGTTGACGGACGGCTCCATGCCGATCGCGAGCACCGCGAGATCGTGGCGAGTGTCGTAGCGGTGATAGCCTTCGGTGTCCACGCCGTGCAGGATCGGGTCGCCCGTGGCCTTGTCCTCGGTGATGTTCGCCACCTTGGACTTGATGAACTTCACCTTGGGATCGGCCTGGATCTTTTTATAAAAATCCTCGAAGCGGTCTATGGCGCGGATATCTATATAGTAGATGGAGACCTGGCCGTCGTCGCCGAACTTCTCGCGCACATAGGTTGACTGCTTGAGCGAGGCCATGCAGCAGATACGAGAGCAGTGCGTCAAATGGTTGCGGTCGCGCGAGCCCGCGCACTGGATGAAGGCGACATTCCTCGCCTCCTTGCCGTCCGACGGCCGGACGAGTTTCCCGCCGGTCGGGCCGTAGGGGTCGAGCATGCGCTCGAACTCGACGCTCGTGACCACGTTCTTATAGCGGTCGTAGCCGTAGGGCTGGATCTTGGCGGCGTCGTACGGCCGCCAGCCGGTGGCCCAGACGATCGCGCCGGCCTTTATGTTCAGCACCTCTTCCTTCATGTCGAGAGCGACGGCGTTGTACTTGCACGCCGCCTGCGCCCGCTCCGCGTCCGGCGTGCCGATAATCGCGGGGTCGAGCACGTAGCGCTGCGGGAAGGCCATGGGGAAAGGAAGATAGGCCGCCCTGGTCTGCTTGAGGTTGTAGTTGTAGGCGTCGGCGATCTCCGTTTCGACGGCCTTGGCGCACTCGCCGCAGGCGGTGCAGTTCTCATTCACGTAGCGCGGCTTGATGCGCACGGTCGCGGTGTAGTCGCCGGGCTTGCCCGAGATCGCCGTGACCTCGGCCAGCGTGAGCAAGCGCACGCGCTGGTTCGCCTTCAGGCGGCGCAGGTTGATCTCCAGGCCGCAGGTCGGATGGCACAACTTGGGAAAATATTTGTACAGCTGGCTCACGCGCCCGCCGAGCGCCGGGTTCTTCTCCACCAGCACCACGTCCTTGCCGCACTCGGCGGCCTCGAGCGCCGCGGTCATGCCGCTGATTCCGCCGCCGACTACCAGGATGGTTTCGTTGGTTGCAACGACATCCGTCATTAGGCCGCCTCTAGCAGGATGCTGAAAAAGTCCATCCCGGACTTTTTCAGCTCGCTTCGCCGCGGTACACGCCCGCGGCTCGCTCCATTTTTCAAGCACTTGCGTGCTCGAAAAATGGCGGTCGGTCCCTCGACCGCGCCGCAGGTTGCTGAAAAACGGGCTTTTCAGCAACCTGCTAGATGGGTTCAAAACAGATTCGAAATCCTCATGGCAACAATACCCGGCGAACGAACGACCTGCCACTGCCCGAAATGCATATATGATTGAAATTTCGTATGTACGGATAGAGCGATTATATGAAATGCGCCGCCGGCCGCTCGCGTGGCTAAGGAAGCTCTGATCATGTACCGATTTGTCATTCCGGCGAAAGCCGGAATCCAGATAATTCATAAACTTCTTGGGCCCCGGCTTTCGCCGGGGTGACTTGTTCAGAGGTTCCCTAAAAACATTCACTCCATGCGTGATTGCGCGCCGATGGAGTCGGCGACGAGCCGCGGATCGAGATTGGTTCTCATCGGCCCGCCGCCGCGCCGGCGGCGCGGGCGCCGGCTTAGCGCCCGGTGTCGTGGTAGTGCGCGTCCACCCAGCAACGCGGGAGCTTCTCGCCCGAGGGAAATATCAGCTCCGCCTTCCTGAAGCCCGCCGGCTCCGGCAACTCCTCGCCGGCATGGAAGCGCCCGCGGATGTCGGACTTGAAGGGATCGAACAGCGCGTCGAGGTCGAGCACCTCGACGAGATCGCCGGACTTTTTGTGCTTGAGATACATGGGCTCCTCCGCTGGACGGGCACAGCATAACCAAATTCGGCGCGCGGTTGAACCCGGAAAAGCGGTTCACCACGGAGGGCACGGAGAAAAGCGAGTGGACAGGACTACGGTTCCAGGGCCGAAGTGTAGCCACCTTCGCCACCGCGGCGTTTTTCTGTAACATTGCCCCGGCCGAACCCGACAACCATAAGGATTCCCCATGTCCGCCCTGATTTGCGGCTCTTTCGCCTACGACACCATCATGGTCTTCAACGACCGGTTCCAGAACCACATCCTGCCGGACAAGGTGCATATTCTGAACGTCTCGTTTCAGGTGCCGGAGATGCGGCGCGAGTTCGGCGGCTGCGCCGGCAACATCGCCTATAACCTGAAGCTCCTCGGGGCCGAGCCGCTGCCCCTGGGCACGGTCGGGCGCGATTTCGGGCCCTACGCCGAGTGGATGGACCACTGCGGCATCGCCCGGCGCTTTATTAAGGTGTGCGCGGATACCTACACCGCCCAGGCCTTCATCACCACCGACCTGGACGACAACCAGATCACCGCCTTCCACCCGGGGGCGATGAACCGCTCGCACGAGATGCGCGTGACCGCGGCCGACGGGGTGAAGCTCGGGATCGTCGCGCCCGACGGGCGCGAGGGCATGATCCAGCACGCCCGCCAGTTCGCCGAGGCCGGCATCCCCTTCATCTTCGACCCCGGCCAGGGCATGCCGCTCTTTGACGGTAACGACCTGCTCGGCTTCTTCGAGCAGGCGACGTGGGTGACGCTCAACGACTACGAGGCCGAGCTCGCGCAGGAACGCACGGAAAAATCGCTTCGAGAGTTGGCGGGCTACGTCAAGGGCCTGATCGTCACGCTCGGCGCGCGCGGCTCGTGCGTCTACACCGACGGCCGCGTGCTCGAGATCCCGGCCGCAACGGCGACGCAGGTCAACGATCCCACCGGCTGCGGCGACGCCTACCGCGCCGGGCTGCTCTACGGCCTGCTGCGCGGGCTCGACTGGGAGACCACGGGACGCATCGCCTCGCTCATGGGCGCGATCAAGATCGAGCAACACGGCACCCAGAACCACCGCTTCACGCGCGCGGAGTTCGATGCGCGCTTCAAGGAGAGTTTCGGGTATAGTTTGTAAATA
>MFSY01000101.1:0-4325 GCA_001785175.1 Candidatus Muproteobacteria bacterium RIFCSPHIGHO2_01_FULL_65_16 | reverse complement strand
TATAGTTTGTAAATACTCAACGCGGAGACGCAAAGACGCAGAGAAAAACTTATTAAGTAAACAAAGGCGAAACCACAGATAAACGCAGATAAGGAATCGAATGGACAGGGTTAAACAGGAGAGGAACGGTCGTCAGTCATCAGTCGTCGGTCTTGGGTTTTAAATCCTGTGAATCCTGAGAAATCCTGTTAATCCTGTCTATTCGCTTTCTCTGCGGTGAATATTCTTAAAGAGAGGCGAGCGTCGTGACCGCGATCCATCCCCCGCTCATCGAGGCGCTGCTCGATCCCGCCCGCTACGACCATCCGGTCGAGCGCGTCGAGCTCGAGGAGACCCACATCTCCTGGGTCCTGCTCGCCGGCGCCTACGCCTACAAGATCAAGAAGCCGCTCGATCTCGGCTTTCTCGATTTCAGCACGCTCGAAAGGCGCCGCTACTACTGCGCGGAGGAGCTGCGCCTGAACCGCCGCCTCGCGCCCGGGCTTTACCTGGCCGTGGTTCCGATCGCCGGCGCCCCGCACATGCCGGTGCTCGACGGGACCGGCGCGCCGATCGAGTACGCGGTCAAGATGCGGCGCTTTCCGCGGGAGGCGCGGCTCGACCAGGTGCTCGCGCGCGGCGGGCTCGAGCCCGGACACATTGACCTGCTGGCGCGGGAGCTGGCCGAGTTTCACGCCCGCGTCGCGGTGGCCGGTCCCGAAAGCCCCTTCGGCGCGCCGGAGGCGGTGTACGCGCCGATGCGCGAGAACTTCGAGCAGATCCGCAAGCGCGTCCGCGACGCCGACGACCTCGGGCGGCTCGCGCAACTGGAGGCGTGGACCGCGCGCCGCTACGCGGAGCTGGCGGACCCCCTGCGCGCGCGCAAGCGCGCGGGCTTCATCCGCGAATGCCACGGCGACGCGCATCTCGCCAACATGGTGCTGCTCGACGGGGACGTCGTGCTCTTCGACTGCATCGAGTTCAACGAGAACCTGCGCTGGATTGACGTCATGAGCGAGCTCGCCTTCACCGTCATGGACCTCGACGACCGCGGGCGCCCGGAACTGGCGCGCCGCCTGCTCAACGCCTACCTCGAACACACCGGCGACTACGAGGGGCTTTCCGTGTTCCGCTTCTATCAAGTCTACCGGGCGCTCGTGCGCGCCAAGGTCGCCTGCATCCGCCTGGCCCAGCCGGACCTCGGGCCCGGGGAGCGCGAGGCCGTGCGCCGCGACTACCGCAACTACGCCGCGCTGGCGGAGAGCTACACCCGCCCGGCGCCGGCGCTGCTGCTGATCACCCACGGCGTGTCGGGCACCGGCAAGTCCACGCTCACGCAGGCGCTCATCGAGGCGCTCGACGCCGTGCGCGTGCGCAGCGACGTCGAGCGCAAGCGCCTGCTCGGCGTGGAGCGCGCGGCCGCCGGCGGCTCCGCGCTCGACGCGGGGCTGTACACGCCGCAGGCGAGCCGCCGCACCTATGAACGGCTGGCGCAACTGACGCGCGCGCTGCTGCGCGCCGGCCACTCCGCCGTGGTGGACGCCACCTTTATCAAACGCGAACAGCGCGAACTGTTGCGCGCCGTGGCCACCGAGGCGCGGGCGCCGTTCGTGCTCCTGGACATCCGCGCCTCCACGGCCGTGCTGCGCGAACGCGTCGGCGCGCGCGCGCGCTTCGGGCGCGATGTGTCCGAGGCGAATCTTGCGGTGCTGGAGCACCAGCTCGCCACCGCGGAACCTCTGGCCGCGGCGGAGCTGTCCCAGGCGCTGGCCGTGGACGGCGAACGGCCGCCCGCGCCTTCCGCGCTCGTTGCCGAACTGCAACGACGCACCGGCGGCGCCACGGGCTGACCGGCGCCGCAGGCCGGGCTCCGGTTGGCACGGCGTTTGCCAATGCGGCCGCATTTGCAAAACTATCTTGACAGACACAAATTGATGGGGCTAATCTTGCCGCCGACCACAATATATTGTGGTCGGCCCTGAAAGCAGGGCGAAACGGCTGTAAAAATTATTAGAAAGTCGGGTGCCCGCACAGCGGCGCCCGGAACCCACCCCGGAGAACGGTTAATGAAGGCCGCACAACTACAAACACAACCGTCTGTTGTTACTGAAATCCCCCTGCAGCCGGCGTCCCTTGATATCTGGGACAAGAAATACCGCCTTAAGACCAAGACCGGCGTCCCGGTGGACAAGGACATCCCCGATACCTGCGCGCGCGTGGCCCGGGCGCTGGCGGAAGTCGAGGCCACGCCGCAAAAGCGCGCGGAGTGGTTCGAAAAGTTCCTCTGGGCGCTGCTGAACGGCGCCATCCCGGCCGGCCGCATCATTTCCAACGCCGGCGCCTGGGAGCACAAGCCCGCGACCTCGACCATCAACTGCACCGTTTCCGGCGTCGTCCCGGACTCCATGGACGGCATCCTCCGCGCCGTGCACGAGGCCGGGCTGACGTTGAAGGCCGGTTGCGGCACGGGCTACGAGTTCTCTACCCTCCGCCCCAAAGGGGCGTTTGTGAGCGGGGCCGGAGCTCACACCTCCGGCCCCCTCTCTTTTATGGATATCTTCAACGCCATGTGTTTCACCGTGTCGTCCGCCGGCGGGCGGCGCGGGGCGCAGATGGGCACCTTCGACATCGCGCACCCGGACATCATGGATTTCATCCGCGCCAAGCGCGAGGGCGGGCGGTTGCGGCAGTTCAATCTCTCCTGTCTTGTTACGAACGAGTTCATGCAGGCGGTGAAGGGCGACGGCATGTGGCCGCTCGCGTTCCCCCTGACCGCGCGCGAGGTCGAGGCGGACAAGATCGCCCTCGCCGACCAGGAGAAGGTGATCTGGCGGCAGTGGCCGGTCACGGACGGTTATGTAACCAACGAGGACGGCCTGGTCGCGTGCAAGGTGTACAAGAACATCCGCGCGCGCCGGCTCTGGGACCTCATCATGGCCTCGACCTACGACTACGCCGAGCCGGGGTTCATCCTGATTGACCGGTACAACGAGATGAACAACAACTGGTGGTGCGAGAACATCCGCGCGACCAACCCTTGTGTCACCGCCGACACTTGGGTACACACCGCCACCGGGCCGCGGCAGGTGCGCGACCTCATCGGCGGCGCGTTCCTGGCGCGTCTGGACGGAGCGGATCATCCGACAGGTCCGGAAGGGTTCTTCCACACCGCCACCAAAGAGGTCGTCCGCATCGAAACGACGGAGGGCTACCGGCTACGGCTTACGCCAGATCATCGCGTGCGGCGCGTGACGCGCTTCTCGCGCCACCTGACCGAGACCGAATGGTGCGAGGCGGTCAAGCTGCGCCCCGGAGATCGGCTGCTGCTCAACGATCACCGCGCCGATCCCCGCTGGGAAGGTCCGCACACTTTCGACGAGGGCTACCTGCTGGGATTGCTCATCGGGGACGGCACGCTCAAGACCGACGAAGCGGTACTGTCAGTATGGCTGCCGGCCGCAGCAGTGAACGCGACCGAACCTGCCATGGCGCCCGGCGTGCTCGCGGTCATGCAAGAAGCCGAGCGCGCTGCGCGTACCCTGCCCCATCGTGCCGACTTCCGCGGCTGGTCGAAGATCGCGGGCCGCAACGAGTTTCGGTTGTCGCTCGCCGCCCTCAAGCGTCTGGCCGACGGGCTCGGCCTCGCGCCCGGCGACAAGGCCGTCACACCCGCGGTCGAGAAGACATCGAGCCGCTTCTACCGCGGCTTCCTGCGGGGGGTCTTCGACGCCGACGGCTCGGTGCAGGGCAGCCAGGAGAAGGGCGTAAGCGTGCGCCTCGCGCAGTCGGATCTGGCCCGACTTGAGGCCGTGCAGCGGATGCTGCTGCGGCTTGGGATCGCCTCGCGCCTTTATACCAACCGGCGCACGGGCGGCTTAAGCCTTCTGCCCGACGGCAGGGGCGGCCGGGCACCGTACGCTATCCGGCCACAACACGAGCTCGTCATAAGCGGCGAGAACCTGTTCGCGTTCGCCGAGCTTGTCGGATTCGCGGACACCGACAAGGCGGCGCGCCTCACGCGGCTTCTCGCGCGCTACCGGCGTGCGCTTAACCGCGAGCGCTTCACGGCACGCGTCACGGCGGTCGTACCGGATGGCGTCGAGGACGTCTACGACGTGCAGGTTCCCGGCGTCCACGCCTTCGACGCCAACGGTCTACACGCGCACAACTGTGGTGAGCAGGGCTTACCGCCCTACGGCGCCTGCCTGCTGGGCTCGGTCAACCTCACCAAGTTCGTGCGCGAGCCGTTCACCGACCGTGCCCGTTTTGATTGGGACGAGTACCGCGCGGTAGTCGCGGTCTTCCCGTTTTGATTGGGACGAGTACCGCGCGGTAGTCGCGGTCTT
>MFSY01000100.1 GCA_001785175.1 Candidatus Muproteobacteria bacterium RIFCSPHIGHO2_01_FULL_65_16 | reverse complement strand
GACCAGCATGCCGAGACCGTCGGCGATGCGCTCCGCGCCGTGGAGCGCGGCCCAGTCCATGAACGCGGTGGCCTTGTCGCCGTAGGCCATGTCGTAGGCGAGCGCGCGGTTGGCGAAGACGTTTTCGGGCAGCGGCGGGACCTCGCCCTTCAGGCTCGCCGAGGTGCCGTTGATGACGATGTCGAAGCGCCGGCCCCGAAGCTCGTTGTAGCCGCTGGCCTCGATCTTGCCTAACGGCGCGTGCTCCCTGGCCAGCGTCTTCGCCTTCGAAACCGTGCGGTTGGCGACCACGAGCAACTCCGGGTTCTGCCGCAGCAGCGGCGCGAGCACGCCACGCACCGCGCCACCCGCCCCCAGGACAAGTATCTTCCTGCCCTTGAGCGCCACGCCGAGATTCCTGGTGAGATCGTGCACCAGGCCGGCGCCGTCGGTGTTGTCGCCGAAGATCGCGCCGTCGGCCTCGAACTTCAGGGTATTCACGGCGCCGGCGAGCCGGGCGCGCTCGCTGACGTTGTCCGTGAGCGCGAACGCCTCCTGCTTATACGGCACCGTGACGTTCAACCCCTTGCCGCCGCCGGCGCGGAATTGCTCCACCGCCTGGGGGAACTCTCCGGGGGCGACCTCGATGGCGCTGTACTCGATCTGGTGGCCGAGCTGCTTGGCGAACAACTTGTGGATGGCTGGCGACCTGCTGTGCGCGACGGGACTTCCCATCACGGCATATAACGCGGGCGTGGTATCGGCTTCGGCCATGGCGCGCCTATTCTAACAGGATGCCGCAAGCCCGGCCGGAGATATGAGTCAGCCGCGCGCCGCCGGTTTGGCGATAGGGAAGATCTGAATTATTGATTGTTCACCACAGAGGACACAGAGAGAAAAGATCATGAAAATTAACTGCCATATCTCTGTGATCTCCGTGTGCTCTGTGGTGAAAACTCATATTTCAGAGGTTTCTTAGATGGCGACCGTGATCAGATAGGCCGCGTAGCAGAGGCCGTTGACGATGAGGTGATACGGCCGCAGGCCTCCGCGCCGCAGCATGGCCAGCAGGTAGCCGCTGGCAAGCAGGGTGAGAATCATTCCGGCCAGAACCTCCGGACGCGGCTCCCAGGGCGTGAGCATGATGCCGATGGCCGGCAACAGGCTGCCCTGAAACACCATGGCGCCGGTGATGTTGCCGAAGGCGAGCGTGTCGCGCCGGCGCCGGATCCAGAGGATGCTGTTCACCTTTTCCGGCAGTTCGGTCGCCACCGGAATGATCAGAAGCGACAGCACCAGGGCCGAGATGCCGAGCCAGGCGGACAGCTCCTGGACGCCCTGGACGAAACCGTGGGCCCCGAGAATGATGAGCGCGAGTCCGACCGCGAGCTGCGCCAGGATGACCGGCATGTTTTCGCGCAGCCCGAAGCGGCCGAGGAGCCGCGTCAGAAACAGCGGGTTATCGGCCTCGGTGCCGTGGCCGTCGCTCACGAGCCGGGCCGACGCGCGCACCGTCAGCATGAGATAAATGAAGTAGATCAGGACGAGCGCGATCGCCAGCAGCGCGCGCATGGACGTCACATGATGCGGAATGAATATCGCCGCGGTGCTCACGCCGAAGGCCAGCAGGAACCAGGAGAGGTCGCGCCTTAGGCCGTCGCGCTCCGGGTGAAAGTGATCCGCCCAGCCGCGGCGGTGGGCCGCGAACGCGGCCATGAGAAACATGGTGAGCGTCGAGAGCATGAGCGGCGCGCCGATGATCGCGCCCACGCCGACCTCCTCGCGCACCTGCTGGGTGCCGGCGCTGGTGAGGATCGCCACCACCGGCACCATGGTCTCGGGCAGCGCCGTGCCCACGGCGGCGAAGATCGAGCCGGTGACGCCCTCGGAGATCTTGAGGCGCTCGCCCAGGTGCTCGAGGGCGTTGGTGAAGGTTTCCGCGCCGATCAGAATGATCACGAGCGCGGTCAGAAGCAGGGCGAAGGTCATGTCAATTCAGTTTCAAGTTGCAAGTTACAAGTTGCAAGTTTAACTGCTCATGACAAATTTTTCTTGCCTCTTGCTACTTCAGCGGAACCCTTTGCGTCTTTGCGCCTTTGCGTCAAAAACTCATAAAGCATAATCCACCAGCAGGCCGGCGAAGACGGCGGCGCCGAGCCAGTTGTTGTTCAGAAACGCCCGGAAGCACCCGTCGCGGTCGCGGTCGCGGATCAGATACTGCTGATAGGCCGCAAGCCCCGCGGCGGCGGCGAGCCCGGCGTAATACGGCGGGCCGAGCCGCGCCATGACGCCGGCGAGCGCCAAAAACGCGAGCGCGGCGACGTGGCACGCCCCCACCATCAGCCGGTCGTAGGAGCCGAACAGGATGGCGGTGGACTTCACGCCGATGCGCGCATCATCCTCCCGGTCCACCATCGCATAGACAGTGTCATAGGCCGCGGCCCAGAACACGTTGGCGGCGAATAGCACCCAGGCGAGCGCCGGCACCGCGCCCGTTACGGCGGCGAAGGCCATGACGATCCCCCAGCCGAACGCCGCCCCGAGGTAGAACTGCGGCAGATGGGTGAAGCGCTTGAGGAACGGATAGGTCGCGGCCAGCGCCGCCCCGGCGAACGCAAGCACGAGCGTGAGCCGGTTCAGCGCCAGCACCAGCGCGAACGCGGCCAGGCCCAGAACGGCGAACAGCGCGAGCGCCTCCCGCGGCGCCACGCGCCCGGCAGCGATCGGCCGGTCGCGGGTGCGCGCGACATGCGGGTCGAAATTCCGGTCGGCGTAGTCGTTGATGACGCAGCCGGCGGAGCGCATGAGCACCACGCCGAGCGCGAACACGGCCAGCACGAGCGCGTCCGGCCGGCCGTCGGCAGCGAACCACAGCCCCCACAGCGTCGGCCAGAGCAGCAGGAAGATACCGATCGGCCGGTGCAGCCGCATCAGCAGTGCGTAGTCCTTCAGTTTTTGCACGGACATATCCGGGAAAATCAGTCTCTCTAACAAAAAGGGTTTACCGCCAAGACGCCAAGAACGCCAAGTTTTTTATCTCTATAAATAATCTTTCTTGGCGACCTTGGCGCCTTGGCGGTTCAAAATCATATTCATTTTGTTAAAGGCTCAAGGTGTTCTATACGTCGCCGAGGCGCTCGCTTTCCCCGAGCCAGCGCCGGATCAGGGGGTCCACGTGTTGTGGATAATTGCTGAGCAGCAATTCGGCGGTCCGATGCACCTGCGGCAGCAGCGACCGGTCGCGCATGAGGTCGGCGATATGAAATCGCGGCATGCCCGCCTGGCGCGCGCCGAGCAGCTCGCCCGGGCCGCGCAACTCGAGATCGCGGCGCGCGATCTCGAAGCCGTCGCTGGTCTCGCGCAGCGCCGCGAGCCGCACGCGCGCCGGCTCCGACAGCGGCGGCTGATACATGAGCACGCAGGCGCTCGCGGTGCTGCCGCGTCCGATGCGCCCGCGCAGCTGGTGCAACTGCGACAGCCCCAGGCGCTCGGCGTTCTCGACGATCATGAGCGAGGCGTTCGGCACGTCCACCCCGACCTCGATGACCGTGGTCGCCACCAGCAGGCTGGTCTCGCCGCGCTGGAAGGCCGCCATGACGCTCTCCTTTTCCGCGGGCTTCATGCGCCCGTGCACGAGCGCGATCTTCAGCTCCGGCAGCGCCGCTTGCAGCGCCTGCGCGGTGTCGGTCGCGGTTTGCAGTTCCAGCACCTCCGACTCCTCGATCAGCGCGCACACCCAATAGGCTTGGCGCCCGGCGCCGCAGGCGGCGTGCACGCGCGCGACCACCTCGGCGCGGCGCGCGGCCGGGACCACCACGGTCTCGATCGGCAGGCGGCCGGGCGGCAGCTCGTCAATCACCGAGACATCCAGGTCGGCGTACAGCGCCTGGGCAAGCGTACGCGGGATCGGCGTGGCGGTCATGATCAGCTGGTGCGGCCGGCGCGCGCCGGCGGCGCCCTTCTCGCGCAGGGCGAGCCGCTGGTGCACGCCGAAGCGGTGTTGCTCGTCCACGACGACCAGGCCGAGATCGGCGAACTCCACGCCCTCCTGAAACAGCGCCTGGGTACCGACGGCGATCGCGCTTTTCCCCGAGCCGATCTCTTCCAGCACCGCGCGCCGCGCGCGGCCGTTGAGCTTCCCCGAGAGCCCCGCCACCGCCACGCCGAGCGGCTCGAGCCAGGCGCAAAAATTACGCCGGTGCTGTTCCGCCAACAGCTCCGTCGGCGCCATCACCGCCACCTGCAGCCCGGCCTCGACGGCGCGCAGGCCGGCGCAGGCGGCGACGACGGTCTTGCCCGAGCCGACGTCGCCCTGCACCAGGCGCTGCATGGGATGACCCTGCCCCATGTCGTGCACGATCTCGGCGAGCACCCGCTGCTGCGCCCGCGTCAGCCGAAACGGCAGGCGCGCGAGCAGGTCGTGCATCAGTCGGCCGTCGCCGGCGAGCACGGGGGCGACGTGCCGCTGCATCTGCGCGCGCAGGCGCCGCAGGCTCAGGTGGTGCGCCAGCAGCTCCTCGAACGCGAGCCGCTGCTGCGCCGGATGGCGCCCCTGTTCCAGCGCCGCGACGTCGGTCGCCGGCGGCGGGCGGTGCGCCAGGGCGAGCGCCTCCGGCAGCGTCGGCAATCGCAGCTCGGCGAGGATTTCCTCCGGCAGCCACTCCCGGATCGCGGCGAGATATTTTTCCGTCGCCTGGCGCGCGAGCTTGCGCAGGCTGAGCTGATGCACGCCGGTGGTCGCCGGATACACCGGGGTCAGGTGCTCCTCGGCCTTCGCGGACGCGGCGGCGTCCACCAGCTCGTATTCGGGATGCGCCATTTCCAGCCCGAGGGGGCCGAAACGCACCGCGCCGAAGCAGCGCAGATGCTTGCCGCGCTGGAGCTGATTCTGCTGCGCGGCGTTGAAATGGAAGAACCGGAGATGGATATGGCCGGTACCGTCGGCCAGCCGCACCACCAGGCTGCGCCGGCCACGATAAACAATGTCGGCGAGTTCAATCTCGCCCGCGATCATGGCTTCCATGCCGGGGCGGAGGCGGCCGATCGGGAGCACGCGGGTGCGGTCCTGATAGCGGAACGGCAGGTGGAACAGGACGTCCTGCACGCTGCGCAGGTCCAGGCGCGCGAGCTTCTCCTTGAGCTTGGGCCCGACGCCTTTTAAACCGGTA
>MFSY01000099.1 GCA_001785175.1 Candidatus Muproteobacteria bacterium RIFCSPHIGHO2_01_FULL_65_16 | reverse complement strand
TGCAGGCGGTGCGGCACTACACGCGGCTGTCGCAGAAGAATTTCTCGATTGATACGCACTTTTATCCGCTCGGCTCGTGCACCATGAAGTACAACCCGCGGGCGTGCAACAGGGCCGCGATGCTGCCGCAGTTCCTCGGGCGCCATCCGCACGCGCCGGAATCCACCGGCCAGGGATTCCTCGCCTGCCTCCACGAGCTGCAAGAGATTCTTAAAGACGTCACCGGCATGAAGGGAGTTTCGCTCACGCCGCTCGCCGGCGCGCAGGGCGAGTTCGCCGGCATCTCGATGATCCGCGCCTATCACGATGCGCGCGGCGACAAGAATCGTACCGAGATCCTCGTGCCCGACGCGGCGCACGGCACCAATCCGGCGACCGCGGTCATGTGCGGTTACAGCGTGCGCGAGATCCCGACCGATGCCAACGGCGACGTGGACATCGGGGCGCTCAAGGCCGCGGTCGGTCCGCAGACCGCGGGGCTCATGCTCACTAATCCCTCGACGCTCGGTGTGTTCGAGCGGCGCATCACCGAGATCGCCAAGACCGTGCACGACGCCGGCGGCCTGCTCTATTACGACGGCGCGAACCTGAACGCCATCCTCGGGCGCGTGAAGCCGGGCGACATGGGCTTCGACGTGATTCATCTCAATCTGCACAAGACCTTCTCGACGCCCCACGGCGGGGGCGGGCCGGGTGCGGGGCCGGTGGCGGCGAGTGCGCGCCTTGAGCCGTTCCTGCCGGTGCCGATGGTGGGCGTGACCGCGGGTAGATATCACTGGCTCACGGAGACGACGTGCCCACAGACCATCGGCAGGCTCAGCGCCAACATGGGCAACGCCGGGATTCTGCTGCGCGCCTATGTGTACGCCAGGCTCATCGGGCGCGAGGGCATGCACCGCGTGGCCGAGTTCTCGACGCTCAACGCGAACTACGTGATGGCCGAGCTTGCCGGGCGCGGGTTCGAGATGGCGTACCCCAAGCGGCGCGCGACCCACGAATTCGTGCTCACATTCAAGAAGCTCAAGGACGAGACCGGCGTCTCGGCGATGGACGTGGCCAAGCGCCTGCTCGACAAGGGCTTTCATGCGCCCACGACCTATTTCCCGCTGCTCGTGCCCGAGTGCTTTCTCATCGAGCCGACCGAGACCGAGGCCAAGGAAGAACTCGACCGCTTCATTGCCGCGCTGGATGAAATCCAGAAGGAGGCGCGCAGCAACCCGGATGCGGTGAAGGGCGCGCCGCACACGCTGCCGGTGAAGCGCCTCGACGACGTGCGCGCCGCGCGCGAGCCCGATCTCGTCTGGAAGCTTAATCGGTAGCCATAAATTAGAATCGGACAGGCTGGGATTGCTTGGTCGGGCTTGATAGAACACATAGCCGGTCATAGACTTACACTATGAATGTTCCTTTTGACCCACGGCAAAGAGCGGAGATGATCCAATGAAAAAGTGGGACCGTATCACGGTTGACCCGGAAATCATGAACGGTCAGCCGTGCATCCGCGGTATGCGCCTGACGGTGCGTCGTGTGATCGAGGCGCTTGCCGTATACCCCAGGTGGGAGGACCTCATCGCCGAATATCCCGAGCTTGAGCCCGAGGATATTCGCCAAGCGTTGGAATTCGCCGCACATAACCTCGACGATCAGGTAATCTCGCTGGACGCGGCTTGATCCGACTTCTCCTCGATCAAGGGTTGCCACGCACAACCGCTGCGCAGTTGACCGTAACGGAACGCTCAATAAGAGTCCGACATCTACCTGTTTCGGACAGCCCCCCGTCTTCAAGCAGCCGGTAGATTGGTTCATGCGAACCGCCAGAGAGTGGATCCGCAGCTTGGGTGATCTTCGGCGCGTGGTGCGCGCCGGGGGGTATTCGCTGAACGGCCTCAGGGCGGCGCTTAGGCACGAAGCGGCGTTTCGTCAGGAAGCGGCGCTGTTCGTGATTCTCGCGCCGCTCGGAATCTGGCTTGGGCGCAGCGGCATCGAGCGCGCGCTGCTTCTGGGAAGTCTCGTGCTGGTGCTGATCGTGGAGCTGCTGAATTCGGCGCTCGAGGCGGCGGTTGATCGCTTCGGCCCCAAGCGTCACGCGCTTTCCGGCCGGGCCAAGGACCTCGGCTCGGCGGCGGTGTTTCTGTCCCTGCTACTGGCGCTGGCGGTGTGGGCGCTGGTGCTGGCCGGGCGCGTGTGACGCCGGGTGCAGACCGGCCGCATCGCGTTGGAGGCGGCGCCGGTCCAGCCACCACGCCAGCAGCGGTAAGGTGAGGCTGGTGCCGGGGACGGCCAGGACCGTGAGGTAAAGGCCCAGGCGGCTTATGCGTTGCAGCTGGGAGGCCAGATCGGCGCGGTCTTCCTTCGACCAGCGCAGCCCATTGCGTGGTTTCATCAACAATCTGAGCAGCCCCGGAATCTGGTGGACCTCGGCGCGGATGCGGGCCTTTTCGCGTAGTTGCAGCTGCCACGCGGCCTTGCAGAAGTGCTTGATCACGTCAAACATCCCCCTGGTCGGTTTCGCCCCCATAACTCCCACGAGGGCGTGATTTGCGGCAACGTGTTGTTTCATCATGGTATTCCCTGACCGGCGCGGTCCATTTTAGTGTTATTTATTTAGGTGCATATTTCATACCAATTACATCGGCAAAGACCCTGCGAACGGTGTTTGCCCCAGGAAATACCGGCCATCGGCCCGCGTGATTCCCCGGTTAGCCCGCGCCTGCGCCCGGCCTTCCGGCTTACTACGCTATAGGGTTAGACACATCAGCGGACTGGCCGGATTGCTGCCGATGCCATGGTTCAGGCGTAACAAAGACACACAACCGAAGGCGCATAAAAAGCGGCGGCGCGAGGAGCGGCGTCGGCGCGGCGTCACCGCGATCGAAAAATTCGTGGTCGAGGAGATCGAGGTCGGCGGCATCCCGACGCGCCCGACCCCGGCGCCGATAACGGCGCCGAAACCAGCCGCGGCCTGGGCCGAGGACGCGCGCCTGGCGGCGGGCTGGATCGGTCTCTGGATGCTGCTCGTTGCCGCGGCGCTGTTCGCGCGCTCGGGCTGGCCCGTGGACGAGACGCGGACGCTCGCCGTCGCCTGGGACATGTGGCTCGCGGGCGATTTTCTTTTGCCGTCGCTCAACAACGAGCTTTCCTATCAGCCGCCGCTGCTTTATTCCCTCGTCTATTTCGGCTGGAAATTTTTCGGCGCCGAAGAGTGGTGGGCGCGCATGTTGCCGGCGCTGTTTTCCCTGGCCGCGCTTTACATGACCGGGCGCCTCGCGCGCCTGCTGTGGCCGAGGAGCCCCGACGCCGCGCGCTACGCGCCGTTCATGCTCCTCGGCATTTTCTTCTGGGCGCTGTACACGACCGTCACCCTCGGCGACATGCTGCTCGTGTTTTTCACGCTGCTCGCGCTCCGGGGAGTGCTGATCATGTGGCGCCGGCGCGATATGCGCGCCTGGATGCTGCTCGGCGCGGCCCTCGGCCTCGGGGTCCTGGCGCATGGATTTGCGATCTTGTTGTATGTGCTGCCGGTGGCGCTGCTCGCGCCGCTATGGGCCGCGGGATCGCCCGGCATGAACTGGAAATACTGGTATCTGGACACGACCAAGGCGCTGCTGCTCGCCGGCGCCGTCGTGGCGGCCTGGGCGGTTCCCGCCGCGCGCGACGCGGGCGTGCCCTACATCGTGAAGTGGATCACGGTATCGTTGTCGCCGCCGGTGCTGGAGCTTTTCCCGGGATCACGTCCCTGGTGGTGGTACGCACTGCTGTTGCCGCTGCTGTTGCTGCCCTGGTCGCTCTGGCCGCTCCTGTGGATGCGGCTCTGGCGCATAAGACGTCAGAAGCTGAACCCCGGCATCTTGTTCTGCATGGCCTGGGTTTTTCCGACTCTTGCGTTGTTGTCGCTGTACGACGTCAAGCAGCCGCAGATGCTGCTGCCGCTCCTGCCGGCGGGCGTTCTGGCCGGTTGCTATCTGCTTTTTGACGGGGAAATTCCGCCGGGGGACGAGGACCGGCCGCTGGCCGGGATGTCCATCCCGCTGATCCTGCTCGGCGGGCTGTTCGCCGTCATGCCGAAGCTGCCGCGCGTGGAATTTCTGCCCGGCTTCCTGTGGGAGCTCTCGCCCCTCATCGGGGTGGGCGTCATCGTCGTCGGGATCGTGCTCGCCTGGCTGCCGTTCAAGGAAAGCCGCCAGCGCGTGCTCGAAACCGCGGCCTTCAGCGCCTCGCTGGTGGCGATCGTGGTCCTGGTCGTCGGCTCGCAGTTCGAGCCGTTGCGCGAGGTCAAGGATGTCGCGCGCGCGCTGGCGCAGGCGCAGCAGGCGCGGCGGCCCATCGCCCATGTGGGCGACTATCAGGGCCAGTTCCATTTTTACGGGCGCCTCGAGCATCCCCTGAGCGTCCTCGCCGCGGATGAGGCTGAGGCCTGGGCGGAGCGGTATCCGAGCGGCGTGCTCGTGGTTTACGCGGGCGCCTGGCAGCCGCGGCTGCGCCCGGGGGCGCGACCCATGCTTGAGGCGCCTTATCTCGACGGGGCGGTATACGCATGGGAGGCGGCGGCGCTGGCGGGAAGAAGGCGCTGACGCTGGCCGGCGACGGCCGGCTCGTTCATAATCCGTCCCATGCTGCGCGCCCCGGACATTGATCCCGTCGCAATCCATCTCGGCCCCCTGGCGATCCACTGGTACGGCCTGATGTATGTCGTCGGCTTCGGGCTCGGCTGGTGGCTCGGCGTGTACCGCGCGCGGCGCCCCGGCTCCGGCTGGCGGCCGGAGGAGCTTTCCGATGTGTTGTTCTACATCGCGCTCGGCGTGATCCTCGGCGGGCGCCTCGGCTACGTCCTGTTTTACAACCTGGCCCATTACCTCAGCCACCCGCTCGAGGTGTTTTACATCTGGACCGGCGGCATGTCGTTCCACGGCGGCCTCATCGGCGTCGCCGTCGCGCTCCTGCTGTACGCGCGCAAGACCGGCCGCGCCTGGTTCGCGGTGACCGACTTCCTCGCGCCGCTCGCGCCCGCCGGCCTCGGCCCGGGCCGTATCGGCAACTTCATCAACCAGGAGCTCTGGGGCCGCGTCACCGACCTGCCCTGGGGCATGGTGTTCCGCCCCGGCGGGCCCGAGCCGCGCCATCCGACGCAGCTCTACGAGGCCGCGCTCGAAGGCGTCGCGCTGTTCGTGATTCTGTGGCTCTACTCG
>MFSY01000098.1:1427-6897 GCA_001785175.1 Candidatus Muproteobacteria bacterium RIFCSPHIGHO2_01_FULL_65_16 | reverse complement strand
AGGGCAAGCAGGTCGCCATCATCGGCTACGGCTCGCAGGGTCACGCGCACGCGAACAATCTCAAGGACAGCGGGGTGCAGGTGACGGTCGGCCTGCGCGACGGCTCGGCCTCGGCCGAGAAGGCGCGCCGGGCCGGCGTGACGGTGCAGAACATCCCCGAGGCGGTGCGCGCGGCGGACGTGGTCATGATCCTGGCGCCGGACGAGCAGCACAAAAGGCTCTACAGCGAGAGCATCGAGCCCAACCTGCGGCCGGGGGCGGCGCTCGCGGTGGCGCACGGCTTCTCCATCCACTTCGGCTTCGTCAAGCCGCGGCCGGACATGGACGTGTTCATGGTCGCGCCCAAGGGTCCGGGGCATCTGGTGCGCTCGACCTTCACCAAGGGCGGCGGCGTGCCGTGTCTGATCGCGGTGCGTCAGAACGCCTCCGGCAAGGCGCGCGACGTGGCGCTGGCCTACGCCTCGGCCGTCGGCGGCGGGCGCTCCGGCGTCATCGAGACCACCTTCAAGGACGAGACCGAGACCGATCTCTTCGGCGAGCAGGCGGTGCTGTGCGGCGGCGCCGCGCACCTCATCCAGGCCGGCTTCGAGACCCTGGTCGAGGCCGGCTATCCGCCGGAGATGGCCTATTTCGAGTGCCTGCACGAGCTCAAGCTCATCGTGGACCTCATCTACGAGGGCGGCATCGCCAACATGCGCTATTCGGTCTCCAACACCGCCGAGTACGGCGACTACACGCGCGGCCCGCGCATCATCAACGACCAGACCAAGGCCGAGATGCGCAAGATCCTCAAGGAGGTCCAGTCGGGCGATTTCGCGCGCGAGTGGATGGCGGAGAGCGAGGCCGGCGGCAAGCGCTTCGCCGAGTTCCGCGCCCGGGCGGCGCGACACCCGATCGAGGAGGTCGGCGGCAGGCTGCGCGATATGATGCCCTGGATCAAGGCCAGCCGTATCGTGGATAAATCGAAAAACTAGCTGAAAGCTCCAAGCCATAAGCCGCAAGCCCGAGTCGGGCTTTCAGCCTGCGGCTTGAAGCCTGTAGCTTGGAGCTTCTTTCTATGGCCAAAGTCAGATACCCCATCCTCGCCCGCGAGGGCTGGCTGCATACGGCGCTGATCGTGGGCGCCGCGGCCGCGACGCATTATTTCGCCGGCTGGGTCTGGGCCGCGCCGCTGTGGCTCGCGACCCTCTTCATCCTCCAGTTCTTCCGCGACCCCCCGCGGCGCATACCCGCCGCCCCCAACGGGATCGTGGCCCCGGCCGACGGCAGGGTGATCGCGGTCGGCGAGGTCCGGGACCCATTTCTCAAGCGTCCGGCGCGGCGCATAAGCATCTTCATGAACGTGTTCAACGTCCATTCCAACCGCAGCCCGACCGAGGGCAAGGTCATGGAGCGCTGGTACCACAAGGGCGGCTTCGTCAACGCCGCCCTGGACAAGGCCGCGGAGAGCAACGAGCGCAACGCCCTGTGGATCCGCACCGACGAGGGGGACGACGTGGTCGTGGTCCAGGTTGCCGGTCTCATTGCACGACGTATACTCTGTTATGTACAGCCCGGCGAGCGCATCGGTCAGGGCGAGCGCTACGGCTACATCCGCTTCGGGTCGCGCGTGGACGTCTATCTGCCGACATCGAGCGCGGTCAAGGTCGCGCTGGGCGACAAGGTAAAAGGCGCGCGCGACATCATCGCCTTTCTGACCCACTGACCATCAGGGGGAGATTCAAGAATATGGAGCGATCCCGGAACCAGCACGCACCGGCCGTCAAGCACCGGCGCAAGGGGATTTACGTCCTCCCGAGCCTGTTCACCACGGCGAGCCTGTTCGCCGGTTTTTACGCCATCGTCCAGGCGATGAACGGCAACTTCGAGCACTCGGCGCTCGCCATCTTCATCGCCATGGTCCTCGACGCCCTCGACGGGCGCGTGGCGCGGCTGACCCACACCGAGAGCGACTTCGGCGGCCAGTACGACAGCCTGGTGGACATGGTGTCCTTCGGCCTCGCGCCGGCGCTCATCATGTACGAGTGGGCGCTCTCGGGCCTGGGCAAGCTCGGCTGGCTCGCGGCCTTCATCTATGTGGCCGGCGCCGGCCTGCGCCTGGCCCGCTTCAATGTCCAGGTTGGCTCCGCCGACAAGCGCTTTTTCATCGGCCTGTCGAGCCCCTCGGCCGCGCTGCTGGTCGTCGGCTTCATCTGGGTGCTGCACGCCTCCGGCGTGCCCGGGCGCGACATCAGCCTCCTGGCGCTCGCGGTCACCATCCTGGCCGGGGTGCTCATGGTGAGCAACATCCGTTACCGCAGCTTCAAGGACCTGGACCTGCGTGGCCGGATCCCGTTCGTGTCCATCCTGGCCGTGCCCCTGGCCTTCGTCCTGTTTTTCCTGGACCCGCCGCAGGTGCTGTTCCTGGTGTTCCTGGGCTACGCGCTTTCGGGGCCGTTCGCGGCCGTGCTCAAATTCCTGCGCCCGGCGCGGGACAAGCAGCAGGAGCGGGTCGCCAAACCATAGGGAAGTTATGATTAAGTATGATTGTTTGCCGCAAAGACGCGAAGGGCGCAAAGAAAAGCATCGGATAATCAACAGCAGGGCCTTTGCGTTCAGGGTTTAAATTCGGCCGGAATTGATTTAAGCTTTGCTCATGGACCGCCGGTTCCTCAATTTCCACACCTTCGTCCGCGCCGCCCGCGGCGCAACCGCACGCCCTCTGCTCGCCGTCCCCCTGCTGCTGCGCCGCTAGGCGCACCCGACCTTCAATTCCTGGCGAGGAACATAATACGCACCCGACCCGACCGATTGTGCACATGATTTCCCAGGCGGAATCATGTTAAAAAGCCATGCAGAGGCGACCCATGAACGACCAGTTGATCATTTTTGACACCACGCTGCGCGACGGCGAGCAGAGCCCGGGCGCCTCGATGACGCGCGACGAGAAGGTGCGCATCGCCAGGCAGTTGGAGCGCATGCGCGTGGACATCATCGAGGCCGGCTTCCCGGTGGCGAGCCCCGGCGACTTCGAGGCGGTGAAGGCCGTGGCCGCGGCGATCACCGAAAGCGCCGTCTGCGCCCTGGCGCGTGCGGTGGAGAAGGACATTGACCGCGCGGCCGAGGCGTTGCGGCCCGCTAAGCGCGCGCGCATCCATACCTTCATCGCCACCAGCCCGATCCACATGCAAAACAAGCTGCGCATGACCCCCGAGCAGGTGCTCGATCGCGCGGTCTGGGCGGTGCGGCACGCGCGCAAATACACCGACGATGTCGAGTTCTCGCCCGAAGACGCGGGGCGCTCGGAGATTGATTTTCTGTGCCGCGTGCTCGAGGCGGTGATCGCCGCCG
Source organism: Candidatus Muproteobacteria bacterium RIFCSPHIGHO2_01_FULL_65_16 (assembly GCA_001785175.1). Taxonomy (GTDB): domain Bacteria; phylum Pseudomonadota; class Gammaproteobacteria; order Acidiferrobacterales; family Sulfurifustaceae; genus MFSY01. Next base: position 3,567 of record MFSY01000098.1, on the reverse strand, counting down.
GCGCGCGCACGGTGAACATCCCCGACACCGTCGGCTACAACCTGCCGCACCAGTTCGGCGCGCTCATCAAGACGCTCATCGAGCGCGTGCCCAACTCCGGCGAGGCGATTTTCTCCGTCCACTGCCACAACGACCTCGGGCTGGCGGTCGCCAATTCGCTCTCGGCGGTGCTGAACGGCGCGCGCCAGGTCGAGTGCACGATCAACGGGCTCGGCGAGCGCGCCGGCAACGCCGCGCTCGAGGAGATCGTCATGGCGGTGCGCACCCGGCGCGACCTCTTCGCCTGCGACACGCGCCTGGACACGACCCAGATCGTCCCGGCCTCGCGTCTGGTGTCGAGCATCACGGGCTTTCCGGTGCAACCCAACAAGGCGATCGTCGGCGCGAACGCCTTCGCCCACGAGTCCGGCATCCATCAGGACGGCGTCATCAAGAAGCGCGAGACCTACGAGATCATGCGCGCCGAGGACGTCGGCTGGGCCGCGAACCGCATGGTGCTCGGCAAACATTCCGGCCGCAACGCGTTTCGCCAGCGCCTGTCCGAGCTCCGTATCGAGTTCAAGACCGAGCAGGAGCTGAACGCCGCGTTCGAGCGCTTCAAGGACCTGGCCGACAAGAAACACGAGATCTTCGACGAGGACCTGCAGGCGCTCGTGACCGAGGCCGATCTGGAGCACGAGAACGAGCACTTCCGCCTGGTCGCGCTCAGGGTCTGTTCCCAGACTGGCGAGGTTCCCCACGCCGACGTGACGCTCGCGGTGAACGGCGCGGAGAAAAAAGGGGCGGCCGAGGGCAGCGGGCCGGTGGATGCGGCCTTCAAGGCGATTGACAGCATCGTCGGCGCCAACGGCCAGTTGTTGCTCTATTCCGTCAGCAACATCACCACCGGCACGGACTCGCAGGGCGAGGTCACCGTGCGCCTGGAGAAGGGCGGGCGCATCGTCAACGGCCACGGGGCGGACACGGACATCGTCATCGCCTCGGCCAAGGCCTATCTCAACGCCCTGAACAAGCTGATCCGGCCGGCGGCGGAGCGCACCCACCCGCAGGCCGGTACGCCGATATAAAAAGCGATCAGCCATCAGCCATCAGCTATCAGCTAAAGGCTAAAGGCTGATAGCTCTTCGCCGCGAATGCTGGAACAATTAGCGGCGGTCTTTGGGAATGAACGAGGCATGACGCAGACCGGGCGAACGGGGCGATCTGGCAGGACAGCGCAGGTGACACCCGCGGTGTTTTTGTATTTTCTTCTCGCTGCGGGCTGTCTGCCTCCCCGCGCGGCGCCGGCGGCGGACCAGGACGCCGCGCCGACGCCTGGCGCGGGCTGGCAGTACCGGGTTTACCAGCAGGACCTTCCCGGCGTGGACAACCTGGTGGTCGCGGCCGACGGCGCGCTCTACGCCACGCAGGAGCTGGCGGACGGGAAGGGCAAAATCGTGCGCATCCGCGACGGCAAGGTCGAGACGCTGGTCTCCGGTCTCGACCGGCCCGACGGGCTGTTCGCCGGGGGAAAATATCTGTATGTCACCGAGGAGGTCAGCGACGGGCGCGTCATCGAGATCAACACGCGCACCGGCGGGCAGCGCGTGCTCGAGACGCTGAACAAGCCGGAAGGGATCGGGATGCTTCCGGACGGCGGGCTCGTGGTCTCCGAGGACACGGTCAACGGCCGGCTGATCCGGCTGCGCGCCAACGGCGCCTTCGAGGTCATCACCGGCGGCCTCAACCGCCCGGAGGGTCTGGCGGTGGCCAGGGACGGCGCGATCTATTTCGCCGAAACCGGGACCGGCAGGGTGCTCTCCTACAAGGATGGAGCAATGGACACCGTCGTGGACGATCTCGACGAGCCGGATCAGGTCCGGTTCGCGCCCGACGGCGCGCTCTGGATCACCGAAGACACGAAACCGGGGCGGCTGCTGCGCTTCCACGACGGCGCGCTCGAGGTGGTCATGACCGGCCTGGTCTATCCGCAGGGCATCGCCTTCACCGCCAACGGTGCGGTCCTGGTCGCCGAGCAGGGGCGGGGGCGGATCCTGGCCATAACGGAGGCGGAACAATGACGTCACGCAGCGAGGCGGTGCGCCGGCAGTATCTCGCCGCCATGGGGATTGATCTCTGGGAGCGGCGCACGGCAAGGCCG
>MFSY01000098.1:284-1392 GCA_001785175.1 Candidatus Muproteobacteria bacterium RIFCSPHIGHO2_01_FULL_65_16 | reverse complement strand
CGCCGGCGCCGAAGGCGGATGCGCCCGCCGGCGGCTGGGAGACACTGGAGAACGAAGTCCGCGCCTGCGCCAAATGCGCGCTCGCGGCCACCCGCACGCAGACGGTATTCGGCGTCGGCGACCGATCGGCGCGGTGGATGTTCGTCGGCGAGGCCCCGGGCGCGGACGAGGACCGCCAGGGCGAGCCGTTCGTGGGTCGCGCGGGCCAACTGCTGAACTCGATGATCTTCGCCATCGGCCTGAAGCGCGAGGAGGTGTACATCGCGAATGTGATCAAATGCCGCCCGCCCGGCAACCGCGACCCGCAGCCGGAGGAGGTGGAACAGTGCGAGCCCTATCTCATCCGCCAGATCGAGCTGATCAGGCCGCGCCTGATCGTCGCGCTCGGGCGGCACGCGGCGCACAGCCTGCTGAAGACCGAGCTGCCGCTGGCCAAGCTGCGCGGGGGTCGCCACAGTTACCATGACACCCCGCTGATCGTGACTTACCACCCGGCCTATCTGCTGCGCAGCCCCGGCGAGAAGCGCAAGGTGTGGGAGGACCTGCGTCTGGCGCGGTCCGTCCTGGAGGCGCCGTGAGCGCCGTCGCGCTCGCACCCGAGCCGTCACTGCGGCCCATGCGCGAGAGCGACCTGCCGGCGGTGCTCGTCGTGGAGCAATCGGCCTACGAGTTTCCCTGGACGCTGGCGATCTTCCGCGACTGCCTGCGCGTCGGTTATCACTGCTGGGTCTATGAAGGCCCGCACGGCCTCATCGGGCACGGCGTCATGTCGGTGGCCGCCGGCGAGTGTCACCTGCTGAATATCTGCGTCCACCCCGACTACCAGCGCCGCGGCCTGGGCAGCGCGCTCGTGAGTTTCCTGCTCGACCGCGCGCGCCGCATGGGCGCGCGCGTGGCGTTGCTGGAGGTGCGCGTCTCCAACGCCGCCGGCTACCGACTCTATGTCAAGCTCGGTTTCGACGAGATCGGCGTGCGCAAGCACTACTACCCGGCGCGCCACGGACGCGAGGACGCCATCATCCTCGCGCGCGACCTGACGGTGTGAAGGTCTCTTGGAGTCTCTAAACAGAATGAATACGATTTTGAACCGCCAAGACGCCAAGAACGC
>MFSY01000098.1:0-227 GCA_001785175.1 Candidatus Muproteobacteria bacterium RIFCSPHIGHO2_01_FULL_65_16 | reverse complement strand
TAATTCCTTTTTGTTAGAGGTCCTTAGCCGCCCTTCTACTCTTTTTTAATCGCCAGCAGCTCGATCTCGAAGATCAGCGTCTCGTTCGGGCCGATGGCGCCGCCGGCGCCCTGGGCGCCGTAGGCGTGCTCGGCCGGGACGAAGACCTGCCACTTGGAGCCCGCCTTCATGAGCGGCAGGATCTCCTGCCATCCGTGGATGACGCCGTTGACCTGGAACGTGGCCGG
>MFSY01000097.1:12818-14199 GCA_001785175.1 Candidatus Muproteobacteria bacterium RIFCSPHIGHO2_01_FULL_65_16 | reverse complement strand
ACAATTGCTCTCGATCTACAAACCGCTTCTTCAACGGCGGCGCAAGATAAGTTAAAGGATTTTCCCGCTCGTTGTCGAAGCTCTTGAAGAAACTCACGAGTACACTACGCGCGACAAGGACTACTTGCTTGTCCTGCTCAGTTAGATTCGGATGAGGCGCTGGTGGCAGCACTATTGTGCGTGTCAGTTCGACAGGTTCGTACAGTTTCTTGGCAAAGTCATCCTCTTTGGCAATTGCTTGCGTGGCGCACATCCCCATCGTGAAGAGTGTCGCGAATACATATGTTCTGAGTTGTTGCGTAATCATGGTGATCCCCGACTGCAACGACAGTCTTTCTTTTCCTTACCTTCGTTCAGCGTCGGACTCAACAAGGGGAACTTGCCGCGATACCTATACCGATTAACGTCGAATCCCCATTTTCTATTAGGGGCGCCCAGATCCACGTGAACGTGGGGACCGCTGCCTTTGATGTTTGGATCATAGTAACCTTCTTGATACCAGCCAACTCCCCCAAACAGCCCACTTCGACCAGCTTGATTCGCTGTCAATAGATGTAGCTGGCCTGGCACTTTGATATCGGCAGCGATACCGTCTCGGTGAGGACTACCTTCGTCGTCATTCGGACGATTCCCGCCCGTGATTTCTATATCTTTGTCGCAACCGATGTAGCGATTGAACTCCCAAAGTGCTTTAAGTACCTTGTCGCTAATCGGATAGTTGTTCGGATTCAAAACATCCAATCCGGAGGGATCAACCCAGTAAAGCGGGTTTCCAAGGGCGTACGTGTATGTATTGAGCCCACCTGCGAGCCCGATAGGATCAGAGGAGATGTAGCGACCTGTTTTGGGATCGTAATACCGATGCCAATTGTAGTAGAGCCCCGTCTCGCTATCGTAATACTGGCCCGCGAAGCGGAGATTGACCGTGATGTCGTGGTCATAATCCTCGTGGTCGTCGTCGAGGTCCTCGGGTTTCTTGGTCCCGAAGGCGTCGCTGTCCGAAACAAAGGGGGCGCACACATTTTCTATTCCTTCTGCTCGACTTTCTTCGGCCGCCCGCGCGCCCGTAACCGTAGCATCTGCCCCGCCCGCCGCTCAAGCCTGCGGATGAATCCCTCCGCCCCGCACGGTAACCCTCTCTCAACATGCCCGCGCAGCACCTTAAGCTGCTCCGGCCGCTCTCCCTGCGCGAGCCACTGCGACCAGTCCCCAACCGATTTTAGCCGCCTCGACCATTCCCGGTCGCGCGTGAGCACGGCATCCTCCTTGAGTCCACAGTGTGCCGCCGCGCTCGACCACCGGTAGTTCTCCGCGCGGCGCACCATGCGGGCCCGCACGGGATTTCGCTCAACATACCGGATGGCCGCCCACAGATAGGTCT
>MFSY01000097.1:10892-12802 GCA_001785175.1 Candidatus Muproteobacteria bacterium RIFCSPHIGHO2_01_FULL_65_16 | reverse complement strand
GAAGAACCGGCCCTGCCACAGATGCCCCTTCCATCGCTTCCTGCGATTGATGCGTTGGGCGTAGCGCGTGTGCAGTGGTCGGAACAGCTTCTCCAGTGCGTCTTCGCTTTCGGGAACCGCCACCAGGTGGATGTGGTTGGTCATCAGACAGTAGGCCAGGACGCGGACTTTGTATTGCGCGCCGTAGTCGCCCAGCCACGCCAGATAGGCGGCGCGGTCTTCGTCACTGAAAAAAACATCCTCACGGCGGTTGCCGCGCTGGGTGATGTGGTGCGGGACACCGGAGAAGACAGAGCGTGCGATTCTCGGCATGGGCCGAGTGTAACACCATCAGATAATGTGTGCGTCCCCTTTTCGTCCCCCGAGTGTAACACCATCAGATAATGTGTGCGTCCCCTTTTATATTTGGATCTCGATCTCCGCCGGCCGGTCCGCCATGACGAAGGTGGCCGAGCCGTATTCGGCGTCGAACAGAAAATCCAGCAGCGCGTAGCGCTGGCGCAGCTGCAGCAAAGCCAACGGCCGCTCCCCGCTTCTTTCGGTGACTTCTCCACGGAGCATCGCCTTGCAGTTCGCTCGGGTTCCCTGCGACCGGGTTCCCCACGGGGGTTGCGCCTCCAGGTCGTGCCCATGCCGGGCGCACAAACACAAAACCCGGCCGAAGCCGGGTTTTGGTAAATCACTCCGCTCGCCGGATTTACTTGGCGGGCGCCGGGGCGGCCGGAGCTACAGGGGCGGCAGCCGGAGCCGCCGGGGCCGGGGCCGGGGCCTTGGTATAGGTGAAGGCGCCGGACTTCATGATGCCGCCGTTGGCGTCCACCACCGAGACCTTCCACGCGCCGGTCCAGCTCGGGTCGAGGGTCTTGCTCGAGAACACGCGCCAACGCGCGCCGGCGACGTCGAACTTCATTTCGTACATGGTCTTGCCGTCGAATTCCCAGCGGTGCGTGACCGACTGGCCGGCCATGTCCTTGAGCTCGGTGAAGAAGTACACCTTGGTGACGTCGTTGCTGACGGTGGTCAGGTTGTCGGTCGGCTCGCGGTCGCTGATGCCGCTCGCGACCACGGCGCGCGCCACGGTACCGGTGACGACGACAGGGGCCGCGGGAGCAGTGGCCGGAGCGGCCGCGGGCGCGGCCGGCGTCGCCGGGGCCGGATCGGCGGCCAGTGCCGGCAGGCTGGCGAGCAGGCCGGCCAGGGTGATCAGGGTCTTGTTCATGGTGTTGTCCTCCTTGTTAAAGTTAAAGTGAAAGTGTGATTGTGCCCGTCGGACGGGCGATCCTGTGCGATAGGGAGGCCTAGACTATCCGAGTCCGGCCCGCAGTGACAACTGCGTACTGTGACAAAAGGCGCAATTCAACGGGCGGACGGGACGGCTGCCAGGAACGGGACGCGGACAGGCTTTATGGCGCCTCGAGCCTACGCGCCATGAGGCCGCTGGTCGAGACCCGGATCTCGATCTCCGCCGGCCGGTCCGCCATGACGAAGGTGGCCGAGCCGTATTCGGCGTCGAACAGAAAACCCAGCAGCGCGTAGCGCTGGCGCAGTTGAAACAGGTCCAGTGGCCGCTCCGGCGCGAGCGCCTGCACGGTGCGCGCGTTCTGCTGCTCCTCGGCCGCCGCGCGGTAGCGGCCGGAGACGCGGTCGAGCTCATAGGCGGTGTGCAGGCCGAAGAGATTGGCGAGCGGCTTCCACTTGAGGATGTGCGCGTCCACGTAGAGCTCGTCGCCCGCGAGCCGGTAGCCCGCCTCGCGCCCGTCGGGGAAACGGAAGCGGGCGGTGAAACGCTTGGGTCCGGCGGGCTCCAGCCGCACCGTCGCCGCCACCTCCTCGTGCGTCAGGGCGTTGTAGCCGCGGGTGGCGACGGCCGCCGCGCCGAGCAGGCCGGCGAGCGCGAGCAGCAGCGCCGC
>MFSY01000097.1:10552-10793 GCA_001785175.1 Candidatus Muproteobacteria bacterium RIFCSPHIGHO2_01_FULL_65_16 | reverse complement strand
GTTTAGCAGGCTGCTGAAAAACTTGTTTTTCAGCAGCCTGCGGCGCGGTCGAGGTACCGACCGCCATTTTTCAAACACTCAAGTGTTTGAAAAATGAAGCAAAGCAAAAATGACATTTTTGCTTTGTGCCGTACAGGAAGTACCAATGCCGCGGGCGCAGGGGCGAGCCGGACGGATTGGACGAGGGTCCGGTGGACCCTCGGCCCGGCGAGCGGGCGCGCCACGGATGGCGCGCCCAGGG
>MFSY01000097.1:5085-10517 GCA_001785175.1 Candidatus Muproteobacteria bacterium RIFCSPHIGHO2_01_FULL_65_16 | reverse complement strand
CGGCGTGCTAGATTTGGAGCATGGCGCTCCCCCTGCTCGTCGCGCACCGGGGCTATACCCGGCACTACCCGGAAAACACGATCGTCGGCCTCGAGGCCGCGATCCGCGCCGGCGCGCGCTTCGTCGAGGTTGACGTGCAGCTCACGCGCGACGGCGTGCCGGTGCTGTTCCATGACCGCGGCCTCGGGCGCATCTGCGGCGCGGAGGGCGCGGTGCACGACTACGACCTCGAGGACCTGCGCCGGCTGCGCGCCTCGGACTTCGGGCGCTTCGGCTACAAATTCGCGCAGGTGCGCATCAGCGCGCTGGCCGAGTTGCGTGAGCTGTTGCAGCAACACCCGCGGGTCACGGCCTTCATCGAGCTCAAGCGCGAGAGCATCGAGCGCTTCGGCGAGAACGTCGTGCTCGGCCGGGTGCTCCAGGAGCTCAAGCCCGTGCAGCCGCAATGCGTGCTCATCTCCTATGCGCTCGAAACCCTGGTCACCGCGCGCGCTCAATGGCCCGCGGTCGGCGCGGTCATAGATCGCTGGCGCGAGCGCAGGCTGCCGATCATGCGCACGTTGCACCCGGAGTATCTGTTCTGCGATGTGGACGGCCTGCCGCGCTGCGGCAAGCTGCGCTTCGGCGACGCCAAGATCGTGATCTACGAAGTGGACGATCCGCAACAGGCGTTGCAGCTCGCCCGGCGCGGCGTGGATTTCATCGAGACCTTCGCCTGCGGCGAGATGCGCGATCAGATCGAGCTGCTCGGACCGGAAGCGTGAGCGGGAAACAATACGACGTCGTCGTCATCGGCGGCGGCATCCACGGCGCGGGCGTGGCCCAGGCCGCGGCGGCCGCCGGTCATTCGGTGCTGGTGCTGGAACAAAGCGGGCTCGCCTGCGCCACCTCCAGCCGTTCGAGCAAGCTGATCCACGGCGGGCTGCGCTATCTCGAAAGCTTGCGGTTCCGGCTCGTGCGCGAGTCGCTCGCCGAGCGCGCCACCCTGCTGCGTCTCGCGCCCGATCTGGTGCGGCTCGCGCCCTTCAACATCCCGGTCTATTCCACCACCACGCGCCGGCCGTGGAAAATCCGGGCGGGGCTGGCGCTCTACGCCCTGCTCGGCGGCCTGAAGCGGAGCGCGCGCTTCGAGACGCTTCCGCGCCGGCGCTGGAACGACCTCGACGGGCTCGACACCAATAACCTGTTGACCGTATTCCGCTACCGGGACGCGCAAACCGACGACGCCGCGTTGACCCGCGCCGTGATGCGCTCGGCGCAGAAACACGGCGCGGAGCTTGTGTGCCCGGCGGAGTTTCGCGCCGCACGGCGGGAAGGAGGCGGGTTCGCCGTCGGCTTCGCCGTGGGCGGCGCCGAAATGTCATGCAACGCCGCGACCATCGTGAACGCCGCCGGCCCCTGGGCCAACCGGGTGCTGGAAAGATTTACGCCCGCGCCGCCGCAATTGACCGTGGAACTGGTGCAGGGAACGCATATTCTGGTCGCGGGCGAAATCCGGGAGGGGGTCTATTACGTCGAGGCGCCGCGCGACCGGCGCGCGGTGTTCGTGATGCCGTGGCAGGGCGGCACGCTGGTCGGCACTACCGAAACGCCCTACCGCGGCGACCCCGCCGCCGTGCGGCCGCTGCCGGCGGAGATCGAGTACCTGCAAGAAACCCTGCTTCATTACTTTCCGCGGCACGGCGCGGTGGTGCGCGACAGCTTCGCCGGCCTGCGCGTCCTGCCGCGGGGAGACGGGGCGCTGTTTCACCGCTCGCGCGAGACAGTCCTGCACCCGGACACCGCGCGCGCGCCGCGACTGATCACCATTTACGGCGGCAAACTCACCGGTTACCGGCTGACGGCGGCGCGGGTAATGCGGATGTTGCGGCGCGCGCTGCCGCCCCGGCGCGCCGTCGCCGACACCGAAATCCTGCCGCTGCGGGATTGATGCGCGGCTGCTGATGCGCCGCATTTCGTTACTTATGGAAACTGATTAAGAGCATTCACCGCAAAGACGCAAAGGGCGCAAAGAAAAGCATCGGATAATCAACAGAAAAACCTTTGCGTTCTTTGCGGCGAAGACTTCTTATTCAAAGGTTCCTTGGCGCAATGGCACTAACCTTAAAGCCACCACAAGCAAAAACTCCGTCATGCCAGCGAAAGCTGGCATCCAGAATCGGCCTATCGGCCGATGTTTTTTTAAACCCTGGATTCCGGCCCCGGCTTCAATCATGCCGGGGCAGGCCCCCGCCGGAATGACGACGTAATCAGAGGTTTTTTTCCTTAAGTCAGCGCCATTGGTTCCTTGGCGTTTTGATTTTCCTGGCGATCACCGGCTTACAACATGCCGGGGCAGGCCCGGCGGCGGTTCAAATGCCGTTTTCAGGATAAACAGCTTCGGTGGTAATCTCGTGCCCGGCATCACGCGCGGGTGGCTTGCCCGCCTGCGAAATACCAGCCGCAAACCGACAAGGAGACCGCCATGAACCTGAAGCGTTGGTTGCACGCCAGCCTCGCGGCTTTAGCCGTCATTCTGGGTCTGGAAATCGTCCTCTACACCGCCCTGCTGCAGGATATGTACCGGGAGACCGCCGCGGTGTGGCGCCCGGCGCCGGATCTCGCGCGGCTCATGCCGCTGCTGTGGGCGGGCATGGCGGTCTCGACGCTGTTCTTCACGCTGATCTACGCCCAGGGCTACGAGCGCCACAAGGCCGGCGTGGCCCAGGGCATGCGCTTCGGCCTGTACATGGGGCTGTTCTACTTCACCCTGTACGGCGCGGTCTCGTACGTGGTCCTGCCCATTCCCGCGGTGCTGGCGGCGTGGTGGTTCCTCGGCGGGATCGTCGAGTACGTCGCGGCGGGCGCGATCGTGGGCTGGATGTACCGCACCGAACAGCCGACGTGATGGCCCGTTCCGGCGCGATGACAAAACCCAGACTCCTGCTCTCCTGGTCCAGCGGCAAGGACAGCGCCTGGGCGCTGCATACGCTGCGCCAGTCGCGCCGGTACGACATCGTCGGCCTCGTCACCACGGTGAACGAGAGCTTCAACCGCGTGGCGATGCACGGCGTGCGCGCGGAGCTGCTCGCGGCGCAGGCGGACGCCGCCGGTCTGCCGCTCTGGCCGGTACCGCTGCCGCACCCGTGCCCGAACGACGAATACGAAACGCGCATGCGGGCGCTGATCGAGCGCGCCGTGGCCGAGGGCGTCACGCACATGGCCTTCGGCGATCTGTTCCTGCCGGACGTGCGCGCCTACCGCGAGCGGCAACTGGCGGGCACTGGCATAACGCCGGTGTTTCCGCTCTGGGGCCGGGACACCGCGCAACTGGCGCGCGCGATGCTCGCCGCCGGCCTGCGCGCGATCCTGACCTGCGTTGATCCCAAACGCCTGCCCGCGGCACTGGCCGGACGCGCATTCGATGAACGGCTGCTCGCCGAACTGCCGGCGGGCGCCGACTGCTGCGGCGAAAACGGCGAATTCCACACCTTCTGCCACGCCGGCCCCATGTTCGCCCGGCCCATCGGCGTCAAAACCGGGCCGGTGGTCGAACGCGACGGCTTCGTGTTCGCCGATGTCCTGCCGGCGGAGGAGCCCGGGGAACGGGGGGGTGGCGGTGCAGCAGGCGGTTTGATGGGCGGATAAACCTAAAAACAGCATTTGAACCGCCGCCGGGCCTGCCCCGGCATGCTGTAAGCCGGGGGACGCCAAGAAAATCAAAACGCCATGAATGAAATACGGCTCACCCATTGGGTGAGGCACTTCTTGGAGGAGTATTTACTGAGGAGAACGATAAATAGTGCGCATCCCGACAAGCCCCGGGTCCCTTCTCCCCGCGGGAGAAGGACAGGGCGACATGCACTATTTGACGACCGGATCAGTAAGTCTTGCATACACTTGGCGTCCTTGGCGTCTTGGCGGTTAGACTGCTTTTTCTAGGGTAAATGCTTTAAGAATCCTTCACTTCTCGATCATATCGCCCCCCCGGCCGTCATGGGGGTTGCCATCGGCGCCGACATTCAACAGAATGGGCGCGCTCGTAACAGGCTCATGGAGGGACTGACATGAACATATTCGTGGGCAACCTCGAAGCAACTGTTACCTCGGACGACCTGCGCAACGTCTTCGCCGTGTACGGCACCGTGATAGACGCCCTTGTCATCAAGGACACGGCCACGGACGCGCCGCTGGGTTACGGCCATGTGTACCTCGTGCCGGACGAGGCCGCGCGCGACGCCATCGCGGGACTGGATCAGGCGCTCCTCAAGGGACGCCGCATCACCGTGCGTGAATGCGTCTACCGCAGCCGCCAGGAACGGCGGGTGAACCGGATGCCATGGATGGAAGGAGAGCAGCGCCGGGAGGCCCGGCGCCAGAACGGTCACCAGACGGAATCGCCCCGCCAGCACGCGGCGAAATAGTCCCGATTCAGCCCGCCGGAATCACCTTTGCTCCGCGGCGCGGTCGTAAAATCCATATCACAGCTGCCGGGGTGGGTGTTGTTGTGCCTGCTTTTCCCGGCCCAGACCCTCGCCGGCCAATGGCTCGGGCCGGAGGCGGGCGCGACCGCGCCGGCGGCGCCGAAGAACCTGGAACAACTGCTGGCGGAAGATCCGCTCGCGCCGGGCGATAACATCAAGGCCCTGCCGCTCGGCCGGAGCGCGCGCGCCGCGCACGTGCTGGTGCAGGTGCGCGACCGCGAGCCGCTGCACTACCACGCCGACAGCGACATCACCGTGCTCATGCTGCGCGGCCGGGGCGCCATCCAGATCGGCGCCAAATCCTTTCCCGTCACGGCGGGCGACGCGATCCACATCCCGCGCGGCGTCGTGCACGCCTACATCAACGCCGGCCCGGAGATCGGCGTGGCGCTCGTGGTCTACAGCCCGCCGCCCGGCCCGAAGGACCGCGTGCTCGTGGAAGACAAGAAAAAATAATTATCCGCAGATTAACGCAGATTTAAAAAACAACATTTAACCGCCAAGACGCCGGGCCCGCCCCGGCAGGCTGTAAGCCGGGGAACGCCAAGAGAACAAATTCTTTTATCCGCAGATTACGCAGATTTCGCAGATTAAAAATGCTGGAACCACAGATGCACACGGATAAACACGGATCAATAACACTTAAAGTCCATATCAAAATAAAAACTCCGCGCAGTCTTGCCCTCATCCCCACCCTTCTCCCGCGGGGAGAAGGGCTTGAAACCCCCTCTCCCGGCGGGAGAGGGGAAGGGGGTGAGGGCCGGACTTCGACTTGTGCCCGGTCATTTTGTCAGGCGCTCTTAGCTGATCGCTGATAGCTGATAGCTTATTTTTCTCCGCGCCTCTGCGGTGGATGTTCTTCTTAGGCGCTCTTAGTTACCGAGCGCGCGTTGCATTTCCGCGCGCCAGCGGCGGTGACGCTCCTGGAGCGTGGGATTCTGCTCCGGCTGGAACCACGTCCCCGGGCGC
>MFSY01000097.1:0-5041 GCA_001785175.1 Candidatus Muproteobacteria bacterium RIFCSPHIGHO2_01_FULL_65_16 | reverse complement strand
GCCGGTGACGAGGATTTCGCGCGGCGCCGGATCGTGCCGCCGCAATTCCTCCAGGTTCACTTGCAGCAGGAACACAATGCTCTCGGCGACCGCGACCGCCTGCTGCCACGGCTCCCCCGCACCGATGAATCCGGATGGAAAATCCGGCACCCAGAACGGCGCCCCGAGGCCGGAAACGCCGTTGAGAAAAAGCGGCGGCGCGCCGTCCCGATCCAGCCAGCCCGGCAGATCGCGCTCCACATCCTTGAGACCATGCTCTTCTTCCAGCCATTGCAGCGCCGCGCCGGCGCCGTTGACCGTGCCTTCGAGCGTGTACACGACTTCCGCGTCGTCCCGGAACACCACCCCGGTGAGCAGGCCGGCCGCGTCCCCGGGATGACGCCCCAGCGCCCGCTGGATGAAGGCGCCGGTGCCCATGTTGATGTAGGCGGTGTCCGGCCGCGGCGCGCCGTGCGCGAACAGGGCCGCCGACTGGTCGCCGGTTAGGATCTCGAGCGCGAGCGCGTGCCCGCCCACTTGCAGGTCGCCGAAGCGGTGGCGGGTGGGGACACACGCCGGCAACGCCGCGCGCGGCAGGCCGAAGAGGGCGAGCAGCTCCGGGTCCCAGTCCATGGTCGCGAGGTTCCACAACAACGTGCGCGCGGCGTTGGCCGGATCAACCAGCAGCGGGCGCTCCTCGAGCAGGCGGAATATGAGGAAGGCCGCGAGCGGGCCGAAGGCGAGGCGGCCTTCGCGGTGCGCGGCCGCGACCGCGGGCAGGTGCTCGAGGCACCAGCGCAGCTTGCTCGCGCCGTAGTGCGCCGAGAGCCGCAGGCCGGTGCGCCGGTGGATGTCGTCGGCGCGCGGCGCGAACTGTTCGAGCCACGCGTGCGCGCGCACGTCCTGCCAGCTGATCACGGGGGAGAGCGCGGCGCCGCTTACGCGGTCCCAGCAGACGATGCTCGCGCGCTGGGTGGCGAGCCCGGCGCTTGTCGGCCGCGCCGCGCGCGCGCCCAACTGCCGCAGCGCCGCGGCGGCGGCGCTGTGCAGCGAGGCGACCAGCTCTTCCGGGTCCTGCTCCACCCAGCCGGGCTGCGGATGGCGGACGCGCACCTCTTCCAGCCCCTTGGCGAGCAGCGCGCCGCGCCCGTCGAACACCAGCGCGCGGCTGGCGTGCCCACCCTGATCCAGCGCCAGGTAAAGCCGCTCGGAAGCGGCGCGGTTCATTTCGCGGCGGGAGGAAGATGACGGCGCCAGTCGTATTCGCCCGCGCCGCGCACGATGAACCACGGGTTGTGCAGGTCCGGTTTGTTGTAGGCGAGCGGCCGGCCGGTTAGATCGGTCACGCCGCCGCCGGCCTCCTCGACCACGCACTGGGCCGCGGCCGTGTCCCATTCCATGGTCGGGCCCAGGCGCGGGTAGACGTCGGCCGCGCCATCGGCGACGAGGCAGAACTTGAGCGAGCTGCCCATGCTCACGACATCGTGCGCGCCGAGGCTTTGCAGAAACTCCTCGGTCTCCCGGCCCGCGTGCGAGCGGCTCGCGACCACGACCGGCTTGCCGCCGGCGAAGCGGCGCGCGCGGATCGGCTCCGGTCGGCCGTCGGCCTTTTGCCGGAACGCCCCGCCCCCGCGGCAGGCCGAGTAGCCCACGCCGAGCACCGGCACGTACACGACGCCGAGCACCGGCGCGTGGCCCTCGATGAGCGCGATGTTGACGGTGAACTCGCCGTTGCGATTGATGAATTCCTTGGTGCCGTCGAGCGGGTCCACGAGCCAGAAGCGTCCCCAGGCGGCACGCGCCTCGTATGGCACCTGCGTCGCCTCCTCCGACAGCACCGGCACGTCCGGGGTCAGCGCCGACAGGCGCGCGACGATCGCGTCGTGCGCGGCGCGGTCGGCCTCGGTCAGCGGCGAGCCGTCGGCCTTCGCCCCGACGTGGAAGTTGCGCTCGTATACATCGAGGATGCGCCGCCCGGCCTCGACGGCGATGGCGCGCGCCTCCTCCAGCCAGTCGCAGGGGTTCCGGCTCATGCGCGCCCCCGGCTGCTTTGGAGAAACTCGCGCACCAGGTACAGCGCCGCGATCGAGCGCGCCTCGGTGCACTCCTCCAGCGCGCACAGCGCCGGCAGCTCGTCGAGCGACCACGGCACGACCTCGATCGCCTCCGGCTCGTCGCCGGGGATGCGCTCCGGATACAGATCCTGCGCCAGCACGACATGGGTTGTGTGATTGAAGTAACCCGGCGCCAGGGTCACGCACTTGAGCGGGGTCAGGGTTTTCGCGCCGTAGCCGACCTCCTCCATGATCTCGCGGTTGGCGGCCGCGAGCGGCGTCTCGCCCTCCTCGATGCGGCCCTTGGGCAGGGCAAGCTCGTAGCGCTCGACCGCGGCGGCGTACTCGCGGATCAGCAGCACCGTGCGTGCGTCCAGCAGCGGCACCACCAGCACCGCCCCGGCGGACGAGCCGCGCAGGCGCTCGTAGCACACCTCGCGGCCGTTGGAAAACCTGAGGTCAACCTGCTCCACCCGGAACAGGCGCGTGCGCGCGATGGTCTCGGTGCGGGTGATTTCCGGTTTTTTGGGCATGGGAGGCGTGCGCATGGCGTCCGGGACGGTAAGAGTATATTCTAGCAGGCTGCTGAAAAACTCGTTTTTCAGCAGCCTGCGGTGCGGTCGAGGGACCGACCGCCATTTTTCGAACACGCAAGTGTTTGAAAAATGGAGCGAGCCGCGGACATGTGCCGCGGCGAAGCGAGCTGAAAAAGTCCAGGATGGACTTTTTCAGCAACCTGCTAGCCCCGGCTGGCGAATTCCCCCAACTGCGCTTCATTTTCGGCTGTACACATGATTTCCTGGGATGAGATTGGCACCGTCCTGCTCGATATGGACGGCACGCTGCTCGATCTGCACTACGACAACCATTTCTGGCTCGAGCACGTGCCGCGCCGGTACGCGGAAAAACACGGGCTCGCCCTCGAGGCCGCCAGGGCCGAGCTCACGGCGCGCTACAAAAGGGCCGAGGGCACGCTCGACTGGTACTGCGTGGACTACTGGACGCGCGAGCTCGGGCTCGACATCCCCGTGCTCAAGGAGGAGGTGGACCACCTGATCGCGGTGCATCCGCACGTCGTGGACTTTCTCGCGGCGGTGCGCGCGCGCAAGAAACGCATCGCGCTGGTCACCAACGCCCACGGCAAGGCGCTCGCGCTCAAGCTCCGGCGCACGCAGCTCGGCGGGCACTTCGACGCCGTCGTCTGCGCCCACGACCTCGGCCTGCCCAAGGAGCACGCCGGGTTCTGGCGCAAGCTGCACGCCGTCGTGCCGTTCGCCGCGGACGCGACGCTGCTTATAGACGACAGCCTGCCGGTGCTGCGCGCGGCGCGCGCCTACGGCATCCGCCGGCTGCTCGCCGTGCGCCGGCCCGACTCCAGGCTGCCGGAAAAGGACGTGGCCGAGTTTCCCGCGATCCGGAATTTCCTGGAGATCATGCCGTGAGCCGGGGGGCGCGCTTTACCGACCTGCCGCCCCTGTCGCTCTACATCCACCTGCCGTGGTGCGTGCGCAAGTGCCCGTACTGCGACTTCAACTCGCACGCGGCGGAAGGGGCGATCCCGGAGGGCGAGTACATCGAGGCGTTGCTGCGCGATCTGGAATATGACCTGCCGCGGGTCCGGGGGCGGACGGTCCGGTCCGTCTTCCTCGGCGGCGGCACGCCGAGCCTGTTTTCGCCCGCGGCCATCGCTCGTCTGCTCGCCAGCGTGCGGGAACGGATCGAACCGGCGGCCGGCGCGGAGATCACGCTTGAAGCCAATCCTGGCACGGTGGACGTGGAACATTTCAAGGGCTTCCGCGAGGCCGGCGTCAACCGGCTCTCGATCGGCGTCCAGAGCTTCGCGGACGAAAAACTCAAGGCGCTTGGGCGCATCCACGACCGCGACGAGGCGCTGCGCGCGGCGCAGGCGGCGCGCGCGGCCGGGTTCGAGAACTTCAATCTCGATCTCATGTTCGGCCTGCCGGGACAGACGGTCGAGCAGGCGCTGGCCGACGTGCGCACGGCCATCGAGCTCGGGGCGACGCATATCTCGGCCTATCAGCTCACCGTCGAACCGAACACGCTCTTCCACGCGCGCCCGCCGAAGCTCCCGGACGATGACACGATCTGGGAGATGCAGCAGGCGATCCAAGACTTACTCGCCGAGAACGGTTTCAAACAATACGAAGTCTCGGCCTACGCGCGGCCCGGCTTCGAGTGCCGCCACAATCTCAACTACTGGACCTTCGGCGATTACCTCGGCATCGGCGCCGGCGCGCATGGAAAGATCACCGAAAGCGAAGGCATCGCGCGCTTGTGGAAGGTTAAGAATCCGAAGGATTATCTCGCCAAGGCCGGGACCACCGGCGCGCTCGGCGGGGAACAGCGGCTCACGCCCCGGGACGTGACCGCGGAGTTCATGCTGAACGCGCTGCGCCTCAAGGACGGCTTTTCCTTGCACCTTTTTCCGGAGCGCACTGGGCTTTCGATCGGCGCGATTCGGACGACGCTCGCGGACGCGCGGACGCGCGGCCTGCTCGAACCGGATGACGCCTTGGTGCGCCCCACAGAGCTGGGCTACCGTTTCCTCAACGACCTCGCGGCGTTGTTCCTCACCGAGGATCGCGCGCGCCCGGCCGCCGGCGTTTAAGACAAACGATGGACCAGGCGCGACCAGCGGCGCGCCGGTGCGCGCCGCGGACGGTTATCGTGGTAACACAATCTGGTTTCGGGTCCCCGCATGGCGCACCCTATGGGCGGAAAGGATGATTTCACCGCAGAGACGCGGAGGCGCGGAGAAAAATAAGCGATTAGCAATTAGCTAAATGAGCGATCAGCTAATCAGCTATCAGCGGTCAGCTAAATTAGCTATCAGCCATCAGCCATCAGCCATCAGCTAACAGCTAACAGCTAAGGAAGCTCTGAATAAGCAGTAAAGCCGTCATGCCAGCGAAAGCTGGCATCCAGAATCGGCCTTACGGCCGATGCTTCTTCAAAGCCTGGATTCCGGCCTTCGCCGGAATGACGGC
>MFSY01000096.1:21830-25390 GCA_001785175.1 Candidatus Muproteobacteria bacterium RIFCSPHIGHO2_01_FULL_65_16 | reverse complement strand
ACATCCTGTCCGCGCCCCCTTCTGGGCGCTCTCCCAAAGCCCTGCGGTGCTCGGGTTTGCGCCATACGGGGACCCCAAGAAACAACACACCTCAGATCTGTGCTTCCGTTGCCTTTGGTGCTCAGCGAGCCCTTGGGGCGCGATTCAAGCTGATAGCTGATAGCTTATTTTTTAGCTGATCGCTCATTTAGCTGATCGCTGATAGCTTATTTTTCTCTGCGCCTCCGCGCCTCTGCGGTGAGAATCGTCCTTGCGGCAATTTTCCGAGGTTTCCCTAACCTTCCAGCAGGACTTTCTCCGCCTCTTCCAGCGCCTCGGGCGCGCCGTAGAGCACCAGCACGTCGCCCGCGGCGAGCCTGGTCTCGGGCGCCGGCATCGGGCCGCGGATGCCGCCGCGCCGCACCGCGCTCACGCTCACGCCGGTCTCCTCCAGGTGCAGCTCGGACAAGAGCTTGCCGACGGCGCGCGCGCCCTCCGGCAGGGACACGGAGTGCAGCCGCTCTTGATAGGCGGCGGACTCGCGCTCCTCGAACAGGTCCGCGCCGTGGAAGAACCCGCGCAGCATGCGGTAGCGGTCGCGGCGCACGTCGCGCACGTGGCGCACGATGCGCGACACCGGCACGCCCAGGAGCAGCAGCATGTGCGAGCCCATCATGAGACTGCCCTCGAGGCTCTCCGGCACCACCTCGGTCGCGCCCGCCGCCTTGAGCCGCTCGAGATCGGCGTCGTCCATGGTGCGCACGATCACCGGCATGTCCGGGCGCGCGTGGCGCGCGGTCTCGAGGATCTTGAGCGCCGCGGCGGTGTCGTTGAAGCTGATGACGAGCGCGCGGGCGCGGTGCAGGCCCGCGGCCTCGAGCACGTCGCGGCGCGTGGCGTCGCCGTACACCACCGGCTTGCCGGCGTCGCGCGCGTCGCGCACGCGCACCGGATCGAGATCGAGCGCGATGCTCGCGGCGCCCTCCTGCTCCAGCATCCAGGCGAGGTTCTGGCCGCTGCGGCCGTAGCCGCAGATGATCACGCACCCGCGCGCCGCGTCGGCCTCGGCGCGGATCACCTCGAGGCCGCTCACGCGCGCGCGGCTGTAGCCCGGCACCAGGCGCTTGGCGATCCAGCCGTTGTGCCGCACGAGGAGCGGCGCGAGCGCCATGCTCAGCACGACCGCGGCGAGCACGATCTGGGACGCGCGCTCGTCCAGCAGCCGGAACTGGTTCGCCTGCAGCAGCAGCGCGAAGCCGAACTCGCCGCCCTGCGACAGCACCAGCCCGGTGCGCAGCGCCACGCCGGTCTCCATCCGGAACAGCTTTCCGAGCGCGGTGATCAGGACCGTCTTGAACACCAGGATCGCCGCCATCGTGGCCGCGATCCACGGCCACCAGCGCTGCACCGCCCCGAGATCCAGCAGCATGCCGACGGTGACGAAGAACAGCCCGAGCAATATGTCGCGGAACGGCAGGATGTCGCTCTCCACCTGGTGCCGGTACTCGGTCTCGCCCAGCATCATCCCGGCGAGGAACGCGCCGAGCGCGAACGACAGCCCCGCCGTCTGGGTGAGCCAGGCGGCCGTGAGCGTGAGCAGCAGCACGGTGAACATGAAAAACTCGCGCAGGCGCGCCGCCGCCACCTCGTGGAACAGCGGCCGCAGCAGCCAGCGCCCGACCAGCATGATCGCCACCAGCACCAGCGCGCTCTTGACCAGCACCCAGCCGAGGGTGAGCCACACCGACTCGCGCGCGTCGCCGCCGAGCGCCGGGATCAGGATCAGGAACGGCACCACCACCAGGTCCTGGAACAGCAGCACGCTGACGGCGTGGCGCCCGTGACGCGAGTTCTGCTCGAGCTGTTCGATCAGCAGTTTCATCACGATGGCGGTGGACGACAGCGCCAGCATGCCGCCGATGACGATCGCGCCCTCGACGGACACGCCGAACCACCAGGCCGCCGCGCCGAAGAAGAGGCAGCTCAACAGGACCTGCGCCCCGCCGAGACCGAAAACGATCTGCTTCATCGCCACGAGCCTGGGCAGCGAGAACTCGAGCCCGAGCGTGAACATCAGGAACACCAGGCCGAACTCGGCCAGGTTGCGCGTGGTTTCGAGGTCCGGGATCCAGCCCATGCCCGTGGGACCGACGAGCACGCCGGCGCAGATGAAGGCGAGCACCTGCGGCAGCCTGAGATAGCGGAACAACGCCACCAGCACCACGGCCGCGCCGAGCAGGATCAGGATGCTGTGAAAACCGATCGGGTCCATGGGATATCGGCGGTTGTTTGATATACTGGGCTACAGATTACCCCATCCGCCCGACAGCGCGAAACGCATGACCGATCGTTCCACGTTCCAGCAACTCGGGCGCGCCGTGATCGAGCTCGAGGCCGGCGCGCTCGGCGCCCTCGCCGGCCGCGTGGACGCGCAGTTCGCCCGCGCCTGCGAGATCATCCTCGCGGCCGCGGGGCGCGTGATCGTCACCGGCATGGGCAAGTCCGGTCACATCGGCGGCAAGATCGCGGCCACGCTCGCCTCCACCGGCACGCCCTCCTTCTTCGTGCACCCGGGGGAGGCGAGTCACGGCGACCTCGGCATGATCACTCCCGGCGACGTGGTGCTGGCGATCTCCAACTCCGGCGAGACCGCCGAGATACTGACCATCCTGCCGATCATCAAGCGCATGGGCGTGAAGCTCGTCGCCTTCATCGGCAATCACGACTCCACGCTCGCGCGCCAGGCGGACGCCGCGATCAGCGTGGCCGTGGAGCGCGAGGCCTGCCCGCACAACCTCGCGCCCACCGCGAGCACCACCGCCGCGCTCGCCATGGGCGACGCGCTCGCCGTGACGCTGCTCAAATCGCGCGGCTTCACCAAGGAGGATTTCGCACGCTCGCATCCCGCGGGCAGCCTCGGGCGGAGGCTGCTGCTGTACGTGAGCGACGTCATGCACACGGGCGACGCGATCCCGCTGGTCGGCGAGGACGCCGCGCTGCGCGAGGCGCTGCTGGAGATGACCGGCAAGGGGCTCGGCATGACCGGCGTCGTTGACGGGAGCAACCGCCTGGTGGGCATATTCACCGACGGCGACCTCCGGCGCGTGTTCAACCGCGGCGTGGACATGAACAGCGCAAAGATCGCCGAGGTGATGACGCGCGCGCCCAAGACCACGCGCGCCGACCGGCTCGCCGCCGAGACCGTGCAGCTGATGCGCGCGCTCAAGATTAACGGCCTGTTCGTCGTGGACGACGACAACCGCGTCGTCGGCGCGCTCAACATGCACGACCTGTTGCGCGCAGGGGTGGTTTAAAAATTGGAACCACAGATGCACACGGATGAACACAGATAAGAAAGAAATATTAAAGAGTGGAGCCGGAGAGAAATAAGCTATCAGCTATCAGCTATCAGCTTGAAACGCGCCCATTGGGCGAGCGGAACACCGAGGGCGACAGAAGCACAGGTCCGAGGTGTGTGGTTTTTTTGGGGCCCCGTATGGCGCGCCCGCGCACCGCAAGGTTCCGGGCAAGCGCCCCGAAGGGGGCGCGGACAGGATGTCCGCGCCTGATCTTCGAGGCAG
>MFSY01000096.1:4910-21815 GCA_001785175.1 Candidatus Muproteobacteria bacterium RIFCSPHIGHO2_01_FULL_65_16 | reverse complement strand
GGGGTGTCCTTCTCTTTGGCTACTTTCTCTTGGACAAGCAAGAGAAAGTAGCCCTGGGTGCGGGGCGGGAGCATCCCGCATTCATATAAACGCCGCCCGTAGGGCGGCTCGACAGAGACAAAAGTGCAAAGCAAAGTGAACAGCGTGGACTCGGCCTTCCCGCTTCCATTCGACGCCGGCGAACAGGTGCTCGGCCTCGCCGCCAAGGTGCGGCTGGTGCTGTTCGACGTTGACGGCGTCCTCACCGACGGGCGCCTGGTACTTGGCGACGACGGCCAGGAGTACAAGGCGTTCAATTCCAAGGACGGGCACGGGATAAAAATGCTCCAGCGCCACGGCGTGGCCACGGGCATCATCACCGGCCGCAGCTCGCGCGTCGTGGAGCATCGGGTGCTGGATCTCGGCATCCAGCACGTCTATCAGGGCCGCCAGGAGAAGCTGCCCGCCTACGAGGAGCTGCTCGCCAAGCTCGGCCTCGCGCACGAACAGGCCGCCTTTCTCGGCGACGACGTCGTGGACCTGCCGATCATGCTGCAGGTGGGGCTGGCGGCGGCGGTGCAGAACGCGCATCCGCTGGCGAAGCAACACGCCCACTGGGTCACGCCCAGCATCGGCGGCTACGGCGCGGCGCGCGAACTGTGCGAGCTGATCCTGTTCGCGCAGGGCGCGTACGGCGCGGAGATGCAGAAGTACCTGCGCTGACCCGCGGTGCACGTTGCCCATGGACGTCAAAAAAATCTCGATCGCGCTCACGCTGGCGCTGCTCGCCGCCGGCTCGTGGTGGCTGTCGGAGCGGATATCCGGGACGTCGGAGCGGTTCGGCGGCGCGCCGCGGCACGAGCCGGACTACATCGTCGAGAACTTTCACGCCACCGTGCTCGACAAGCAGGGGCGCCGGCGCTACGTGCTCTCGGCCCGGCGGCTCACGCACTACGCCGACGACGGCAGCTCCGAGCTGGAGCAGCCCGAGCTGGTGCAGTACGGGGACGGCGCCCCGGTACACGCGCGCGCCGCGAACGGCTGGCTGCCGAAGGACAGGAGCAACCTCGTGTTGAGCGGCGCCGTCCGGGTCACACGCGGGCGCGACGCGCGCGGCGCCGGGGGCGAGATCACGGCCGAGCGCATGAACATCAGGCTCGACAAATGAACCGCGAGCGGAAAGAGAAAAGAGCAAAGAGCAAAGGGGCGGAGGCGCCGTCGCCGGCGCTGCGCGCGCTCGTATTGCTTTGCTCTTTTCTCTTTGCTCTTTTCTCCGGCACAGCGTCCGCGCTGACGCCGGACCGGGACGAGCCGGTGCACATCAACGCCCGCGTCGTGGACATCAACCAGAAGACCGGCGCCGTCGTCTACCACGGCGCCGTCGCCATCCGCCAGGGCCGGATGCGGATAGACGCCGACCGCGTCGAGGTGCGCACGCGCGCGAACAAACCGCAGACGGCGCGCATCACCGGCAACCCGGCCGTGCTGCGGCGCGACGACGACTCCTTCAGCGCGCGGGTGATTGACTACGATTTCATCCAGAAGAGCTTCAGCGCCGCCGCGGACGCGAACAGGCGCGTGCACGCGGTCATCCAGCCGCGCCCGAAACCGCCGCGGGACGGGCACCGGAACCCATGAGCAAGATCGAGGCCGAAGGGCTGCGCAAGCAATACAAGGGACGCGAGGTCGTCAAGAACGTCTCGCTCGAGATCCGCGACGGCGAGATCGTCGGCCTGCTCGGTCCCAACGGCGCCGGCAAGACCACCTGCTTTTACATGATCGTCGGTCTCATCCCCGGCGACGGCGGCGACATCCGCCTCGACGGCGCCGACATCGGCCGCCTGCCGATGCACCAGCGCGCGCGCCTCGGGATCGGCTATCTGCCGCAGGAGCCGTCCGTGTTCCGCCAGCTCTCGGTGGCGGACAACATCGGCGCCATCCTCGAGACCCGCCCGGAGCTGGCGCCGGCGGACCGCGACCGGCTCCTGGAGGAGCTGCTGCGCGACCTCAACATCGCCGAGCGCCGCGACACGCTCGGGATCAGCCTCTCCGGCGGCGAGCGCCGGCGCGTGGAAATCGCGCGCGCGCTCGCGACCGCGCCGCGCTTCATGCTGCTCGACGAGCCGTTCGCGGGCGTGGACCCGATCTCGGTCCTGGAGATACAGCAGCTAATCAAACACTTACAAAAACGCGGGATCGGCGTGCTGATCACCGATCACAACGTGCGCGAAACCCTCAAAATCTGCGATCGCGCCTACATCCTGAACG
Source organism: Candidatus Muproteobacteria bacterium RIFCSPHIGHO2_01_FULL_65_16 (assembly GCA_001785175.1). Lineage (GTDB taxonomy): Bacteria > Pseudomonadota > Gammaproteobacteria > Acidiferrobacterales > Sulfurifustaceae > MFSY01. The sequence continues at coordinate 19,568 of MFSY01000096.1, read as the reverse complement.
AGGGCCGCGTCCTCGCCGCCGGCGCCCCGGCCGAGATTCTGAATAACGCGGATGTCAAGAGGGTTTACCTGGGCGCGGATTTCCGGCTGTAGCGGCCGCGCCCGCAGCGAAACGGCCGGCCCCTTCGCCGCGCCGGTACCCGGGAGTAAAATGGGCTAAACTTTCGGTTACAAGGACAGCCCGGGACCGGCGTGGAGAGAAATGCCGTTTCTGCAACCTGCCCGTTTCGTAGAAAACCTCTCTGGTATATGAAGCAGTCACTTGACCTGAGGTTTGGCCAGCATCTGACCATCACCCCCCAGCTGCAACAGGCGATCCGCCTGCTGCAACTGTCGTCCGTGGAGCTGCAGCAGGAGATCCAGGAGGCGCTCGAGAGCAACCCGCTGCTGGAGGAGGGCGAGGACGAGGCCGCCGAGGCGAAGACGGAGGACAACGCCGGGGAGACGGCGCCCGCGGACGAGACCGAGACCGCCGGCGCCGAGAACGACGACCCCGAAACGCCGGAGATAGAAATCGAAAATCCCTCCATGGCCGAGGACGAGGTCGCGGACGCGGACTGGGACGAAGGCTTTGAACCTCCGATCGCGAGCAGTGTCCGCTCCGGCAACGACGAGCTGCCCGACATAGACGCGCGCAACAGCCCGCCGCAGACGCTGCGCGACCATCTGCTGTGGCAGATGCAGATGACGCCGTTCTCGGACAGCGACAAGCAGATCGCGCAGGCCCTGATTGACGCCATCAACGAAGACGGATACCTCGGCTGCAAGCTCGATGAGATCCAGCAGCTCCTGGCCAAGCACGGGCCGGTGGAGCTCGACGAGATCGAGGCGGTGCTGCACCAGATCCAGAACTTCGATCCCCTGGGCGTGGGCGCGCGCGATCTCGCCGAATGCCTGCGGTTGCAACTCAAGGCGCTCGATCCGGCCACGCCCCTGATCGAGCACGCCGCGAGCCTGGCCACGCCGGCGAACCTGGCGCTGCTGGCCGCGCGCGATTACACCCAGCTGCGCCGCGATCTCAGGCTCGCGCCCCCGGAGCTGCAACAGGCGATCCAGCTAATTCAGCGGCTCAACCCGCGGCCGGGCGGGAACGTGCAGGCGACCCACGCCGGCTACGTCGTCCCGGACGTGATCGTGCGCAAGGTCAGGGGCGTCTGGCGCGCCGAGCTCAACGGCGAGGTCGCCCCCAGGCTGCGCATCAACCGTCTCTACGAACGGATGATCCATCGCGGCGATTCGAGCGCGGACAATCGCTACCTGCAAGACCAGCTGCAGCAGGCGCGCTGGCTCATCAAGAGCCTGGCCAGCCGCAACGAGACCCTGCTCAAGGTCGCGCGCACCATCGTTGACCGGCAGCGCGCGTTTTTCGACCACGGGCCGGAGGCGATGAAGCCGCTCGTGCTCCATGACGTCGCGGAAATCGTCGAAATGCACGAGTCCACCATCTCGCGCGTCACCACCAGCAAATACATGCTGACGCCGCGCGGGATCTTCGAGCTGAAATACTTCTTCTCCAGCCATGTCGCCACCGCCGACGGCGGCACCTGTTCGGCGACCGCGATTCGCTCGCTCATCAAGAAACTGGTGGAGGATGAATCGTCCGTCAAGCCGATCAGCGACAGCAAGATCGCCGAGATCCTGGAGCGGCAGGGGATAAACGTCGCGCGCCGGACGATCGCCAAGTACCGCGAGTCCATGAGCATCCCGCCATCGAGCCAGAGAAAATCAATCACCTGAAGAACCGGAGAACGAACCATGCACATCACGGTAAGCGGCCAGCAGATGGATGTCACCGACACGCTGCGCGACTACGCCTCGGAGAAGATCAGGCGCATCCAGAAGCACTTCGACCACGTGACCAACACCAACGTGGTGCTGCACGTGGAGAAGAACCGGCACCGAGCCGAGGCCACCATCCACGCCAGGGGCGCCACGCTGCACGCCGACGCCGCGGGCGCGGACATGTACGCCGCCATTGACGCGCTCGCCGACAAGCTCGACCGGCAGGTGCTCAAGCACAAGGAGAGGCTCGCCGACCACCAGCGTAACGGTGAATCACTGAAAAAAATGAGAACACTGTAATCCGGCCGGGAGCCGCGCACGGACGTCGCGGCGCCGCACCCGGCGGGAGGCCGGGACATTATTCCGTACGGGCCGGAACGGACCGAATCACTCATATGCGCATCCAAGAACTGATCTCCCCGCGGCGCGTCACGCATTCCCTGGAGGTCGCCAGCAAAAAACGCCTGCTCGAGAAACTCAGCGCACTGCTCGGGCGCGACGCGCCGGAGGTGAACGCGCAGGGCGCGTTCCAGGCGCTGATCGAGCGCGAGCGGCTGGGCTCGACCGCCATCGGCGAGGGCGTGGCCCTGCCCCACGGGCGCGTCAAGGGACTCAAGAAGGCGGTCGGCGCCTTCGCCACCCTGGAGCACGAGATGGACTTCGACGCCGTTGATCACAAACCGGTCACCATGGTGTTCGCGCTGCTGGTGCCGGAGGAGGCGACCGACGAACATCTGCGCATCCTGGCCGAGCTGGCCGGCGTCTTCAGCCGGAAGCAGGTGCGCCGCGAGCTGGCGCAGGCGAAGAACGCCGAAGACCTCTATCAACGCCTCACGCGCGCCACCGGTGTCTGACCCGACATGACCACGCCGCTGCTGACGACCAACGATCTGTTCGAGGCCCTGGAGGCCCAGCTGAAACTCAAGTGGGTCGCGGGCAGCTCCGGCAAGGAGCGGCTGCTCGAGCCCTCGACCGCGCGTTTCCCCGGCATGGCCCTCGTGGGGCACCTGAATTTCGTGCACCCCAACCGCGTCCAGGTGGTCGGCGAGGCCGAGATCCAGTATCTGCAACGGCTCGACAAAAAGGAGCGCCAGAAGGAGGTCCACGACCTGTTCGCCAGCAAACGAACCGCGGTGGTCGTGGTCGCGAACAAGATGCCGGCCACGCCGGACCTGGTGCAGGAGGCCGAGCGGGCGAAGCTCGCGCTCTTCACCTCGCCGCTCCCGAGCCCGGTGGTCATTGACCACATGCAATATTATCTGACGCGGGCGCTGGCCCTGCGCACCACCGTCCACGGCGTGTACATGGAGGTCATGGGCACGGGCGTGCTGATCACCGGGGAATCCGGCATCGGCAAGAGCGAGCTCGCGCTCGAGCTGCTGTCGCGCGGCCACCGCCTGATCGCGGACGACGCGGTCGAGCTGATCCGCGTCGGCCCGGACGTGCTGGTCGGGCAATGCCCGCGGGGGCTGTCCGATTACCTGGAGGTGCGCGGCCTCGGAATCCTCGACGTGCGCATGATGTTCGGCGAGACCGCGGTGCGGCACAAGAAGAAGCTGCACCTGGTCGTGCACCTGGAGCAGATCGAACCCCGGCGCATGAGCCAGATAGACCGGCTCCAGGCGCAGATGAAGACGCGCGCCATTCTCGATGTCGAGGTGCCGACGGTGATCCTCTACGTCGGACCGGGGCGCAACCTCGCGGTGCTGGTGGAGGCGGCCACGCGCTCGTACATCCTGCGGACCTGGGGCATCAATCAGGTGGAGGAGTTCATGAAGCGCCACCAGGAGCTGATCCACAGCAACTCGATGGAGACCAAGCCCGCGGCACGCCCGCGCCGGCGCAGAGGCGCGGAAAAAAGGCAACGGCGGAACCACAGATGAACACAGATAAACACAGATTTAAGAAACAAAAGAATGGAACCGCAGATAAACGCAGATGAAATAAAAAAGAGTGGAACCGGGGAAAAATAAGCTATCAGCGGTCAGCTAATAGCTACTAGCTATTATTGAAAATTACGTAAATGCATGACGAGGATTTCGTCATTCCGGCCAAGCGAGCATCGGCGAGCGCGAGCCGGAATCCAGGGATTTTCCCGATGAAAACAGCCGTCTGGATTCCAGCTTGCGCTGGAATGACTGCCTTGATGGTGCGTCAAGCATATAGGTAAATCTCAATAGCTATCAGCTATAAAGCAGGCGGTTCGACTCCCCCTGCGATCCATGCCTGCTCTGCGGTAAAATCGTTTTTCAAAACTCTTTGGACTCCCCGGAATGAGCTTTTTCATCGTCAGCGGCCTGTCGGGCTCGGGCAAGACCATCGCGCTCCAGGCCCTGGAAGACATCGGCTTCTACTGCATTGACAACCTGCCCGCGGCGCTGCTGCCGCACTTCGCCCAGCAGGTCATCAACAGCCGGGCCACGGGCATGCAGAACGCCGCCGTCGGCATTGACGCCCGCAACCGCGCCTTTCTGGCGGAGGCGCCGAAGGGCCTGAACCAGCTGCATTCCCTCGGGGTCCAGTACCGCATCATTTTTCTCGAGGCCGAGGAGGCGGTGCTGGTGAAGCGCTTCAAGGAGACGCGCCGGCCGCACCCCATGATTGACAAGGACACCTCGCTCCTGGAGGCGATCCGCCTGGAGCGGGAGCTGCTGGAGCCGCTGTCGTTCAGCGCCGCGCTGCGCATAGACACCACGCACACCACGCCGCACGAGCTGCGCCAGCAGATCAACAACTACGCGCGCGGGACGGATACCGCCGGCATCACGCTGTTGTTCGAGTCCTTCGGCTACAAGCACGGCACGCCGCTGGATGCGGACTACGTCTTCGATGTACGCTGTCTGCCGAACCCCTACTGGCAGCCCGAGCTGCGCCGCCACAGCGGGCTGGACGAGCCGGTCATCCGGTTCCTGGAACAGTACGACGAGGTGCGGAAAATGTTGGACGAATTGCGGGCGTTCCTGGAGCAATGGCTCCCGAGCTTCGAGCGCGAGGATCGCAACTACATGACCATCGCCATCGGCTGCACCGGCGGGCTGCACCGCTCGGTCTACCTGGCGCACCGGCTGGCCGGCTACTTCGCGGCCAAGGGCGTCAAGACCCAGATCCGCCACCGGGAGTTGAAATGATCGGCCTGCTGATCCTGGCGCAGAAGGATTTCGTCGCCGGCCTGATCGCGGCCGCGGCGCACACCCTCGGGGAGCGGCCGGCGCAGCTCGAGGGCGTGGGCGTGGACTTCAGCCAGACGCCGGAACCGATGGAAGACACCATCGCGCGCGCCGTCAAGAACGTGGATTGCGGCGACGGCGTCCTGATCCTGGCCGACGTCTACGGCGCGACCCACACCAACACCGCCTGCCGCCTCCTCGTCCGCGGCCGGATCGAGCTCGTCACCGGGGTAAACCTGCCGATGCTGCTGCGTGTGCTCAACTACCGCCGCCTCGGGATGGACGACCTCATTGACAAGGCCCTGAGCGGCGGCTGCGGCGGCATCGTCTGCGCCGCCAACATCCCGGCGCTGCGGGAGGCCGGTGGATGAGGTGCCAGAAGGTCGTCATCCGCAACAAGCTCGGGATGCACGCGCGCGCGTCGGCGAAATTCGTGAGCCTCGCCTCCGGATTCAAGAGCGAGATCACGCTCAAGCGCAACGGCCAGCAGGTCAACGGCAAGAGCATCATGGGCATCATGATGCTCGCCGCCGCCAAGGGCAGCGAGCTGGAACTGTGCGCCAAGGGTCAGGACGAGGCCAAGGCGGTGGCGACGCTGGCCGACCTGATCGCCGACCGCTTCGGCGAGGACGAGTAGATTAATGAAGCACTCGTCTTGCCATATGATTCCGCCCCACTCGCTTTTCTTAACGGAACATCAAGCTCACCGCGGAGGCGCGGAGGCGCGGAGTTACTGGAACAAAAACAGGTTTTTTCTCTGCGTGCTCTGCGTTCTCTGCGGTGAAAATCGCGCTTTCAGCGATTTTTCGAGGTTCCCATGCTAGCGCTCCATGGCACCGGGGTAAGCGACGGCGTCTCCATCGGCAAGGCCTTCGTGCTGCAGCAGGATCTGCCGGAGGTCCCCCAGTACGCGCTGACCGCGCCCCACATCGAGGCCGAGGTGGAGCGCTTCGCCGACGCCGTGGCGCAGGCGCGCCGGCAGCTGCGCTACATCCGCGACCACATCCCCGCGAGCGCCCCCACCGAGACCGCGAGCTTCCTCGACACCCATCTCCTGATCCTGGACGATCCCATGATCGCGCAGGCGCCGGTGGACGACATCCGCCGACACCGGTGCAACGCCGAGTGGGCGCTCAAGACCCAGGGCGAGCGCCTGAGCGCGCAGTTCGAACGCATGGACGATCCCTACCTGCGCAACAAGAAGACCGACGTGAACCAGGTGGTGGAGCGCATCCTGCGCAACCTGCTGCTGGCGGACCACAACGAGCACGAGAAGCTGGCCCCGGGTGAGATCGTGGTCGCCAACGACCTCACGCCCGCGGACACGGTGATTCTCAAGCACAAGCGCATCCGCGCGTTCGTGACCAACATGGGCGGACCGATCTCCCACACCGCGATCCTCGCCCGCAGCCTCGGGATACCGGCGATCGTCTCGGCGCACAGCGCCACGCGCTACGTGCGCCACGGCGAAGACCTGATCGTGGACGGCAAGCGCGGCGTGCTCATCGTCGGCCCGGACAAGCAGACCATCGCCGCCTACCGGCGACTGCAGCAAGACATCGGCGCGCGGCGCAAGCTGCTCGCCAAGCTGCGCGGCAGCCCGGCGGTCACGCGCGACGGGCGGCGCATCGCGCTGCTCGCCAACATCGAGCTGCCGGCCGACGTCAAGGCCGCGGCCCAGGCCGGCGCCGCCGGGATCGGGCTGTACCGCACCGAATTTCTGTTCATGAACCGCGCCGCCCCGCCGGGGGAGGAGGAGCAGTTCCGCGCCTACGTCAAGGTCGCCAAGGCGCTCGCCGGAAAACCGGTGACGATACGCACCGTGGACCTGGGCGCGGACAAGCAGGTGGACGGCGGGCGCGGCGCCGGCGCCGCCGTCTCGATCAATCCGGCGCTCGGGCTGCGCGCCGTGCGGCTGTGCCTGCGCGACACCACGCTGTTCCGCCCGCAGCTGCGCGCCATCCTGCGGGCCTCGGCCGCGGGCAAGGTGCGGCTGATGATCCCGATGCTGTCGAGCCAGGACGAGCTGTTCCGCGTGCTCGACCTGATCGGGGAGACCAAGTCCGAGCTCCGGCGCAAGCGCGTCAAGTTCAACCCGCGCATTCCCATCGGCGGCATGATCGAGGTGCCGGCGGCGGCGGTGTCCGCCGATCTGTTCGCGCCCTATCTCGATTTCTTCTCCATCGGCACCAACGACCTGATCCAGTACACGCTCGCCATAGACCGCGTGGACGACGCCGTCAACTACCTCTACGATCCGCTGCACCCGGCGGTGCTGCGGCTCATCCGGCTCACGATCCAGGCCGCGCGGGCGGCGCGGATACCGGTGGCCATGTGCGGGGAGATGGCGGGCGACGCGCGCTACACGCGCCTGCTGCTGGGCCTCGGGCTCACGGAGTTCAGCATGCACCCGGCGACGCTGCTCGCGGTCAAGAAGATCGTGCGCGCCAGCAACGCCGGCGCGCTCACAAAGTTCGCGCGCAAGATCCTCAAGCGCGCCGACACCGGGGAAGTACACCGGCTCGTGGACGGGCTGAACCGGGAGGATATTTAGAACAACAGGTACGAGATACGAGGGACGAGGGTAAAAGAAGGGGGCAGCCGGAATTATCAGCGCCGCAGCCCGTCCGGCAGCTGCGGCCCCATCTCCTCCTGGTTCTGGGCCGGATAGGCGAAGGCCGGCGCGCCGTCCTGCACGATCGCCACCAGTCCCTGGCGGTATTTCAGGCGCTCGGGGCTGAAGCCCTCGGCCACGCGCGGCGCGAACGTCTCCTTCAGCACCGACAGCGAGGCGATCTTCCGCAGGCGGAACGGGCGCCAGAACGGCGGCGGCCGGCCGGAAGAGGAATGCCCGCGCGTCTGATAGCCGTCCACGACCAGCTCGCCGCGCTCATCGGTATAGATGGCGTGCGGCTCGATCACGCGCACCTGGCGCTGGTCGTGGTAGCGGATGGCGACGCAGCATTTGTCCCTGATCGCCTGGGCCAGCGCCTGCTGGATGTTCGGTTGCATGGACGATGGAATCCGGAAGTGGCTCCTTGACAAAAATATGGCACGGCCGGCGCGGCGGCGGCAAAATCTCCGGACCAAAGGCGGTTTTCGGGGCGCGTACGGCGCGGGTCAAGTCAGAAACAGCGTCGCCAGACCGAGGAACGCGAAGAACCCCACGACGTCGGTCACCGTGGTGAGAATCACGCCGCTGGCGACCGCCGGGTCAACGCCGAACCTGCGCACCAGGATCGGGATCGTGACGCCGGAAAGCGCGGCGAACACGAGATTGATCACCATGGCGAGCGCGAGCGCGAGCGCCACGAGGTAATTCTGGCGCCACGCTATGATGACCAGCGCGACGGTCAGCGCCCACAGCACCCCGTTGAGCGCGCCGACCATCAGCTCCTTGAACAGCACCGTGCGCGCGTTGGCCTCGGTCACGATCCCGAGCGCCAGTCCGCGCACCACCACCGTCAACGTCTGCGTCCCGGCGTTGCCGCCCATGCCGGCCACGATCGGCAGCATCACCGCGAGCACCGCCACCTTCTCGATCGTGTGCTCGAACAGGCCCACGACCGCGGCGGCGATGAAGGCGGTGACGAGATTGATGCCGAGCCAGACGGCGCGCTTGCGGCTGGTGCGCACGACCGGCGCCAGGATGTCCTCCTCCTCGGACAACCCCGCCGGCGCCAGCACCGAGCGCTCGGCCTCGTCGCGGATGACGTCCATCACGTCGTCCACCGTGATGCGCCCGAGCAGGCGGTTGTTCCCGTCCACCACCGGGGCCGACACCAGGTCGTAGCGCTCGAACGCCGCCGCCACCTCCCGGTCCGGGGCGAGCGCCGTGAATCTCACCGCGTCGCGCTGCATCACCTGGGACACACGCAGCGCGGCGTCCGAGGTCAGCAGCCGGCCGATCGGCAGGGCCCCGACCAGGCTGTCGTTGCGGTCCACGACGAACAGCTGGTTGGTGTTCTCCGGCAGCTCGCCGCGGCGGCGCAGGTAGCGCAGCACGACCTCGAGATTGATGTTCTCCCGCACGGTGACGGCGTCCACGTTCATCAGGCCGCCGGCGGTGTCCTCGGCGTAGGACAGCACCGCGTCCAGGCGCTGGCGGTCCTGCTTGTCGAGCGCGAACAGGATCTCGGCGATGACCTCGTCCGAGAGGTCGGGGATCAGATCGGCGATGTCGTCCGTGTCCAGGCCCCGGGCCGCGGCCACCAGGGCCTTGTCGTCCATGAGCTTGACCAGGTCCGCGCGCACCGCCTCGGGCAGCTCGAGCAGGACCTCGCCCACGCGCTCGATGTCCACCTGCGCCCAGACCCCGGGGCGCCGCTCCGGCAAAAGACCCTCGATCAGGTTGGCGATGTCGGCGGGGTGCAGGCCGGCGAGGATCTCGCGGATCTTGGCGCTGTCGCCGGCCTCGAGGGCCGCGAGGACTCGCTTCAGACGATCGGGCTTCTTCGGTTTGCGCGCCATGGGTGCGATCTTTCTCGGCGCGCAAAGTTTAGTCGCGCGAAAGCGGTTCGGAAAGAGATTTTTATGAGTTTTTGACGCAAAGACGCAAAGGGAGACGGAGCGGCGCTTCGCGCCGAGAAACTCAGACCCAGTTCTTTCTTTGCGCCTTTGCGCCTTTGCGACAAAAGATCATATCAGCTCCCGGCGACGGTCATCGCCCCGAGCAGGATCGAGCCGGTGCGGATGTTGCCGCGGGTGTCCACATCGCTGCCGGCCGCGGCGATGGCGCGGTACATGTCCTTGAGGTTGCCGGCGATGGTGATCTCCTCGACCGGATACTGTATCTCGCCGCTTTCCACCCAGAACCCGGCCGCGCCGCGCGAATAATCGCCGGTGACGGTGTTGACGCCGAAGCCGATGAGCTCGGTGACCAGCAGCCCCGTGCCCATCTGCTTGAGCAGTCCGTCGAGGCCCTCCGGGCCGCTCGGATCGAGCGTGAGATTGTGCACGCCGCCCGCGTTGCCGGTGGTGGGGAGCTTGAGCTTGCGCCCCGAGTACGAATCGAGCACGTAACCCAGAAGTACGCCGCCCCGCACCAGGTCGCGCGCGGCCGTCGCCACACCCTCGCCGTCGAAGGCGGCGCTCCCGAGCGCGCCCCTGAGACGGGGCTGCTCGTGGACATGCACGAAATCCGAAAACACCTGTTTCCCCAGGTGATTCAGCAGGAACGACGCCTCCCGGTACAGGCTCGTGCCGCGCACGGCGGAGACGAGATGCGACAACAGGCTCGCGGCGACCGGGGCCTCGTACAGCACCGGGCAGCGGCGGGTGGAAAGCTTCCTGGCGCCGAGGCGATGGGCGGCGCGGCGCGCCGCCTCCTTGCCCACGGCCTCGGGCGGCGCGAGACCGGCGCCGTCCCGCGCCACGGTGTACCAGTAGTCGCGCTGCATGCCGCTCCCGTCCTGGGCGATGACGCTGACGGAGAGGCTGTGGCGCGTGGCCGCGACCGCGCCGACAAAACCGTGGGTGTTGGCGTAGACATCCAGACCCTCGTGGGTGGAAAGGCTCGCGCCCTCGGAGTTGGCGATGCGCGGCGTCGCGCGCGCCGCGTCCTCGCACGCGCGCGCGTGCTCGATGGCCTGCTCCACGCCCGGGCGCCAGGGATGGCAAAGGTCGAGATCGGGAACGTCCTTTGCCAGCCGTTCGGGATCGGCCAGGCCGGCGCAGTCGTCTTCCGCCGTGTGGCGCGCGATGGCGCAGGCGGCGCGCACGCTGTCGCGCACGGCCGCGGGGCCGAAATCGGTGGTGCTCGCCGAGCCGGTGCGCCGCCCGAAGTAGACCGTCACGCCCAGGCCGCGGTCGCGTGTGTGCTCGATCGTCTCGACCTCGCCCAGGCGCACATTGACGGCGAGCCCCTGGCTGACGTTCACCGCGGCCTCGGCGCTGCTCGCCCCCTGCTGCTTCGCCTCGGCCAGGACGCTCGCCACAAGCTCGCGCAGTTGTGAGTCGTCAGTCGTGAGTCTCGAACCAGGACTGAGGGCTGAGGACTGAGGACTGCTCTTATCTCGACTCACGACTGAGTCCCTCCCACCGTAAGCCCGTCAATGCGAAGCGTCGGCTGTCCGACACCAACGGGTACACTTTGGCCGTCCTTGCCGCAGGTGCCCACGCCCGGATCGAGCTTGAGATCGTTGCCGACCATGCTGACGCGCCGCAACACGTCCGGACCGTTGCCGATGAGCGTGGCCCCCTTCACCGGGCGCGTGACCTTGCCGTTCTCGATCAGGTAGGCCTCGGAGGCCGAGAACACGAACTTGCCGTTCGTGATGTCCACCTGCCCGCCGCCGAAATTGACGGCATACAGGCCTTTCGTCACGGAACGGATGATCTCTTCGGGATTGTGAGCACCCGCCAACATGTAGGTATTCGTCATGCGCGGCAGCGGCAGGTGCGCGTAGGATTCGCGCCGGCCGTTGCCGGTCGGGCGCACGCCCATCAGGCGTGCGTTGAGCATGTCCTGCATGTAACCCTTGAGGACGCCGTTTTCGATCAGCACCGTGCGCTGGGCCGGCGTGCCCTCATCGTCCACGTTGAGCGAGCCGCGGCGCTCCGGCAGCGTCCCGTCGTCCACCACGGTGCACAATCTCGAGGCCACCTGCTGCCCGACGCGCCCGGCGAAGGCCGAGGTGCCCTTGCGGTTGAAATCCCCCTCGAGCCCGTGGCCGATGGCCTCGTGCAGCAGGATCCCGGGCCAGCCGGGGCCGAGCACCACCGTCATCGTCCCGGCCGGCGCCTCGGTCGCCTCCAGATTCACCAGGGCCTGGCGCACGGCCTCGCGCGCGTAGGAAAGCCCCATGTCGCCGTCGAGAAAGTACTGGTAGCCGAAACGGCCGCCGCCGCCGGCGCCGCCCGATTCGCGGCGGCCGTTGTGCTCGGCGATCACGGTGACGTTGAGCCGCACCAGCGGGCGCACGTCGGCGGCAAGCAGGCCGTCGGCGCGCGCCACCAGCACCGCCTCGTGCGTCCCGCTCAGACTCGCCATCACCTGCCGCACGCGCGGATCCTGCGCCCGCGCCTCGCGCTCGACGCGCTCGAGCAGTTTGACCTTGGCGTCATCGGCGAGGCTGGCGAGCGGATCCAGCGGGGCGTACAGGGCCAGGGTCCGTGGCTCGTGGCTCGTGATTCGTGATTCGTGATTCGTGGCTCGTGGCTCGTGGCTCGTGCTTGAGCGCGCGATGGCGCGCGCCGCCTCGGCCGCCTGCAGCAGCGCGGGCAGCACGATCTCGTCGGAATAGGCGAAGCCGGTTTTTTCGCCCGCGACCGCGCGCACGCCCGCGCCCTGCTCGATGTTGTGGCTGCCCGACTTGACTATGCCCTCCTCGAGCGACCACGACTCGTAGCGGCTGTACTGAAAATAGAGATCGGCGTAATCAATGCGTGCAGCCATGAGCGCGGCGAACAACCGCTCGATCTCGCGCGCGCCGATCCCCGCGGGTTCCAGAAGCGTCTTTTTGGCCAGATCCAGCATAATCTTTGGTCGTGATCCGTGACTAGAACCTATCTCGAAATGGTTTCAATGTAGGTTGGGTTAGGCGCGAAGCGCCGTAACCCAACGATTTGTTGGGTTTCGCTTCGCTCAACCCAACCTACTTGGGCTAGTGATTCGTGATTCGTTGACCTCAGCCCTCAGTCCTAAGTTCTCGGTCCTCATCCCGACTTGATTCTGCGATGCTGGATGCTCGGCAGGCGCGTGCGCGCTTTCCGCAGTTGCTCCGGATCGCAGTCGGCGACGGCGACGCCCGCGCCCTTGCCGCAGCGCGCGAGGACCTCGCCCCACGGGCCGACGATCATGCTGTCGCCGTGGGTCTCGCGCCCGTTCTCGTGCCGGCCGCCCTGGTCCGGGGCGATGACGAAGGCGAGGTTTTCGATCGCCCGCGCGCGCACCAGGGTCTCCCAGTGCGCGCCGCCGGTGTAGGCGGTGAAGGCGGAGGGGACGGCGAAAATCTCGGCGCCCCGGTCGAGCAGGCGCCGGAACAGCTCCGGGAACCGCAGGTCGTAGCACACGGCGAGACCGAGACGGCCGAAGGGCGTGTCCGCGACCACGACCTCCGCGCCCGCCTCGAAACCGGCGGATTCCTGATAGCGCTCGGCGCCGTCGGGGCTGGCGTCGAACAGATGAATCTTGTCGTAACGCGCGACGCGCTCGCCCGCGTCGTTGAACAGCAGGCAGGACGCGCGCAGCTTTCCCGGCGCGCCGGCCGTGAGCGCAACGGTGCCGCCCACGAGCCAGACACGGTGCGTGCGCGCGGCCCGGGCGAGGAACTCCTGGATCGGCCCACGACCGTCGGCCTCGGCCGCCGCCCGGCGTTCGGACTCCGCCCGCGGCATGACGGCGAAATTCTCCGGCAGCGCGACGAGCCGCGCGCCCGCGGCCGCGGCCGCGGCGACGAGGGTGGCTGCGTGCGCCAGATTCTTCTCGACGTCCGCGCCGGAGACCATCTGCACCGCGGCCATCCGCGTCACGGCTCGCTCCCGCGCGCGCGCGCATCCAGCAGGACGTGCTCCGCCGTCGCCAGATCGGCCTGCAACCGGATGCGCGCCGCCGGCACGCCCAGGGCCACGAGCCAGGAACGCAGCTCCTCCACCCACAGCACGGCCTCGTCGTCGCCGCCGTGCCGGATCACAATCCGGCTGTCCGGGGCGCGCTCGAATTCCTCGAGCAGCGGACCCAGGCCCGGAAACGCCAGGACCGCCTCGGCTGTGCGCGGCCGCGCCCACTGCTCGGCCGTGATCGTGACGGTCTCGGCGGCCTGGGATGACAGGGGAAGCAAAAGAAGGACGGGCAAAAACAGGCGTTTCATCGAACGTAGAATAACATCGAAATCTGTTTTGAGCCGCCAGTGGATTAAGAAACCTTCGCCAGACCGGCTGATCGCTGATAGCTGATAGCTTATTTTTCTCCGCGCCTCTGCGCCTTTGCGGTGAAAATCATTCTTTCAGCAATTTCCGCGGTCATTCACCCGCCGGCGGCGTCGCTTCTTTCGGCGGAGCCTCGAGCTCGGATTTGGTCACGGTCGGATCGGCCCATGGCCCCTTGACCACATAGGTCACGCGGGTACCCGCGCTGATCTGCTTCTTGAAGATCTTCTGCATCGCCAGCACCCACGCCGCCACCTGCGGCCCCCACAGACCCCAGGTGGTGAGCGTCAGGCTGCTGGTCAGCCGCGGCTGGACCTCGATCACCAGATCGAAATCCTCCGCCACCAGGCCCACGCGCCCGACGACGCCGATCTGCGCCGACGGGCCGTTGATGGAAAGATCGCGGGTGTTGGCGTTGCCGCGATCAACGTCAATGCCGCCGGTGATCTTGTTGAACACGAAACCCTTGCCGAAGGCGGCGCTGAAATCGAGCATGAGGTAACGGCCAATGGAGCTCAGGTCCAGCAGGCCGAACATCCGGCCCGCGCCCTGTTTGAGCTGCAGGAACCGGCCGTCCTCGGCGGCGACGGCGATCCGGCCGCTGACGCCGGCGGGCCTGATGTTGGTGGGCGAGCCCGGCCACGAGAGGCGCGCGTTCAAGTCCACCTCGCCGCCGGACATCTGGCCCGGTATCCCCAGCGCCTCGAGCGTCTTGCCCATGTCGGAGTCCTTGAGGCCGATCTCGAATTCGCTCTCGTGCCGGTCGTCGAGGCGCCGCCACCGGCCGCTGGCGGTGAACTTCATCTCCGGCCGCGTGAGCTTGAGGCGCGCGATCCGCCAGC
>MFSY01000096.1:0-4861 GCA_001785175.1 Candidatus Muproteobacteria bacterium RIFCSPHIGHO2_01_FULL_65_16 | reverse complement strand
CTTCAGTTGAAACGAGCGGCTGCGGACATTCACCGCCGGCAGCCGCGCCGGATCAACCTCCGTGTCCGCCCCACGATGTTTCTTGTCCGGCAGATTCAGCCGCGCGAGATCGAGCCGGATATGCGCCACGCCCTGCCGGCGGTAAAACCCGCCGGTCCCCTCCAGCGCCGGGCCGCGAAAACCGCCGCTCCAACCGCCGCCGTCGGCCGCGGTCGCGGCGCGCGGGGCGAGATCCACGGCCATGCGCCCGAAGCGGCGATCGAGCACGTCCAGGGCGCCGATGTCGGCGCTGACACGCCGCAGGAACGGCGGCGGCTCGACCGCGCCGCCGGCGTCCGCAAACAGCGGCAGCCACTGGTCCAGGTCCAGCGCCTCGATCCGCGCCTTGAGCTGCAGCCCGTCTTCCCGGGGGAGCGCGACGCGCTCTTCGCCGAAACCGACGCGCCCGCGCGCGAGGCGCCAGAAACCGCGGTCGCGCGCGAACTCGAGCCGGCCGGCAATCTCGGAGCCGGCGTGCACGCCGATGACGTGGTGGCGCCGATCGCGCGTCTCGGTCTTGAGGATCAGCTTGTCCGCGGTCAGACCCTCCGGCCGGTGGAGCGGCGGCGGCAGCGTGGACTTGAGGCCGTGCAGGTCAAGCTCGGCGCGCAGATCGCCCGCGCCCCAGGCGCCGCGCCAGGCCGCGGTCCAGTCGGCGGCGCCGACGATGCGCGGCGCCAGGCGCGGACCGAGCAGCGGCGCGAGGCCGCCGGCGGGGATCTTCCCCTGGGCGAATACCTGAAACCGGCCGGTGTCGCGCGTCGCCATGGCGACGACGGCGTCGCCGTCGAGAAACCGCGCCCGCAGGTCGCCGCTCTGCAGGCCGGCGCCCGTGAACTGGACGCCGCCGCGGATCCCCTCGATCGCGAGCGCGCCCAGCCTGAGACCGGCGTCCAGGAAATAATATTCGCCCCTGACCGCGGCGGGCCGGTGCGCGGCCGCCGGTATGGTGATGTCAAGGCTGAGCGCGCCGTCCCCCGAGCCCCGCAACGCGGGGGGCAGATACGATTGCCAGCGCTCCCGGCCCGCGGCCCGGACGTCGCGCAGGACGGCGAGATACTCGTTGACCGCGCCGCCGAGCCTGGCGCCGACGCGCACGACATAGCCGCCGCCGTCCGCCGGATGCTCCGCGCGCACCGCGACCTGGCGCACCTCCACCCCGCCGATCGTTCCGTGGCCGGTCACGAGCACGCTGCTGCCGCGGATCGTGACATCGAGGTCGGCGTTGCGGACCGGCTCCCACCCCGGCAGGTAGCCGTAGACGGCGTCGCGCGCGCGCGCGCGAATCTCGAAGATCCCGCCGCCGTTGTCGAATGGGAACGCGTGCGTCTCGCCCTCGTGGATCAGATGGCCGGAGACGACGCGGCCGCCGAGGAAGGAGCGCTCCATCCAGGCGAGCATGGCCGGCTTGAGGTGGGAGACGGGAAAATAGCGCGCGGCGCGGGCGACGTCGCCGTCGTGGAAATCAACGCGCAGCTTCAAAAACTGGGACCGCGCCCGATCGTCCGGCAGCCGCAGCAGGAGCGCGCCCGTGCCATGCCCGTCGGCGCCATCCAGGCGCAGGTCCGCGCCGCGCACCTGCCAGTGATCCGATTTTCTTTCCCAGTCCAGCCGCCCCGCGAGCCGCTCCGCCTCGATCGGCCCACGGAAGACGCGCGGCAGCAGGAGCGTGAAATCCTTCGCGTCCAGCAGGAATTCCCCCGCGTACCTGCGCGCCGACAGGCGGCCGCTCAGACCCTGCACGCCGGGGAAGTCTTCATACGGGCGCGTTCTCAGGCCGGCGATGTCCGCCTCGGCGTGAAAATCCTCGGGCGCCGCGGCCGCGCCCGTGATGCGCAGGTTGAGACGATCAACCGCGCCCGCCGGGCTCAAGGCGGCCCAGTGCGCGAACAGCGGATGATCAATCCTGAGGTTCGTGGCGAACTGCGTCAGATCGCCGACATCGAGATGCCCGATCTGGAGCGTGCTCGCGCGCGCGCCGACATCCGCCCGCAGCCGGCCGGCCCGCCACGACGGGCCGCTCAACCCGAGCGCGAGATCGTCGAGCTCCAGGCGCCAGCCGTCGTTGCCCGCCTCCCATTTGATTCCGGCGCTCGCCTGACGCACGGCGAGCGGGACGCGCAGCGCCGGCAGCGGCAACCGGAGGCCGGAGACGGAGACCTCGCCCCGCACCAGGCGCGGGCGCGCCGACTTCCACTTGCTCCATAGTTGCGCCGCGAATCGCCCGCGGAAATCGGGCGGCAGTTTCTCGCGCGCGATCAACGGCAGGGCGGCAATATTCACCTCCCCGGCGCGCAGGTAAATCTCGCCGTCCCATCTGTCGCCGAGAAACGGATTGCCGCGGATGTCGAACAGCAGCGAGCAATCCCCGGCTTCGATTCCGGCCGCGGCGGGCGGCGCGTACGCGCCGCAGACGCCCGGCGGAAAACGCGCGCTGAAGCCGAGCCGGTGGCGGTCGCCGTCGTTGTTCAGGGCGATGTTCACGCGCGTCAGCGACAGCCCCGCGGCCGCGGGCGCGCGGTGATCGAACCACTGCATCTCGCCGTCCACGATCGCGAGCTGATCCTGGGCGAACAGCCAGACGGTGAATTTTTCGTCGCCCTCGCGCCGGGCGAGGCGGATCGGATCGAAGCCGGAGATGCGGAAGCGCCCGTCGGCCAGGCGCTCGAACGCCAGGCTCGGGCGGACCAACACCAGGCTGTGGATCTCTATCTTGCCCCACAGGAGCGGCAGCAGCGCGAGGCTCAGGCGCAGCTCGCCCAGGCTCACCGCCGGCTGCAACTGGTCCTTGGTGTAAACATGCAGTCCCTGGATCCGCGCCCCCGGGTACATCCCGTCCCAGAAGGTGTCGAGTTTCTCGATGCGCACCTGGTGCGCGGATTTGCGGCTCAGGTAGCGTTCCAGATCGGACTTCCGGTCCTCGACCATGGGCAGCAGGATGCGCGCCGCCGTGAACAGCACGGCGAGCAGCGCGAGCGTGGCGGCGGAGGCGTACCAGGCCCAGCGGCCGGTATGCCGCGAGACGCGCCGGACATGCACGGCGACGCGGCGGGGTCTGATCTTCCTCATCGGGGACGGGGCTCGGGCGACATGGCGCTATTCTGGCATACGTCGCCGCCGCCGATCGAGGTGGTTAGCGGTTAGCTGATAGCTGATAGCTGGCGGCCGTTAGCTGATAGCTGCCTTTCCTACATCAGCACCACATCGTACTGCTCCTGATTGTAAAGCGGCTCGACCTTGAGGTGCACCGGCTTGCCGATGAATTCCTGCAACTTGACCAGGCTTTGCGCCTCCTCGTCCAGCAGCATGTCCACGACCACCTGGGACGCCAGGACCAGGTACTGCGCGGCGCCGAACTGGCGCGCCTCGCGCAGGATCTCGCGGAAGATCTCGTAGCACGCGGTCTGCGGGGTCTTGAGCGTGCCGCGCCCCTGGCACGCCGGGCACGGCTGGCACAGGACGTGCTCGAGGCTCTCGCGCGTGCGCTTGCGCGTCAGTTCCACGAGCCCGAGCGACGACATCTCGGTCATGAAGACCTTGGTGCGGTCGCGCGCGAGCGCCTTCTCCAGCGCGCGCAACACCTGGCGCTTGTGCTCGGGATCGGCCATGTCAATGAAATCAACGATGATCATGCCGCCGAGATTGCGCAGCCGCAGCTGGCGCGCGATCGCCTGGGCCGCCTCGAGATTGGTCTTGAACAGCGTCTCCTCGAGGTTCTTGCGGCCGACGTAGGCGCCGGTGTTCACGTCAATCGTGGTCATGGCCTCGGTCTGGTCTATGATCAGGTAGCCGCCGGACTTGAGCGGCACCCGGCGCTGCAGGGCCTTCTGGATCTCGTCCTCGACCGAGTACAGATCGAAGATCGGGCGCTCGCCGGGATAGTACTCGATGCGCTCCTCGATCTCGGGCATGAACTCGTGCGCGAACTCGCGCGCCTTGGCGAAGGTCTCGCGCGAGTCAATGCGGATCTTCTCGATGCTGTCGCGCACCTGGTCGCGCATGGCGCGGATCGCGAGCGCCAGGTCCTCGTGGACCAGGGCGCACGCCGGCGCGGTCTTGATCCGCTCCTGGGACACCTGCCACAGGCGGCGCAGGTAGCGGATGTCGGTCTTGAGCTCGTCCTCGGATGCGGACTCGGCGAGCGTGCGCACGATGTAGCCGCCCGCGTCGCCCGCGTCCACGGCCGCCTTGATGAGATCGCGCAGGCGCGTGCGCGCGGCCTCGTCCGCGATCTTCTGCGATATGCCTATGTGTCCGGTGAACGGCAGGTACACCAGATAGCGCGCCGGGAACGTGATCTGCATGGTCAGGCGCGCGCCCTTGGTGCCGAGCGGGTCCTTGACCACCTGGACCACCACCTCCTCCCCCTCCTTCAGCAGCTCGTTGATCGGCGGCGCGGGACCGCCGGCGTCGGCGTCGGGCGGCCGGATGTCGGAGGCGTGCAGGAACGCGGTGCGCTCGTGGCCGATGTCCACGAACGCCGCCTGCATGCCCGGGAGAATGCGCACCACCCGGCCCTTGTAGATGTTGCCGACGATCCCGCGGTTGCGGGCGCGCTCGATGTGCACCTCCTGGAGCACGCCGTTTTCGACGACCGCGACGCGGGTTTCTTGCGGCGTGACGTTGATGAGAATTTCTTCGCTCATGGTTGCTCGATACCGGCCTGCCAAAGCAATTGCGCCAACTCGTGGAGCGGCAGGCCCATGATGCCGGAATAGCTCCCCTCGATGTGGCGGATGAACGCCGCGGCGCGTCCCTGCACGGCGTAGCCGCCGGCCTTGTCGGCCGGCTCGCCGGTTTCCCAGTAGCGAGCGATCTCCGC
>MFSY01000095.1 GCA_001785175.1 Candidatus Muproteobacteria bacterium RIFCSPHIGHO2_01_FULL_65_16 | reverse complement strand
GCCATCCGGGGCGGCCTTTCTTTTGGTGACTTTTCTTTGGCCGCGCAAAGAAAAGTCACCTGCCGTGGGTCAGCCACCCACAAGTAATACGCCGCCTGAAGGGCGGCTCGACCCGACAGTTACTTCCAGAGCTTAACGCTGCCGTCGCGGCTGGCCGAGGCGAGCAGGCCCCCGGACGGTGAAAACGCCACGGCCTGCACCTGGTCGCGATGGCCGCTCAGGACCTGGGCCAGTCGTCCTTCCACGGCGTCAAAAATCAAAATTGTCTTCCCGGCGGTTCCGGCCGCGAGCCAGCGGCCGTCCGGCGAATAAGCCAGCGACAGCGCCGGAGCACCGGCATCCGGTAGTGTCCGCGCCAGGGCGCCTTCCCTGACGTCCCATATTCTTATCATCTGGCCCACGCCGCCGGAGGCGAGATAACGGCCGTCGGGCGCGAAGGCGAGCGCCATGATTTCATCCTTGTGCCCGGTGAGCGCGGCCGCTTCCTGCCCGGTCGCGACATTCCACAGCCGGATGACCCGATCCGCGCCCGCGCTCGCCAGGTATCTGCCGTCGGGGGAAAAAACCACCGCGTACACTTCGCTCTTATGCCCCTCGAGGGCGTGGCGGCGCCGACCCGTCTCAACGTCCCAGAGGAATACGGCCCGGTCCTTGCCGCCGGCGGCCAGGGTCCTGCCATCCGGCGCGAACGCCACGGAAAAAATGGAGTAACCGTATCCCTGCATCGTCTGGCGCCCTTTGCCGAGCGCATCCCACAGACGCACGGCGCCGTCAATTCCGGCCGAGGCCAGCCAGCGGCCGTCAGGGGAAACCGCAACGGCGTTGACGGCGTAACCGTGCCGCCGCGGCGTCCCGAGCGCCGCGCCCGATGACGTATCCCACAGGCGCACGACCTTGTCGTTGCCGCCGCTGGCCAGTCTTTTCTCGCCCGGAAAAAAAGCCAGCGCCTGCACCCAGTCGCTGTGGCCGTTCAGTGTGCGCGCCAGAACCGACGGCGGCGTCTGCTCGCTCCGCTCGCCGCCGCGCCTTACGCCCGGCCTGCGCGCCGGCGCGGCCTGCTGCTCGCGCGGGCTTTCGGCCGGCTGCTGTTCCTGCGGGCGTGGCGTGGTCTGCGGCATGTCCGTTACCGGCCACCACTTCAACACTTCGGGGCGAAAGACGGCTGCCGCCGCGATCAGCGCCGCCAGGATCAGGGCCGGCGCCGCCCACGACCGGGCCTTGCGCCGCCGCGGCGGGGCCGCGGTCCTGAACGGCTCCGGTCGCGCCGTCGCGGGGCGCGCGAACGGCTGCATCACCGGCGCTTGTTTCTGCTGCGCGCGCCGGATCTTCCCCATCAATGCGTCCTGCAGTTCGCGCGCCGACTGCGGCCGTTCCTGGGGATGGAGCTGCATCGCCCAGTCAACGCACTCCAGCAGATTCTGCTGATAGCGTTTCGCCCCGGCCTTGGCCGCCGGAATCAGGGGATCCGTCTGATACTTGAGCACGGCGCGGTAGCGTTCGAGCGCGTCGTCCGGGCGGTTGCCGGTGATGCAGCGATACATGGCCGCGCCGATGGAGTAGACGTCGGTCCACGGGCCCGGCTTGCCCTTGTCCGGATACTGCTCGATCGGGGCGTAGCCGTAGGTGAGCGCCACTATCTGATGGCCGGCGGCGGCGATCGCCTGGCGCGCGCTCCCGAAGTCAATCAGCATCGGGCTGCCGTCGCCGCGCAAATAAATATTCTCCGGCTTGATGTCGAGGTGCAGCATGCCGGCATCGTGCACCGCGCGCAGGCCGTTGAGGATCGGGATGAATACGCGCAGCAGCGCCTGCTCGTCGAGTTTCGGCCCATGTCGCTTGAGATGCCCGGCCAGGCTCGTTCCCTTCTCGTACTCCATCACCATGTAGGCCGTGCCGTTGGCCTCGAGGAACCGGAGCACGCGCACGATGTTGGCGTGCTTGAAACGCGCCAGCGAGCGCGCCTCGGCGACGAAGTTCTTCAGGCCCCAGCTATAGTCACGGATCGCGTTCTGCGTGGACGATGGCATGACGGCGCCGGTTTTCGCGTCGCGCGTGGAGATCTCTTGCGGCAGATATTCCTTGACGGCGACCTGCGCGCCGAGGGCGGTGTCGTGCGCGAGATAGGTGATGCCGAAGCCGCCGTAGCCGAGCACCGACTCCAGGGTGTACTCCGCGAGTTGATACCCGGCCGGCAGGGCGTTTTTATGGTAAGCGGTCACGCCCCACTCTCTTGCTTTTCTGATTGCGGATCACAACTTGTTTGTTTGCACGCTGCAGCGGGTGTGAACGATTATAGTCGGGAATCAAAACGATCGGTTGGTCTTGTGCGCACACTAGAAGTTATTTCAAAAACATCCAAAACGCAGATGAACGCAGATTTCAATGAAGAGATAAACGCGAATTCATGCATGAACTCTTCGTATATCTGCGTTCATCCGCGGTTAAAGTATATTTGAGATAGACTAATAATCTTTTATATTGGATTTCAAATGATTACAAGATATTCCTCATGTACAAGATAGCTCATTGCGCCTGTGCCGCGCGCCTGCCGGCCCCGGGTGCGTACGGATTTTTACCCTGGCGGAATTCAACCCGCACCGGCGTCCCGACCAGACCAAACGCCTTGCGAAAGACGCCCGCAAGATAGCGCCGGTACGATTCCGGCACGCGCCCGACCTGGGTGCCGTGGACCAGGATCAGGGGCGGGCGCTTCCCCGCCTGATGAGCGAACTTGAGCCGTATGCGCCGCCCCCGGACCACCGGCGGCGGAGTGGCCGCCACGGCGGCGCGCAGAACCTGGTTCAATTTGGAGGTCGCTATCGTTTTATTGGTCGCCGCATGGACCGCGTCCACCGATCCGAACAGCGCCCCGACACCGCTGCCGTGCAGCGCGGAAATATAATGGATCGGGGCGTATTCCAGAAACGGCAGCTTGCGTTGCAGCTCGTGCTTGACCATCCGGCGCTGCGCCGCGTCAATCGCGTCCCATTTGTTGCCGGCCACGATAATGCCACGGCCGCACTTGGCCACATAACCTGCGAGCGCGGCATCCTGCTCGGCCACCCCCGCCAGGACGTCCAGTACCAGGATGGCCACGTCGGCCTCGTCAATGGCTTGCAGTGTTTTTATCACGGAGTATTTCTCGAGCGTGCTCGCGACGCGGCCGCGGCGACGCACGCCCGCCGTATCAATCAGGATATAGCTTTTCCCCCCGCGTTCGAGCGGAACGTGGATACTGTCGCGCGTGGTTCCGGGCTGGTCCGAAACCACCACGCGCTCTTCCCCCAAAAGCGCGTTGACCAGGGTGGACTTGCCCGCGTTGGGCCGGCCGATCACGGCGATCCGCGGCAACCCGGCCGGCGCCTCTTCCGGGATGACCACCGGAAGTGGCGCGAGCACGCGCTCCATGAGCAGTTGCACGCCGTCGCCGCGCGCGGAGGAAATGGCCGTCGGTTCACCGAGGCCGAGCGCGTGGAATTCCGCAACCGCCGTCGCCGGATCCACGCCCTCGGTCTTATTAACGGCGACCGCCATCGGCTTTCCCATGCGCCTGAGGTCGTCGGCGATCTGCCGGTCGAGCGGGGTCAACCCTTCGCGCCCGTCCACCAGCAACACCACGGCGTCGGCCTCGGCCAGGGCCTGGCGCGTCTGCGCGGTCAGTACGGCGGTGAACACGTCGGCGCGTCCGGCCGGACCGAGGCCCGTGGTGACGCCGCCGGTGTCAACAACCAGGTAGGGGCGATCGCCCACCCTCCCGTCGCCATATTGCCGGTCGCGCGTGAGGCCCGGCTCGTCGGCCACCAGCGCCGCGCGGCTGCGTGTCAGGCGATTGAAGAGCGTGGACTTTCCCACATTGGGCCGGCCGATGAGGACAACAACGGGTTTCATAGACTGGATATCGGGTCGCGCAGTATGAGCCTGGACCGCCGAGAACGCCGAGAACGCCGATAAAGATATCGGCTAAATCTCAGTAAGCCTGGCGTTCCCGGCGTCCTGGCGGTTTAGAAATTAGCCCCTATGCGCAGGGCCGAAAGGACGCCGTCCTGGCCGGCGACGTAGAGCGCGCCCGCGCCGCCGGCCACGGCCTTGGCCAGGATCGGGGCGTCGGAGACCTTGCTGCGCGCGACAAAGCGGCCGTCGTCCGCGGCCAGCCAATGCACGTAGCCCTCGAAATCGCCGACGGCGACGTAACCGCCCACGACCGTCGGCGCGCTCAGCATGCGCGCGCGCAGCTTCTCCTGCCGCCACACGCTCGCGCCGCTGCGCCGATCCAACGCCAGCACCTGGCCGTGCTCGTCGCTCAGATAGATGTTATTCCGGTCCATGTCCATGCCGTTGTATGTTGACACATCCCTGGACCAGACGATGCGGCCGGTGCCGACATTGACGGCGATGACCTTGCCCTGGTAGCTGGCGGCGAACAACATGTCCGGCGTCACCAGCGGCGCCGCGTCAACATCCACCAGACGCTCGATCTCGTTGCGCCCGCGCGGCTGGGCCACGGGCAATTCCCAGAGCAGCCGCCCGTCCCGCAGCTGCAACACCGCGATCTTGCCGCTGGCGAAGCCGGTCAGCACGTGTTCGCCGACGATGAGCGGCGCGCTCGTGCCGCGCAGGGACAGCCCCGGCTCGCCGCGGCTGTGGCTCCAGAGCCTTTTGCCGTCCTTGGCCGAGAGCCCGAAGACCTTGCCGTCAACGGTCTGGACCACGACCACACCGGCCTGCGCCGTCGGTGGGGCGAGGACCTCGCTCGACACACGCGCGCGCCAGGCCTCGTTTCCCGTGGCCTTGTCCAGGGCGATGACATCGCCTTTTTCCGTGCCGACGACGACCAGATCCGCGCCGACGCCGGTCGCGCCGGTGACATCGAGCTTGAGCCTGGTCTTCCACAGACGCCGACCGCTGTCGGCCGTGAACGCTCCGACGCGGCCGCGCGCATCCGCGGCGTAGACAGTGTCGCCGTCCAGGACTGGAACCAGCCGGAGATAGCTCGCGTCGCCCCAAAAGCCGATGTGCGTGCGCCACAGCTCCTTGACCTCGGCCTCGACCTTGAACTCCGCGAGCGGCGTCGGCGCCGCGCGCTCGATCCGGCTGTCGGAGGCGCATCCGGCCAGAACCAGGGCCGCGACCAACAACGGCGCGACATGTTTCATGGCGTTGCTTCCTGGCCCAGGTCGTCGAGCTTCATGCCGAGCGTCTGGCGGTAGGGCGCCCTGTTCTCGGCCGCCTTGAGCGCGGCGCTGTACACCGCGCGCGCCTCGCCCGCGCGCCCGAGCGCCGTGAGCACGTCGCCCCTGGCCTCCAGGTACTCCGCCTCGAAGCCGGACATCTCCTTGACATCGAGCTGGGCCAGGGCGGCCTCATGCTTGCCCTCGCCGGCCAGGAGCCGCGCCAGGCGCAGCCGCGCGGCGTGCGCCAGCGGCGTATCCGCGGCGTGATCCAGCACCCACTGCAGGTGCTTGCGGGCGGCGGCGCCGTCGCCGGACACCACGCCGTGCCGGGCCAGCATCAGGGCCGCCATGGCCGCATAGG
>MFSY01000094.1:5063-10669 GCA_001785175.1 Candidatus Muproteobacteria bacterium RIFCSPHIGHO2_01_FULL_65_16 | reverse complement strand
CTCGCCCCTTCGGGGCGCTCTCCCAAAGCCCTGCGGTGCTCGGGTTTGCGCCATACGGGGACCCCAAGAAAAGCACACATCTCAGGTCTGTGCTTCCGTTGCCTTTGGTGTTCGGCGAGCCCTTGGGGGGCACGATTCAAGCCGATAGCTGATAGCTTATTTTCTCCGCGCCTCTGCGTCTCTGCGGTGAAAATCATGCTTTAGCTGATAGCTGATAGCTGATCGCTGATAGCTTTTAGCTTGTGGCTTGCAGCTTGTAGCTTACTTTCCTCCACGCCTCTGCGTCTCCGCGTTGAATAATCATACAAATCCTTAGTGTTTGTAGCCGGAGGCTTTCGCGGCTTCCTGGGGGGTGTCCGGTGTCCCGGCGGCGCCCTGCGCCCATACCGGACGGGCGGCGGACGTTCGCAGCCATTGGACCAGCGCCGGCGTCGGCAGCGGATGGCTCAGGTGATAGCCCTGGGCGGTGTCGCAGCCGAGCGTCACGAGTCGCGCGCGCACGGCCTCGCTCTCGACCCCCTCGGCCACCACCTTCAGGCCGAGATCGTGCGCGAGGTCAATGGTCGAGCGTACGATCTTGGTGTCGCTGTCGTCCCAGGCGATGCCGAGGATGAAGGACTTGTCAATCTTGAGCGAGCTCACGGGCAGCTTCTTCAGGTAGGCGAGGGAGGAAAAGCCGGCGCCGAAGTCGTCTATCGCGAGCCGGATGCCCATGGCGTTCAGCCTGCCGACCACCTCCCGCGCGCGTTCGGGTTCGGCCATCATGGCGCTCTCCGTGATCTCCAGCTCCAGGCGCGCGGCCGGCACCTTCCAGACGCTCAAGGCCGAACGCACGTTATCCACGAGCGCCGGATCCTGCAGGTTCCAGGCCGAGAGATTCACCGCGATATTGAGGTCGAGCCCGGCGCGCCGCCACTCGGCGCACTGGCGCAAGGCGGTGTTCAGCACCCACACCGCCAGCGGCTGGATGAGGCCCGTCAGTTCGGCGATGGGAATCACGACATCGGGGGAGATCACGCCATAGGACGGATGGTTCCAGCGCAGCAGCGCCTCCACCCCCGTCACCGTTCCGCTGCGCAGGTCAACCATCGGTTGATAGCACAGCTCCAGCAGGTCGCCGTCAATGGCGTCGCGCAGGTCATTCTCAAGTTCGAGCTGCTTGAAGCTGCGCCGGTCCCGCTCGGGGTCGTATACGGCATATCCCGTGTTTGACTGCTTCGCGGCGTACATTGCCGTGTCCGCGTGCTGGATCAGGGTCGGCGCGTCTTCTCCGTGGCGCGGGAAGACCGCGATGCCGAGGCTGCCGCCGACGCAGAGGTGATGCCGCCCGACTACGCACGGTCGCTTGAGCGCGAGGATGATCTTGCGCGCCGCGTCCCGGGCCTGGTGTTCGTCGGTCTCCGGGAGCAGCAGCGCGAACTCGTCCCCGCCGAGGCGGGCCATGGTGTCGGCCGGGCGCAGCAGCTCACGCAGCCGCGCGCCGACCTGCTGCAGCACGAGGTCACCGACATGATGCCCCAGCGCGTCGTTGATCCCCTTGAAGCGGTCGAGGTCCATGACGATGAGCGTGAGCGGCGTCCGGCGGCCGCCGGCCGCGTGGATGGCCTGGCGCAGGCGGTCGAGCAGTTGGGCGCGGTTGGGCAGGCCCGTCAGGGCGTCGTGCCGGGCCTGATGCTCCATGGCCCCTTCCAGCCGCCGCATGCGCATGAACATCCAGCTCGCCAGCGCGAACAGGCCGGCAAAAAGGAGAGCGAGCCCCGCCATCCATTGAAGCGTCCAGCCCTCCCACGCCGTCTGGGCGGCGGCGATGTGCAGGCGTTCGGTCGCGGCGTCCGGATGGGCGACGATCGCGGCGGGGAAAATCAGGGCGGGGAGCAACAGCGCCAGCGAGAAAATGACGGCGGCGGGCGAAAAGAGGGGACGACCGCCTATCCTCCCTGGCAGACACGCAGACACCGTCGTGGCGTCGTTGTTATTCAGAGATTCCATTCTCCAAACCCGACGTTCCGTCAAGACCGTCTATGCAACGGCTTACGGCTTGTTTGTGTTTGTGAAGTAATAGCCGAATTTGCGGCGGATGTAAAACCCGGAATCCCGTAGCGCGATATAAGGTATTGATTCGCCGGGATATGTAGAATGTCCTTATCTTCGGGATTGACCGATGAATCAATGAGATCCTTCATTTTCGCCCTGCGCGCCGCGGCCATCGGCCGCGGGCCGGACGGCTTGTTGCGGCGCCGCGGGGACGTTAAGCTTGCGCGTCACGGAAATAACCACGTCTGATCCGAATGGCACTTAACTTAAGGCCACACAAGTAAAAATCTACGTCATGCCAGCGAAAGCTGGCATCCAGAATCGGCCTATGGGCCGATGTTATTCAAACCCTGGATTCCGGCTTTCGCCGGAATGACGACGTAAACAGAGGTCTTTTCCTTAAGTTAAGTGCCATTCACGTCTGATCCAATAATCATCCATGCGGTCTGTTTCATTGAAGCTCACGTTCGCGGCGGCCGTCGTCGTCGCCCTCGCGGTCGCCTCCGGCGCGAGCTACTGGTATCGGCACAGCCGGCCCGAGGCCCTGCCGCGCGACCTGGCCCTGCCCGGTCTCGACGGTCGGCCGCACTATATTAAGGAGTGGGAGGGCCGGGTGGTGTTGCTGAATTTCTGGGCGACGTGGTGCCCGCCGTGCCGGGACGAGATCCCCATGCTCATCGAGGTGCAACGGCGCCACGGCGATCACGGGCTCCAGGTCATCGGGGTGGCGGTGGACAAGGAGGCGCCGGTGCGCGCCTTTGTCCGGCGCCTGGGCGTCAATTACCCGATCCTGTTGCTGAGCGAAGAGCAGGCGCGCGGCGTCCTGGGCCGGCAGGGCAAGGCCGTCGGCCTGCCGTACAGCGTGCTGGTCGCGCCCGACGGCCGCACGCTCGCGCGCAAGCTCGGCCCCTTCAGCCGCGCCGAGCTCGAGGCGACCGTCGGACGTGCCCTCGGCCATTGAGGCCTGTTGCTTTGCTTATTTTTCATTCACGGCCAACGATGAATCAGGGCGGTGAAATCAAGGTCTGGGACCCGTTGGTGCGTCTGGTCCATTGGTCGCTGGTCGCGGCGTTCGCCGTCGTCTATCTCACCGGCGAAGAGGAATCAATACTGCACATCTGGTCGGGTTACGCGGTCGGCGTTCTGGTGGCGCTGCGTGTCCTGTGGGGGTTCGTCGGCACGCGCTACGCGCGCTTCGCCGATTTCGTCTATCGCCCGGCCACGGTGTTCGCATACGCCAAGGATTTTTTGCGCGCCGCGCCGCGGCGTTATATCGGGCCCAATCCGTTGGGCGGCGCCATGGTGATCGCACTCCTGCTCAGCCTTGCCGGCGCCACCTTGAGCGGCCTCTGGCTCTACGGCGCCGAGGAAAACAAAGGCCCGGCGGCGCCGCTCGCGTCGCCGTCATCGCCGGCGCCCATGCCCACGGCGACGACGAGGGGGAACAAAATGAACACGATGACGACGGGGGCGTGCTGGGCGAAGTCCACGAGTTTTTCGCCAATCTCACGCTGCTGCTCGTGGTGCTGCACATCGCCGGCGTCCTTCTGAGCAGCGCCATGCACCGGGAAAATCTCATCCGCGCCATGATCACCGGGCGCAAGCGGATTTAGCGCCCTCCGCCCCCCCGGACCCTGCTTCATCTCGGCCGAAAACCGCATCATATTGCAGTTTGTTTCGACTATACTTTTTCGGGTCGGCATCACAGGCCCGACGGCAGGAAGCCAATACGCCAGATGTCCCTGTTTCGAACAACAAAAAAAGAGGAATTGCCATGCGATTTTTAAGGACGCTCGTCCTTCCACTTATCATGCTGATCCCGCCGGCATCAGCCGGCGCCGGCGATGACGACAGGATCAGAATAGGCGGCTCCGGCGGGGGGCTGGGCGCCATGAAGATTCTCGCCGCGGCGTTCAAAAAGACCCACCCGCTGGCGGATATCGTCGTGCTACCGAGCCTCGGCAGCAGCGGCGGCATCAAGGCTGCCATCGCTGGCTCCATTGACGTCGGTCTAAGCTCACGGCCATTGAAAGACACCGAGCGCGCGCAGGGTGCGGTGGCGGTCGAGTATGGCCGGACGCCCTTTGTGTTCGTGGCCGCGCCCAAAGTGGTCGTGTCCAATATCACGCTGCGTGAGCTGATCGCCATCTACGCCGGCAAAACCGGCGCCTGGCCGGACGGCAAGCCGCTGCGCTTGGTCTTGCGGCCCGAGGACGACTCGGACACCCGGATGCTGAGGCGCATGTCGCCGGCGATGGACGCGGCGGTGACGGCGGCGTACGCGCGCGCGGGCATGATCTTCGCCGTCACCACGCAAGAGAGCATGAACGCCGTGGAAAAGCTGCCGGGCGCGCTCGGCGTCGCGACCTTGGCCCAGATAATTTCCGAGAAGCGCGCGGTAAAGGTGTTGTCCTTCGAGGGCGTGACGCCCGCCCCCGGGGCCATCGCCGGCGGCAAATATCCGTACTTCAAGCCGGAATATATGATCACCGGGCCCAAGCCGTCCAGGCGCGCGCGGGAATTCATCGCCTTCGTGCGCTCGCGGGCGGGGCAGGAGATCCTCACCAGCTCCGGGTACCTGGTCGTAACCGCCGCCGCCGGCGTCCCATGATCCTGGCGCGGCTGGATGCCAGACTGTCCCGGGCGGCAAGCTGGCTCGCGGGCGCGCTCGCGGTCACGGTCGCGGCCGCCATCCCGGTGATGTATTTCTTTCTGGGCTATCAATATCAGTCGGCTGCACTGCAAACCGAGACGGAGATAAAGGCGCAGCTTGCCACCCGGCTGATCAATGAGAACCCGGAGTTGTGGCGGTTCGAAGAGCATCGTCTGGAGGAGTTGCTGGCGCGCCGCGCGCCCCGGGAGGAGGCTGAAACCAGGCGTGTTCTCGATCGGCAAGGCGCCGTCGTCGTAAGCTACGGCACCGTCGAATCGCCCTTCATCACGCGCTCGGCCGAGCTTCTGGACTCGGGCCGTGTCGTTGGAAAAATCGAGGCCGGCCATTCCCTGCGGCCGCTGCTGTTCGAGACCATCCTGGCGGCCCTGCTCGGCGTGCCGTTGGGCGCGGCCGTATACTTCGTCGCGCGCCTGTTCCCCCTGCGCGCGTTGAAGCAGGCGCAGGATTCCTTGTTCGAGGAAAAGGAACGCGCCCAGGTCACGCTCCACTCGATCGGCGACGGCGTCATCGGCACCGACGCCGCGTGTCGCGTTGACTACCTCAACCCGGTCGCCGAACGGCTCTCCGGCTGGACCATCGAGGAGGCGCGCGGGTTGCCGCTCGACCAGGTCTTCAACGTCGTCAACGAAGATACCGGCGCGGCCCTGGAAAATCTCGCGCTCATGGTATTGAGCGAAGGCAACGCCGTGTCCGCTCCGGACCGGCGCGGAGTTCTGATCCAGCGTAATGGCAGTGTAATACCGGTCGAGGACAGCGCCGCGCCGATTTTCGCCCGGGACGGGCGGACCGTCGGCGTTGTGCTGGTGTTCCAGGATGTCAGCAAATCCCGCGACATGGAATATCAGCTGAGCTACCAGGCGAGCACCGACCCGCTGACGGGGCTTGTCAACCGCCGCGA
>MFSY01000094.1:0-4872 GCA_001785175.1 Candidatus Muproteobacteria bacterium RIFCSPHIGHO2_01_FULL_65_16 | reverse complement strand
GCGGGGATGAATTCGCGCTGCTGCTAGAGGGGTGCCCTTTGGATCAGGCGCAGCGCAGCGCCCAGGCCATGCTCCAGGCGGTGCAGGATTTCCGCTTCACCTGGCAGGACAAGACGTTCTCCGTCGGCGCCAGCATCGGTCTTGTCGGCGTCACCTCCGACACCAAGGACGCGTCGGAGATATTGAGCGCCGCGGACGTAACCTGTTACGCGGCGAAAGAGCTGGGGCGCAACCGGGTGCACGTGTATCAGCCGGACGATCTGGTTCTATCCCGGCGCCAGGGCCAGATGCAGTGGGTCACGCGCATCACCCAGGCCCTCGACGAGGATCGCTTCCGCCTTTACTACCAGACCATCAAGCCGCTCGCCGCGGATGCGCCGGAGGGCGACCATTTCGAGGTCCTGCTGCGCATGGTGGACGAGGACGGGCAGCTGGTGCTGCCGGGCGCCTTTATCCCCGCCGCCGAGCGCTACAATCTCATGCCCGCGATAGACCGCTGGGTGATCAAGACCGCGTTCGCCACGCTCGGCCGGCTATACAAGGGCGACATCGGGACCAGGCTGCACACGTGCGCCATCAATCTCTCCGGCGTCACCTGGAGTGACGACATGTTGAGCGACTATATCCAGCGGCAGGCGGCGCAGCACAACATCCCGCCGCGGAGCATATGTTTCGAGATCACCGAGACCGCGGCGATAACCAACCTGACCAAGGCCATCAGCTTCATCCAGGGGCTCAAGGCCGCGGGCTTCCGTTTTTCGCTGGACGATTTCGGCAGCGGCGTGAGCTCGTTCGGCTACCTCAAGCAACTGCCGGTGGACTTCCTCAAGATAGACGGCAACTTCGTCAAGAACATGGTCGGCGAGCGAATTGATCACGCCATGGTGGAGACGATCAACAAGATCGGCAAGCTCATGGGAATAAGCACGGTCGCGGAATTCGTCGAAAACGACGGGATCCTGGCCAAGGTCAGGGAGATCGGTGTTGACAACGCCCAGGGCTATGGCATCGCCAAACCGCTGCCGCTGGATTCGATGGTTGTGAAATAGAAATACGCGCGCGTTCCGGGACGCGCGCAGCCCCCTTGTTTCCCGAGCCCCGCGCTTGTATCTTTGGCGCCGTCTTCGTGTTTTCAACCAACGGCATCACGGCCGGAAAACGAATAATGGAAACGATCGAGCAACTCAAGGTCCACTACCAGTGGCGGCTGGAGGAAGAGGAGAACCTGCGGAAGCTTTCCGAATTCGGGGCAAAATACCAGCAAGAATGGATCGGCCGGCTGTATTCCTACCTGGCCAATTTCCCGGATACCAGCAAATATCTCCCCAACGAGCAGGTGCGCGAGCGGCACAATGACAAGCTCAAGAAATGGTTCGTCGCCCTGTTCGCCGCCGCTCACGACGCCGAATATCTGCGCCGGCTCTACCGTATCGGCGAGGTGCACGTCCAGATCGGTCTGCCGCCGCACTACGTCAGCGCCTCCATGAACTTCACCCGCCAGTTCATTTACGACAAGCTCGCGCACGAGCCCAACCTGCCGATCGCGCTGGATCAGGCCGTGGCGTCGGTCAACAAGATCCTCGACCTCAACCTGGATGTGATGACGGGCTCCTTCCGCGAGGAGGAGCTGAAGTTCTATCTCGCTTCTGGAAGAATCCAGCGGTTCATGATCGAGACCATGCGCCGGGGACTGTGGCTCGTGGACCTGTTCATAATCGCGGCGTTCGCGGTCGCCGGCCTGTTCCTGATGCTGTGGATCGGCTATGAGATGGTGCTGGTGGCCACCGGCAAAACCACGCTGGAGCACGGGGCCATCATGATCATGGGTTCGGTGCTCATCCTCTACGCCATCTCCGAACTGTTGAACGAGGAGATCCGGCACCTGCGCGGCGCGGCGCTCGGGCTCAAGGTCTTCATCGCCGTCGCGCTCGCGGCCGTGATCCGGAAAATCCTGATCTTGTCGCTCGAGCCCGGCCGGACCACCGAGCTCATCGTGCTCGCCGGTCTGACCATCAGCCTGGCGGCGACCCATTGGCTGATCATCCACGCCGAGAACAAGACTGCGCCCTTTAAATGAAGTTGCCGGAACGCGCGGTCCGGTAGGCCTGATTGAGTTCGGGCCGGGCGAGCTGGAGGAAAATGCCCGTGACCATGCGCGTGTCTCCGTGGTTTGCCCTGGGTGTCGCGGCGATAGCGGCCGTGCTCACGGGCGGAAACTGGAATGTGCCCGTGGCGGCGTGGTTCGGGCCGGCCCTGCTGCTGTATTTCACGCGCTCCCGGCCGGCCGCGGCGGGATACGTTGCGACCGCCGCGGTCCTGACGTTTGTGGCGTTCTTTGCGTGGCGCGGGCAGGTGCCCGTGGCGTTGCCGGTGTATCTCGGTTTTGCAATCGCCGTGGGGGCGTCCACGGCCGCGCCTTACCTGGCAGACCGTTTGCTCGGGCCGCGCGTCGGCGGGTTCGCCGCGACCCTGGTGTTCCCCCTGGCCATGACCGCCACGGAGCTGGCGGTGGCGGCGATCAGTCCTTACGGCGTCTGGGGTTCCCTGGCGCACACGCAGTTCGGAAATCTTCCCCTCATGCAGTCGGCTTCCGTGATCGGAACCTGGGGCGTGACCTTCCTCATCTGCTGGTTCAACTCAACCCTGGCCTGGGCCTGGCGGCTCGGGTTCTCCCCCGAACGCGCGGGTAAAGGCGCGCTGATCTGTCTCGCGGTGCTGACGGCCGCGTTCGCGGCGGGCGCGGCGCGGCTTGCGCTCACGGTCCACGGGCCCGGCGCCGTCAGAATCGCGTCCATCACCGAGCCGGACGGTCCCGCCGGACGGTCGCCCGCGGTGGAGGCCTTCGAGACGATCACAAAGGAGAAGGCGCTGGCCGGTCCCGAACTGGAGTCGCTGCGCCGGAAGCTCGCCGGCCTTATGGATACGCTTTTTTCCCTGACCCTGCGCGAGGCGCGCGCCGGGGCGCGCATCGTAACCTGGAGCGAGGGCGCCGGCTGGGTGCTGAAGGAGGACGAGCCGGCGCTGCTCCGGCGCGCGGCGGCGGTGGCGAAGGCGGGCGGCATCTATCTCGCCATGCCGCTGGTCACCGTGCATCCCCGGGTGCGTCGCTTTGAAAACAAGGTCGTGCTGTTCACCCCGCAAGGCGGGCTCGCCTGGCAACATCACAAGGCGCGCCCGGTCCCCGGTCTGGAAGCGCCATACACCCTGCCGGGGGACTCCACGCCGAAATATCTGGACACGCCCTACGGGCGCATCGCGGCGCTCATCTGTTTTGACGCCGATTTCCCCGAGGTGGCGCACAAGCTGGGCCGGGCGGGCGTGGATATTCTGTTGCTTCCATCATCGGACTGGAGGGAGATCGTCCCGCTGCACTCGCAGATCGCCGTTTTCCGCGGCCTCGAGAACGGTTTTTCCATCGTGCGCCAGGCGCGGGAGGGATTGTCGCTGGCCACCGATCCCTACGGCCGGGTGCTCGCGGCCATGGATCACTTCACCACGAAGGACCGGGCGCTGGTGGCTTATGTCCCCACGCGCGGCGCGCGGACCGTGTATGCGCGCATAAGCCCCGGCGCGTGGCCGTGGCTGACCGCCGCCGCGTTCCTCGGCCTCGGCGGCCTGGCGTGGCGCCGGTCACGACCCGGCAGCAACAGCGAAACCGCAGATGAACGCAGATAAGAATGTCAAAAGGCAAAACTAAGGAAGCTCTGAATAAGCAGTAAAGCCGTCATGCCAGCGAAAGCTGGCATCCAGAATCGGCCTTACGGCCGATGCTTTTTCAAAGCCTGGATTCCGGCTTACGCCAGAATGACGACTTAATCAGGACTTCCCTAACGGTGAAACCACGGATAAACACAGATGGACACAGATGAAAGGATCAAAAGGCAAAGACAGCGTTACTCCGATCTGTGTTTATCTGTGTGCATCTGTGGTTCGAGTATTTTTAATCTGCGTAAATCTGCGTTAATCTGCGGATAAACGGTTTTCTTATGGAGTATTTAGAGATTCACAGCGATAGTGCCGTTGAAAACACGCCGACCGACCAGGGAAGAAATCCTCTCCGCGCGTAACAAGACGGTGCCGGATGTCATTGCGCCGCGGCTCAAGGTGCTGTTCTGCGGCATCAACCCCAGCCTGTACACGGCGGCGGCGGGCCATCACTTCGCCCGCCCCGGCAACCGCTTCTGGCCGACGCTGCATGCCGCCGGGTTCACGCGCCGGCGGCTGGCGCCGTTCGAGGAGCGCGAGCTGCTGGAGAGCGGCTACGGCGTCACTAATATAGTCGCGCGCGCGACGGCGTCGGCCTCGGAGTTATCCGCAAGGGAGCTCGCCGAGGGCGGGCGGCGGCTCATGGCCAAGGTGCGACGCTATCGGCCGCTGGCGGTCGTGGTGCTCGGCGTGCAGGCCTATCGCGGCGCGTTCGGCCGGTCGCGGGCGGCCGTCGGACCGCAGCCCGAAACGATCGGCGACGCGACGGTCTGGGTCCTGCCCAACCCGAGCGGGATCAACGCCCACTATCAGCCGCGGGACCTGGCGCGGCTGTTTCGCCGGCTGCGCATGGCGGTGAAATAAGCGATCAGATATAAGCGATCAGCTATCAGCTATCAGCTATCAGCTAAAGCATGATTCTCACCGCAGAGTCGCGGAGGCGCGGAGAAAATAAGCGATCAGCTAAACAAGCTATCAGCTATCAGCGATCAGCGGTCAGCTTGAATCGCACCCCAAGGACTCACCGAACACCGAAGGGCGACAAAAGCTAAGGTCGGAGGTGTGTGCTTTTATTGGGTCCCCGTATGGCGCGCCCGCGCACCGTAAGGTTCCGGGCGAGCGCCCTGAAAGGGGCGCGGACAGGATGTCCGCGCCTGATCTTCGAGG
>MFSY01000093.1:8540-12448 GCA_001785175.1 Candidatus Muproteobacteria bacterium RIFCSPHIGHO2_01_FULL_65_16 | reverse complement strand
TTTTCTTCGGCCGCGCAAAGAAAAGTCACCTGCCGTGGGTCAGCCACCCACAAGTACACGCCGCCCGGAGGGCGGCTCGATATGAAGGCGGTCGGAGTCAGCCCGCGGTCCGTCCTTCCCTGGCGGCGTTCCCCGCCTCCACGGCGCCTAACAGCCCCGTGACTTTCCCCACCCGCTTTTCGAGCGCCTTCTCCTGTTCGCGGATGTCGTCGCGGATCTGCCCCAGCTCGCGCATGCGGTCCTCGAGCGTGTCGCTCGCCTGGTGGATGCGCT
Organism: Candidatus Muproteobacteria bacterium RIFCSPHIGHO2_01_FULL_65_16; assembly: GCA_001785175.1. Taxonomy (GTDB): domain Bacteria; phylum Pseudomonadota; class Gammaproteobacteria; order Acidiferrobacterales; family Sulfurifustaceae; genus MFSY01. The sequence continues at coordinate 12,175 of MFSY01000093.1, read as the reverse complement.
TGATGGATTCGAGCCGGCGGCGCAGCAGGATCTGGTGCTCGCGCACCTGCGCCTCCATGGGCGACATGATGGTCTTGAGCCAGCTGTCGGCGTCGCGGTTGGCCATGCGGAAGATGGCGCGCACCTTGGCGGCCGAGGATTCGTAGAATTTGCGGGTCAGGATCTGCTGCTCCGTCAGCACCAGCGACATCCCCCTCATGAACTGCTCATGCTTCGCCTCGAGGCGCTTCAGTTCGCGCAGGTAGCGCATCACCGAAAAGCTCCCGGGCTTGATGTGGGCGAGGCCGTACTCCTCCTGGAACTTGCGATACACGCCCTCCATCATCTCCTTGATCTCCTGCGCCTGCCCGGCCACCGCCTCCATCGTGACCTGCGCCTGCTTGAAGAAGTTCTGCATGCACGCCTTGAGGCCGGCCGTGGTCATGCTGATCTCCATGTCCTTCTTGGTCTGGGCGATGAGCGTGTTCAGGCCCTTGAGGTTCAGGTGCGCGTACAGCGCGTTGGTCTGCTGCGAAAAGATGCTGCGCGCGGCCTGGAAGCGCTGCAGGCTCTTCTCGAACACCTCCTTGTCCGCCCTGACCTTCTGCATCATGTGCTCGATGACGTCCATGTTCTTGCCGCTCAGGGCCCCAAGCTCCTCCATGTGCTCGTGCACGCCCTTGAGACGCTGCATGACGATCAGCCGCATCTCCTTGACGACCTCGGCCATGTCGTCGCCGATGTTGACGCACACGATCTCGCGCTTCGCCGGCAGGACCTCCTGCGCCAGCGCGTCCTCGAGCTCGTGGATGCGGCTGCGCTCGAGCACCTTCTGATCGCCCTTGATTTTTCCGAGCAGCGCCTTCTGGGCCGACACCGGATAGACGTTGCGCTCGGGGATGCCGAGGGTCTTCGCGGTTTCGCGGATCTGGCGCTCGATCTCGCGGTTCACATCGTCGCGGTTGCGCAGCTCGTCCCACAGGCCGTCAATCTTGTTGAGCACCACGAGCCGGCCCTTGTTCGCGCCGTCCTTCTGGCTGCCGATGTGGTCGTGCCACACCTGGATGTCGGATTTGGTGACGCCGGTGTCGGCGGCGAGTATGAAAAGCACCCCGTGCGCGCTCGGCAGCAGGTTCAGCGTCAGCTCCGGCTCCGAGCCGAGGGCGTTCAGCCCGGGGGTGTCGAGGATCACCAGGCCCTGCTTCAGCAACGGGTGCGGGATGTTTATTATGGCGTGGCGCCACTTCGGTATCTCCACCAGCCCGTCCTCGGTGATGCGCATGCCCGGCTGCGTCTCGTCCTCGGCGACGTGCAGCCCGAGCGTCTGCGCCTCCTCGCGCGACACGGTTTTGACCTCGGCGACATGGGCGAGCGCCTTGGCCATCGTCTCCGGGGAGCCGGGGTTGAGCTTTATGACCTGCCACTCCTCGGGGAAGCCGCGGAATTCGGCGATGGTGGTGCCGGTCCTGCGCGTTTCGATCGGCAGCAGCCGCAGCGCCGGCTCGCTGTCGGGCTCGTACATGAGCTCGGTCGGGCACATGGTCGTGCGCCCGGCGCTCGACGGCAGGATGCGCTGCCCGAAGTCGGCGAAGAAGACGGCGTTGATGAGCTCGGATTTGCCGCGCGAAAACTCGGCGACGAAGGCGATGTAGAGCTTGTCGTCGCGCAGCGTGGAGAGCACGTGCTCCAGGCGCTGGTCCACCTGGGTGTCGCTCAGCTCCTGCCCCCGCAGCCACGCGCGCAGATCGGTCACGGCCTCGGCGAGCGTGCGCCGCCAGCCGCCGTAGGCCTCGAAATGGTGTTCCAGACCCTGGTGTTTCATCGTCGCGTCCGCTCAGTCCCGCCCGGTGTGAGTCTGCCGCGCGCCCGTCCGCGCGCAAAGCCCGCGGCCCGGCGCCGGCCCCGGTCGGACGACGGCCGGCGCCCGGTTCCCGACCGCTGGCGCGGCCCCGGGGCGGGCGGAAAAAGCGCGCCCGATCAGCGGGTTGATAGAAAGGCGTCCCATTAAATATCGAGTTTAGCCTATTGCTGGCAGCGCGGGCAGAAAAACGCCGATCGCTGCCCCAGCCGGAGCGCCCGGATCGGCCGGCCGCACGCGCGGCAGGCTTCGCCGCCGCGTCCGTAGACCCGGAGCGCGCGCTGGAACCGACCGGGTTCGCCGCGGCCGTTGCGAAAGTCGCGCAGGGTCGTGCCGCCGGCCTGGATTGCCTTTTTCAGGGTGGCGCGGATGGCGCGCGCGAGCCGCAGGCACTGGTCCCGGTCGAGGCGGCCGGCGCGCCGCGTCGGCCGGATGCCGGCCGCGAACAGCGCCTCGTTGGCGTAGATGTTGCCGATCCCGGCGACGACCGAACCGTCGAGCAGGAAATCGCGGATCGCGCGCCGGCGGCCGCGCGTGGCCCGGAACAAATAATCACCGGTGAACTCCGGCCCCAGCGGCTCGACGCCGAGGCGCGCGAGCAGCCTGTGGCGCGCGTGGTCCCTGGTCCAGAGCACGGCGCCGAAGCGGCGCGGGTCGCGCAGCCGCAGGCAGTCGCCGCTGTCGAGCGCGATGTCCACGTGGTCGTATTTTCCCGGAGGATCGGAGCAGCGCACGACCCGCAGGCTGCCGGACATGCCGAGATGCAGGATCACGGCGCCGGTCGCGGTGTGCAGCAGCAGGTATTTGCCGCGGCGCGCGACGGCGCCGATGACACGGCCCGGCAGCTCCTTCGTCAGCGCCGCCGGCACGCGCCAGCGCAGGCGCGGATCGCGCACCACCACCCGCGTCACGGCCCTGCCGACGACGGCCGGCTCGATGCCGCGGCGCGTGGTTTCGACTTCGGGAAGCTCGGGCATGGTAGGGCGAGTGAAAAGTTAAAAGTGAAAAGTGCAAAGTTAAAAGTGAAAGGCTAGTGATTCAGTGGTCAACTCTTAACTTTTCACTATTCACTTTTCACTGATGTTCAACAGCCGCTTGCCGGTGTCTTCGGGAAAATGATATTCGAGCCCCTCGTCCGCGCGCCGGATGATGAACTCGGGCGCGCGCGCGACGATGGCGAGCGTGAGCGTTTCGGTCTTGGCGTCGCGCGCGAAGGTGACGCGCACCTGCCCGAGCGCGGGCCTGCCGCTGCGGCGCTCCACGGACAGCGCCCGCGCGTTGCGCCACTCGGCGACGAAATCGTTGATGCGATCGGAGGCGATGGTCTTGTCTTCCGGCTCGCGCCGCCAGATCCCATCCCGCAGGGTCAGCGTGAAGTCCGGCAACGCGAACGCCACCGGCCGGCGTTCCTCCTCGAACAGCCGGGTGTCGAGATAATCGGTGTAGGGGAGGGCGGCGGGCGCGAAATGATGCGCCGCGATCAGATGCGCCTCGCCGCGATAGCGCACGTATTGCTGGTTGTGGAACGGATGCAGGGCACCGAAGGCGATCTCCTCGTCGTCGAGCCAGACGCGCGCCTGGGGTTTTTTCAACCCGTACTTGTCCGCCTCCCCGGGGGCAAACGGGAAGCGCGCCTCGCTGCGCGCCGCGGCCAGGCGCAGCAGTCGCTCGACGTTGAATGGATTGGCGCGCGCCCGCACCGGCGCGGCCAGGCGCCACTGGTCTCCGGTCTTTTCGAGCACTATCGGCGCGCCGTTTCGCTCCAGGCGCAGGCGCGCGACGGCCGCGGGCGCGACGG
>MFSY01000093.1:1276-8514 GCA_001785175.1 Candidatus Muproteobacteria bacterium RIFCSPHIGHO2_01_FULL_65_16 | reverse complement strand
CGGTCCGTCCGCCGCTTCCCGGCCGCGCGTATACAGCAGGAACGCGGCCAGGGCCGCGATCGCCAGGAGCAGCCCCAGGTTGAGCAGCCAGCGTGTCCGGAGCTGGGTCTTTGCGGGATCGTCGGTCATCAGCGTTTGCGCCGCCGGAGCCAGATGAAGACACCGTTGCCCACGAGCAGCAGCGGCAGCGCGATCAGGAACAAGACGGCGATGCCGATCTGTTCCCGGCGCGACAGGTCCAGGCGCCGGTCGCGCACGGTGTGCACCGGGACGCCGACATAGGCGTCGTCCTGCGACAGCCAGTTGGCCAGGCTCAGACCCAACTCCAGATTGCCGCCGTTTCCGAGGAAGGTGTTGGACAGGAAATCCCCGTCGCCGATGACCACGACTCGCTGCTGGCGCCGGTTCGCGCCCACACCGCCCTCGTGCGCGCGCGTCAGGGACACGCCGAGGTTCAGCGGGCCGCGAATGTCCTTGCCCTTGTCGAATTGAATTTTTCCCTGCAGTGACTCCGTTTCCGCCCAGGACGAGGCCGGCGTATCGAACAGGACGTCCGTCCGCCAGTCGGCGTCGGGACGGCGCCCGCGCTGATTTTCCGTGGCGCCCAGGCTGATGCCGGCCGCGTGCGGGAACAGCGTGGCCGCGCCGAAGTCGGCCACGAGCGGGTGCGCGGCGTAGCGCGCCACGACGACCGCCGCGGGATTGCCGGTGATCTCCTGCGACACGGGATCAACGACGACGCCGGGCAGGAATTCGATTCCGAGCATTTCGGCCAGCGGCTCCAGGCCCTGGAGCGGTCCGGGGTCGGCCAGCCACAGGAGGTTGCCGCCGGCCGTGACGAAGTTTTCGATTTTCCCGACCTCGCCCGGCAGCAGGGCCACGCGCGGGCCGGCGATGACCAGCGCCGAGGTGTTCCGGGGAATCTGCGGATGTTCCGCGAGGGCGAGGGTGCGGGTCTTGAAGCCACGCCGGCGCAGCTCCGCGGCCCAGGTCGAGAGATCGAAATTGGCCTGGCGGTCCGGGCTGCGCTCGCCGTGGCTGCTCAGGAACACCAGCCAGCGTTCGCCGCGGTGGCCGAGGCGGGTGAGCGCCTGGGCCAGCGTCGCCTCGTTGAGCCGGTCGGGCGAAAGATTCTCCCTCATCGCGCCGTATTCCAGGAGCAGCTCGCCGTCGTACCGGACGCCCTGGGCGCGCGCCCGCTCCGGGGATGCGTCCGGATCAACATATTCGAGCCGCAGGTCCGGCTTGTGCCGCTGGTAGCGCGCGACCAATTCGCCGATGACCCGGCGCGTGTCGCCGCGCCGGCTGGCGAAGGCGGTGACGGTGAGCGGGCCCGGCAGCCGCTCAAGCGCGGCGATGCTCGCCGGCGACAGCGAATGCCGGCTGTTCTGCGTCATATCGAAGCGCAGGTGGTACTCCTGGGCCAGCCATAACAACAGCCCGGCCACGGCCAGCAGCAGCGGTACGAAGCTGATATGCGCCAGCCGCAGCGGCCACTTGGTTTGCCGGGCACGGCGCATGCGTCAGCCCCCCAACCGCTCCGCGTCCAGGCGGAGGATGCTGAGCGCGAGAAATGTCGTCACCAGCAGCAGGTGATAGGCGGCGTCCGCGCTGTCGAAGACCCCGTCGAGAAATGGTTTGTAGTGATTGAACATGGACAGCGCCGCAAGCACGCCGCCGCCGGCGACGCCCTGGCCGCTCCAGTCGAGGACCCAGAACAGCAGCAGCGCGCCGAAGGCGCCGACGGCCGCGACCGGGGGATGCTGGGTCATGGTGGACAGGAACAGACCGACGGCGGCGAATCCGGCGAGCAGCAGGGCCAGCCCGAGCAGCCCCGAGACGAGCAGGCCGGCGTCGAGCCCGCCGCCGAGCAGCAGCGACAACGGCATGAGCGCGATCAGCGCCAGCAACAGCAGCAGGAACAGCATGATGCCGACGTATTTTCCCAGGATGATCTCGGTCATCGAGACCGGCGCGCTGAAGAGCAGGCTCAGGGTGCGGTTGCGCCGCTCCTCGCTGACGAGGCGCATGGTGAGCAGCGGGGTCACCAGCAGCAGGATGATCGCGGCGTTACCGAGCAGGTCCGGGAGGACGATCGCGGTGGTCCCGGGCGCGTTCTCAATGGCGAGGAGCTGGGACTGGGATATCTGGACCAGCTCGACGCGCCCGAGAAACAGGAACGCGAGGATCAGCTGCACCACCGCCAGGATCGTCCAGGCGAGCGGCGACAGGAACAGCGCGCGCAGCTCGCGCATGGCGATGGTGCCGATCATGACGCCGCCGCGGCCGCCGCCGCTCCCTCGCGCGACGTGAGCTCGACGAACACCTGCTCGAGCGACACGCGCCCGGGGCGGATCTCGTGCAGCCCCCAGCCGTGCTGCGACGCCAGACGAATGATCTCCTCGGTCGGATCGCGGCCGGCGTCGTGAAACAGGTGCAGCCGCCCGTCCCTCTCGGCGCGCACCTCGGTCACGCCCGGAATGCGCGCGAGCACTTCGTGCCCCGGCGGGTGGTGAAACGCGACCGTGAGCGAGGCCGATTTCATGTGGCGCGCGAGGCCGGCGATGGACTCGTTCAGCACCAGCTCGCCGCGGTGGATGATCTGCACCGTGTCGCACACCTCCTGCACCTCCGGCAGGATGTGGGTGGACAGGATCACGCCGTGCTCCTTCCCCAGCTCGCGGATCAGGGCGCGGATCTCGCGGATCTGGATCGGGTCGAGCCCGACCGTCGGTTCGTCGAGGATCACCAGCGGTGGCATGTGGATGATGGCCTGCGCGACCCCGACGCGCTGCTGGAAGCCCTTCGACAGATTGCCGATCAGGCGTCGCCCGGCGTCGTGCAGGCCGCATTTTTCCTTCGCCGCCTCGCGCGCGGCGCGGCGGCCGGCGCGCGGCAGGCGGTTGAGCGCGGCGCAATAGTCCAGATATTCATCCACCGTGAGCTCGCGGTAGAGCGGCGGACTCTCCGGCAGGTACCCGAGGGCGGCCTTGGCCGCGCGCGGGTCTTCCAGCAGGTCGTGGCCGGCTATGAGCACCCGGCCGGTGTTCGGCGCGAGGTTGCCGGAGATGATCTGCATGGTGGTGGTCTTGCCGGCGCCGTTGGGCCCGAGGAAGCCCAGCACCTCACCCTGGCGGATGGTGAAACTCACATCCCGCACCGCCGCGATCTCGCCGTAGTAGCGCGATATGTTCTTGATTTCCGCCAGTATCGCGCCGCTCATGATCGCTCGGGGGCCAGGTCCAGCATGGGCGGCAATTCAAAGGCAGGGGGTGGCGGTTGTCAATGCGCGGCCGGGGCGCGCGCCCCGAAAAAGGCGTTATTTTACGCGGTTTTTTCCGTCTGCTTGACAGGCGTCGGGGGTGGGAGGAAATTATGGCCGGCCGGCGACAGGGATGGTCGAGCCGTGGGGGTGTCGCCAATGGGTAGTTTCTGACCGGCCGGCTGGAGCAAGACAAGCCGGGGCAACACGCAAGTTATTGTCATCAATGGGTTTTCCTGTGACTGATGTCTGGCATGGAATATGCCATATCTGTAATGAGAACCCATATCTGGTAGCTGAAGCATGAAAACTCCAACGTCCCTTGTGGCCCTGACGGTTGCGATCGCGGCCTTCGCCTGGACGGCGGCGGGCGAGACTTCCGACCCGGTGCTGACCGCGCGCGAACTGCCGCTCGATATCGTCGGCGACTGCGCCCAGCAGGTGTCCTGTCACAGCGAGAAGGAATTTCTGAGCCGCTGGATCGGCCGTACCGACCGCGGCGATCTGTTCCTGGTGTCGAGCCCGGCGTGCGCCGAGGTCATCGGCTGCCGCGCCTGGCTCGTCGAGAAGACTGCGCACGGCGCCGCCACGCTCCTCGCCGTCGCCGGCGAATTCCGGTTCCAGCGCGGGGGCGGAGCCTATCCGACGATCCTGCAGCGGACCGAGATCAGCGCCACGCACAGCGCCTACAGCAGCTTCGAGTGGACCGGCGCCAAATACACCCGGACCGAAAACCGGATGGTTTATCGCGTGGATGGTGTCGAGTGCGGCACGCAGTCGGAGTGCGGCAATGCGGCGCGCGAGGCGCTGCGGCAGGAGCGGGTCGAGCGCGCGGTGAAGATCTGGGAGAGCGTGCAAGGCGTTTCCTGGATCTGATCGGTGGTGGAACCTAATCGTTTATCCCCAATTTGTCGTCCCAAGCCATTGCGCGGCGGGCGCCTCGCCGGCCTGCCCGCGCTTGTCGTTGTCCTCGGTCTGCTCGGCGGCTGCGGCGAAGGCAAGCGCGCGGACAGCACGGTCTTCGACACGCAGATAAAGGCGCTCCAGAAGGCGCGCGAAACCGAGAGCGTGGTCCGGCAGGGCGAGCAGCGGAAACACGAGGCCGTGGAGTCCATCGAGGAAAGGCCCTCCAACTGAGCCAGGGAAACTCTGAAAAAATCTTTATAAACTACTTCTCACCGCACAAGGAACGCGAGGATTTCCCCCTTTGATTATTCGACGCTTTTCTTTGCGCCCTTTGCGCCTTTGCGTCAAATAATCATACATAATCAGAACTTTCTTCAGCGCGCCGCGCGCAGTTTCGCGGCTGCGAACGGGCCGTTTTTCGCGGGCGCGAGCCGTTGGCGCTGCTCGTCGGCGTAGAGCTCCAGCCCGCGGCGGTAGTAGACCAGCGCCTTTTCCTTTTCCCCCAGCCGATCCAGCAGATCGCCCAGCTCGCGGCAGGCCTCGGCCGGCCCGTGCAGCGCCACGCATTTTTCCAGATAGGTGCCGGCCTTGCCGGTCAGATTACCATGCTGCGCCAGCCGCCCGAGCGCGAGCAGGAGCCGCGGGTTTTCCGGGTGCGCGGCGAGCCAGCCCTCGGCGGTCTCGATCTGCTCGGCGATGTTGCCGCCGCGGACGCGGCCGTAGAGGTCAACGAGCGCGTCGTTCCATTCCTCGTTGAGCGCGCCGCGCAGCAGCGCCTCGGCCTCGTCCATCTCGTTTTGCTGGATCAGCTGGCGCGCGTAGATGGCGATCAAGGCATGATGGCGGCGCAGCGCTTTCGGCACCGCGCTCCAGGCCCGCCGCAGCACATCCACCGAGCCGGACGGCAGCGAGAGCGTCAGCAACTCGCGGTGCGCCTGCAGCTCCAGGGCGTCGGTCGCCTTCGCGTCCAGGGCGTGGTTCTGGCGCAGGTCGGAGATCAGATCCGCCAGGCTGGTCCAGTCGCGCAGCGCCACATAGATCTCGGCGAGCAGCCCGAGTATCTGCCGGTGTCTGGGCGCGAGCGTGCGCAGCTCGGTGAGGGTGGCGAGCGCCTGTTCCGACTGTTGCGCCTGGCGCTGCAGGTAGGCCTGGGTCATGCCGATGGCGAGATTGTGGTCGGGCGCGCTTTTGTGCGCCAGCGCCAGGTACTCGTCGCGTTTCTCGATGTTTCCCAGGGTCTGGCTCGCGTAGGCGGCGCCGAGGTGGTTGAGCAGCGGCGCCTCGCTGTGGCGCATGCCGGCGACGAGCTGCGCCTCGGCCTCGGCCCAACTCCCCTCCGCCAGGCGGGTCAGCCCCTGATACAGCGCGGCGCGCGCCTGGCGCGCGTGGCGGCGCTGGCGCCAGCGCGCGACATCCCGCGGAATACGGAAGACCCGCAGCACGATGAATACCAGGGTGTACAGCAGCACCGACGCCACCAGCATCAATGGGATGAACAGCGTGAGCGGCATCTCGACGCTCCAAGGCGTGCGCGCGATCAGCACATAGCCCGGGTTCTCGAGCGCGTACAGCGCCATCAATACCGCGGCGAACAGAACGGCGAGGATGAACAGCAAAAGCCTCATGGAATGAGTCTGTCGGAGCGCCAGCGGCGCAGGGCCTCGAGCGAGCCGGAGATGTTGGGCAGCTCGGAAACGGTCCGGGCGTTGTGCAGCTTTTCCAGCTCCTTCTGCGCCGCGATCACCGCCTGCGTGCCGGTGTCGAAATATTCCTTGAGCAGGCGCGCGGCCGACTTGAGATTCTGCTGATACGTCGGGACGTTGCCCTGCAGGATGGCCTGCTGCGCGCCGTAGAGCAGCAGGCGCAGGTTCTCGCGCAGAAAATACTGCTGTTCCGGCGGCAGCAGCGGCCGCTGGGTCTCGGCGTCCGTGCGTATGCGCACCAGCCCCAGGATGTCGCGCCACATGCCGCGCGCCGCCTGCCAGCCCTTGTCGCCGCCCTCGGCCTCCGGCTTGGTCCGTTCGGGCGGCTGCCTGAGCTCGATCGCGAGCGGCAGCCGGTCCACGGTCTCGGCCAGGCTCGCCAGGCGCAGGGTGATGCCGCTGACGTCGGTCTTCTCGAGCGACTCTAGCAGCGTGATCTCGCGCGTGACCTCGCGCCGGACGGCGAGCAGGGCGGGATTGGCGAGCAGGCTGAGCTGGCGGTCGGCGGCGCGCAGGGCGGAGAGCGCGGCCGTGGCGTCGCGCGCGAGCTGCAGGCGGTTGTTGGCCGCGAGCAGCAGCTGTTCCGCCTCCGCCAGCACCCATTCGGTGCGATTGCGGCTGAGGTCGTTGTGGATCTTTTCCAGGGCGGCCTTGAGCGCGTCCTGGGTTTCCTTGAACGATTTCAACTCCTCCCCGGCGGCGGCCAGCGCCTGCTTCATCTCGCGTGTGTCCGTGTCCAGCCGGTTGAGCTCGCCGGGGACGTTGATCTGGCGCAGTTCCTGCCGGTACAGCAGCGTGTACCACAGATAGCCGCTCGCCAGGGCCGCGATGAGCGCGATGATCAGGGCCAGGCCGGCGGTCAAGAGCCCGTGGCGCAGGTTGCGCGCGCCCTTCTTCGCCGCGGACTTGCCGCGCTTGAGGTTGGATTCGGTGCTGGATGCCACGGCCGTCGTCTCGCCTTCGTTCTTCGCTGGCCCGGGTGGGTTATGGTGCGATTATAGGGAATTTTGCGCCGCGCGCCACGCCTTGATCGCCTCCAGCATGGCCGTGTCGCCGGCCCGCCGGGCGACGCCGATTTCCGCCCGGAAGCCCAGCTCGCGCGCGGCGGCGGCCACGCGCTCGCTGACCACCACGAGCGGGACTTGCACGAGCTGCGGCCGGCCGGCGCCGCCGGCCATCTCATGGAGATTACGCAGGCCGTCGGCGCTGGTGGCGCTGATGACATCAATCTCGCCGCGCTCCAGCAGGCGGCCGAGCCGCGCGCCGTCGGACTGCGGACATGCCCGGCGATAACATTCGGCGTACTCCACGCGCGCGCCGCGCGCGGTCAGCGTCCGGCCAAGCAGCTCGCGCCCGCCCGCGCCGCG
>MFSY01000093.1:1066-1266 GCA_001785175.1 Candidatus Muproteobacteria bacterium RIFCSPHIGHO2_01_FULL_65_16 | reverse complement strand
CGGCGACCTCGAGCCGTTCCGGCAGCGGCCCGCGCGCCAGGACCCGGGCCAGCCCCAGGCGCACGGCGTTCGGGCTGATGAAGATGGCGAGGTCGAATTCATCCAGGCGCTCGATCAGGCGCGTGAGCGCCGCGCCGTCGCGCGGTTCGGCGATCTCGATCGTCGGCAGGCGGATGGCCGCGCCGCCCGCCTGCTCGATC
>MFSY01000093.1:0-1033 GCA_001785175.1 Candidatus Muproteobacteria bacterium RIFCSPHIGHO2_01_FULL_65_16 | reverse complement strand
CGCGTGACCAGCACGCGCACCCCGCGCAGCGGCTGGTCCGCGGCCGGCCGTTCACGCACGCCCGTATACCTTGTCCAGGATGGCGCGCGCGCCCTTGGCGAGCAGCTCGCGCGCGAGTCCGGCCCCGAGGGCGGCGGCGTTCTCCGCCGGGCCGCGGGTCTCGGCGCGGATGATGCGGCTGCCGTCGGGTTCGCCGACGAGGCCGCGCAGATAAAGTGCGCCGCCCTCGAGCACGGCGTAGCCGCCGACCGGGATCTGGCAGCCGCCCTCGAGCGCGGCGTTCATGGCGCGCTCGGCGGCGATGCACTGGTGGGTCGCGCGATGATCGAGCGGCGCCAGCAGCTCGTTGGTGGCGGCGTCGCCGGCGCGACTCTCGATGCACACCGCGCCCTGACCCACGGCTGGCAGGCTCGCTTCGGGATCGAGGCGCGCGCGGATGCGGTCTTCCAGGCCCAGGCGCTTCAGCCCGGCCGCGGCCAGGATGACGGCGTCGAACTCGCCGGCGTCGAGCTTGGCGAGGCGGGTGTTGATGTTGCCGCGCAGGGTGACGACGGACAGATGCGGGTGCGCGGCGCGCAGCTGGCACTGGCGGCGCAGGCTGGACGTGCCGACGCGCGCGCCCGCGGGCAGGGCTTTCAGGTCCGCGTGGGCGTTGGCGACGAAGGCGTCGCGCGGATCGTCGCGCTCGCACACCGCTCCGATGTGCAGCTCCGCCGGCAGCGTGGCCGTCACGTCCTTCATGGAGTGCACCGCGAGATCAATGCGGTTTTCGAGCAACGCCTGCTCCAGTTCCTTGGTGAACAGCCCCTTGCCGCCGACCAGGGCCAGGCTGCGGTCCAGAATCTTGTCGCCGGTGGTGGTCATCTTGACCAGCTCCACGTTCAAGCCGGGGTGCAGCGCGCGCAGCCGCGCGCGCACGTACTCCGCCTGCCACAAGGCGAGCTGGCTTTTACGGGTACCTAGGCGCAGGGTGTTCACGGGGCCACAAGGCGAGCTGGCTTTTACGGGTACCTAGGCGCAGGGTGTTCACGGG
>MFSY01000092.1 GCA_001785175.1 Candidatus Muproteobacteria bacterium RIFCSPHIGHO2_01_FULL_65_16 | reverse complement strand
GTGTAACCTGTCTTCGTTCGTCACCGTGCCGGTTCTAACAATTTTTTGGAGCCGACGCCGTGAAACGCCGCAGGCGCTACGCGGTTCTGTCCCGGCCCGGCGCGGCTCAAAAACACGTTAGCCTTCAAAGGACATAGATGCTAGAAAACTTTCTGATTGGGGCATCTGGAAGCTTCACAGCATCCATTATTTTTATTTATTTTCTGTTTCGCTACCTGCGTCCGCGAATACTCATTGCACCAAATATTGCTAAACGCATAAATGAGCGTGGAGTACCTGCGTACACCTTCAAAATAATTAACGAAACGGCATATCCGGTAGTTGATATCCGCATCGAAATCGTCCTATATACGCCGAGAAATATCGCGAATGGTCAAGTCAATGACGCAACACCTCTGTGGCGACTCGACCGTTTCCAACTCGACTCATCAAAAGAACTCACCGAACCATTTGGAAACGAGGCTTACTACACCCTTGAAAACCTTGAGGACAGATGGAACGATGATAAACAGCATCTCGTCTTTCGGGTCATGGTAAGGCATAGCCTCACTCAGTTTTGTCGGGTGTTCTCACAAAGCTACTATCGTAAAGGTTCCTGCATTAAGCTCGGGCAATTTTCAAATGGACCATCCCTTGATGTTGTCGCTGAAGGCTAACTACCGGTTCCAGGCGACGTCGGCGCTAGCGCGCCGCCGCGCCTGCGCAGTAAAAACCGGGTCAGAGAGGAATTCTTGCTAATATTCGCACGCTGAATATCATTGCCTCGACATCACCCCAGACGAAGGTGATGCATGGAACAACGTCATGATTTCAGGGAGGGCATCCCGTGCCAAGAAAACCCCGCTTTACCCTGCCGGGCATTCCGCAGCATGTCATTCAGCGCGGCAATAACCGCGGGAAATAACCGGGGAAATAACCGGGACGCTACCCTTTATCTCACACCTCACCCGCAGCAAAAACTGTGATCTGGCCCTGGTTGGTTAAGCAGCGCGGCGGCGTTTGCCCCCGCTGGATGGCAGATCGAACGAAGCGTCCTTGAACGCGCGCAATACGGCATTGATGCGCGTTTGGTAGCCCGCCCCCTGGGCCTTGAACCACTCCAAAACGTCCGCATCCACGCGCAGTGAAATAGACGCCTTTGACGGAGCGGGTTTCAGGCCCTGACGCAGAATACCCCGGACGATATGTTTAACGTCAGCCTCGGGGTGCTCGGACGTCAGCTTGATGTCCTTGTCTTTCATCGCCTTGACGCGAGACCAATCAGTCCTGGATGTTCTCGAAGAAGATGATTTGCTCATTTTTGGTCGCCTTACGAAAAGAGATAATGTGAATGTGATCGGCGGTTTCAGTGTGCACGATGGAGACCGGAGTGCCGTTCAGCAAGCCAAGCGTAACGAATCGTTGTTCATCGTAATCGAACCTGTCGTCCTCGAAGGTAAATGTCAGGCCCTCGAAAACCATGGAGGCGTCCCGAAAATCCAGGCCATGATTCTTGAGATTGGATCTTCGCTTTGCCTCGTTCCAGGTAAACCGCATGATCAAATTGTATATACGTTATGTATGTGCGTCAAGACAACCGATGGAGACCTCAGGGTCACAGTTTTCGCTAATATACCTGCACGTGAATAACAGCCAGCACCCAATCCTCATTTTGGGAGGATAGTTCATGGCCCGCAAACCCCGCTTCAGCCTGCCGGGCATTCCCCAGCATGTGATCCAGCGCGGCAACAACCGGGTGTTTTTTTCGGGTCAGAGAGGAATTGTTGCTAATATTAGCGAATATTGTTCTCTGACCCAGGTTATTGCCCGCCTACGGCCACGCGGTACCGTGCGGGTTTGTAGCCCTCACGGGTTTGCGGCCCTCACCCCGGCCCCTCTCCCGCGGGGAGAGGGGATTCTAAAAAAATCTGCGGAAATCTGTGTAATCTGCGGATAATTGTTTTGTTGGGTTTCGCTTCGCTCAACCCAACCTACTTAGGGAAGCTCTGAACAAGTGGTAGAGCTGTCATGCCAGCGAAAGCTGGCATCCAGAATCGGCCTTACGGCCGATGCTTTTTTCAAAGCCTGGATTCCGGCTTTCGCCGGAATGACGGCTTAATCAGAGCTTCCTTAGGCATGCGTATCCGCGGATAATTGTTTTCTCAGATTAACCGAAAGACTTCGCGCACCACTCCTCGATCGCCCGCCGCACCTCGGCGGGTTTTTCCGTCAGCGGCCAGTGGTAGGCGTCTATGGCGGCGATCTCGACGTGTGGGAGCGGCGCCAGCATGCGCCGGACGGCCTCGGGGTCGGTGAAGGTCACGCCGCGCGACAGCAGCACGAGGGTGGGAATGACGATCGTGCTTAACGGCGGCAGCGGGCGCGTGACCTCGATGAACTCCTGAAGATAATTCGCCGTGGGGAAGAACTTGATGTCTTCCCAGGGCGAGGTGTAGAGCCGAACCATCTCCTCCTGCCTGCCGGAGGCGAGCAATTTGGCCCGCGTTTCCTCGTCCAGCCGCCGCAGGTCCCGGCCCGGGATCTTCCGGCGCCTGACACCGAGGAGATTGAGCAGGCGGATAACGCCGATCGCAAGCCGGATGAGCGGCGCGAAGCGGCGAATCCAGAGCGCGCTGCCGTGCAGCGTCTTCTTGAAGATCGGATCAATCAGCACCATGCCGCCCGCGCGCGCGGTGTGGCGCGCGGCGAACTCGACCGCGACCTGGGCGCCGAGACTGTGGCCGACGAGCACCGCTTGCTCATAGCCCTCCTTGTCGAGGAGCGTGAGCAGATCACGACACCAGCGTTTCATCCCGATCGGGCCGCGGGTGAAGGACTCCCCGTGCCCGCGCAGGTCCACGCGTGCGATGTCCCAGCTTCCCTTGAGCGCGGTGTGCTCCAGGAACTCCGACCAGCGCGTGAGATTGCTCGCCATGCCGTGCAGCAGCACTATGAGGCGCCGGGAGGGATTGCTTGGCGCCTGCGACAGGCGATAACCCATGGTGAGCCCGTCTTCGAGCGTGATGGTGCGGGCTTCTTCCATGCGGTAATAGTAATGCCGCACATGCGGCGGCGCCAGCTTAGCACCTGCCGGCATTTCGAGTAGACTCGCGGCCCATGAGCGGCCTGCCCATCGAAGAAATCCTGCCCGAGTTGCGCACGACGCTCGCCGCGCGGCGCGCGGCGGTGCTGCAGGCGCCGCCGGGCGCGGGCAAGACCACGATCGTACCGCTCGCGCTCCTGGACGAGCCGTGGCTCGCCGGCCGCACGATCCTGATCCTCGAGCCGCGCCGGCTCGCCGCGCGCGCGGCCGCGGCGCGCATGGCGCAACTGCTCGGCGGAAGCGTGGGCGAGACCGTCGGCTACCGCATCCGTTTCGACTCCAAGGTCTCCGCCCGCACGCGCATCGAAGTCCTGACCGAGGGCATCCTCACGCGCCGCATTCAGACCGATCCCGAGTTGAAAAGCGTCGGGCTGGTGATCTTCGATGAATTTCACGAGCGCCATCTGCACGCCGATCTCGCGCTGGCGCTGACCCTGGACTGCCAGAACGCCCTGCGCGAGGACCTGAAGATTCTGGTCATGTCGGCGACGCTCGACGGCGCGGCGGTCTCGAAGCTGCTCGGGAATGCGCCGCTCGTCGTGAGCCGCGGCAGGAGTTTTCCCGTGGAGCTTGAATACCTGCCGCGCGACCCCGAAGGCCCGCTTCCGCAAGTCGTCGCCGACGCGGTGCTGCGCGCGCTCGGCGAGCACGAGGGCGACGTGCTCGCGTTTCTGCCCGGCGCCCGCGAGATCCGCCGCGCCCAGGAGCTGCTGGCGGAGCGGCTGCGCGGGAGCGTGGATCTGTTCCCGCTCTACGGCGACCTGCCGTGGGAGGCGCAGGACCGAGCGCTCCAGCCGTCCACGCGGCGCAAGGTGGTGCTGGCGACACCGATCGCGGAAACGAGCCTGACCATCGAGGGCGTGCGCGTCGTCGTGGACTCGGGCTATGCCCGCGCGCCGCAGTTCGATCCGAAGTCCGGCCTCACGCGGCTTACCACGACGCGCATCGCGCGCGCCTCGAGCGAGCAGCGCGCCGGCCGCGCCGGGCGGCTTGCGCCCGGCGTTTGTTATCGCCTCTGGAGCGAAACCACGCAGCGCGGCCTCATACCGCAGGCCATTCCCGAAATCCGCAGCGCCGATCTCGCGCCGCTCGCGCTCGAGCTCGCGGCCTGGGGCGCGCGCGACGCCTCCAGCCTCTCGTGGCTCGATCCGCCGCCGGAGGCGGCGTTCAATCAGGCGCGCGCGCTTTTGACCGAGCTCGATGCGCTCGACACCGAAGGCCGGATCACGGAGGCGGGGCGCGCCATGGCGCGCCTGCCGCTGCACCCGCGTCTGGCGCACATGCTCCATGCCGCGGACCGCATGGGCCTGGGCGCCGTGGCCTGCGACATCGCCGCGCTGCTGTCGGAGCGCGACATTCTCGCGGGTGAGGCGCGGCGCACGGCGGATTTTGCGCAGCGGCTCGATGCGTTGCGGGCGTTCCGCCAGCACGGGCGGCAGGGCGCGCAGTCGCTCTCCGCCGACGCCAACGCGTGTGTGCGCGTGACTCAGGCGGCGCAGCAGTTCCAGCGGCTGCTTTCATCGCCCAGGGCCGTGAAGACCGAAGACCTCGATCAGGCGGGGCTGCTGCTCGCGCTGGCCTATCCGGATCGCGTCGCGCTCGCCCGCGCCCCGGGCGATGTTCGCTATCTGCTCGCGTCCGGCCGCGGCGCGCGCCTGCATGAATCCGAGATGCGTCTGCGCGCGCCCTGCGTCGTCGCCGCGAGCCTCGACGCCGGCGAGACCGAGGGACTCGTTTATCTCGCCGCGCGGCTCGACATCGGCGCGCTCCGCGAGTATCTGCCGGCGCACATCCGCACCGAGGACGTCGTGCGCTGGGATGAGCAGCAGCAGGCGGTGCTCGCGCGGCGCGAGGAACGCTTCGGGGCGCTGGTGCTGGACAGCAAGCCCCTGCGTGACGCCGATCCGGAAAAAATGCGCGCCGCCATGCTCGAGGGCGTCCGCCGCCTGGGGCTCGAGGCGCTGCCCTGGACGCGCGCGGCGCGCGAGTGGCAGGCGCGGGTGCTGTCGCTGCGCCATTGGCTTCCGGACGAGGACTGGCCGGACGTATCGGACGCGGCGCTTATGGCGACGCTCGCGGACTGGATCGGGCCTTATCTCGACGGTGTCACGCGGCGCGAGCACCTGGCGCGCCTCGATCTACCGGCGGCGCTCCAGGCGCAGCTGGACTGGGAGCGCGGCAAACGGCTGGAGGAGGGGGCGCCCACGCATCTCACCGTGCCGAGCGGCTCGCGCCTGCAGCTGGAATACAAACCCGGCGAATCGCCGGTGCTCAGGGTGAAGCTGCAAGAGATGTTCGGCTGCGCCGATACGCCGCGCGTGGCCTTCGGGCGCGTGCCGGTGACGCTGCATCTGCTGTCGCCGGCGCAACGGCCGATCCAGGTGACGCAGGACCTGCGGGGGTTCTGGGAGCGCACCTACGCCGAGGTCAGGAAGGAGCTGAAAGGGCGTTACCCCAAGCACCCGTGGCCGGACGATCCGTGGAAGGCCGTGCCCACGCGCCGCGCCCTGCGTTCGCGCAAAAGTGAATAATTTCTTTATCCGCAGATTACGCAGATTGGCGCAGATTAAAAAAGCTTA
>MFSY01000091.1 GCA_001785175.1 Candidatus Muproteobacteria bacterium RIFCSPHIGHO2_01_FULL_65_16 | reverse complement strand
CACGACCGGGCGGGAGAATCATTAGCGATGCAATTCGCCGCCATCCAGCGCGTGATGGGGCTGCTGCTCATCATCTTCAGCGCCGCGATGCTGCCCTCGCTGGCGCTTGCGCTGTCGGCCGCCGACGGCTCGGCCCGTCCGTTCCTCTATGCCTACGCGGTCACCCTGCTGAGCGGCCTGGCGCTGTGGCTGCCGGCGCGCGGCGCGCGGCGCGAGCTGCGGCTGCGCGACGGGTTCGTGGTCGTGACGCTCTTCTGGGGGCTGCTGGCGTTCTTCGGCGCGCTGCCGTTTCTGTTCGCCGGGGTCGCGCCACACATGGCCGACGCCTACTTCGAGACGATGTCCGGCCTCACCACCACGGGCTCCTCGGTGCTCTCGGGGCTCGATCGGCTGCCGCCCTCGATCAACCTGTGGCGGGGGTTACTGGAGTTTTTGGGCGGCATGGGCATCGTAGTACTCGCGGTGGCGATCCTGCCGCTCCTCGGCGTCGGCGGCATGCAGCTCTACAAGGCCGAGACCCCGGGCCCGATGAAGGAGAACAAGCTCACACCGCGCATCCGCGAGACCGCGAAGGCGCTTTGGTTCATCTACCTCGGGCTCACGGTCGCCTGCGCCGCGGCGCTGCTCGCGGCCGGCATGACGCCGCTCGATGCGATCGTGCACAGCTTCACCGCGCTCTCGACCGGCGGCTTCTCCACGCACGACGCCTCGATCGCCTTCTTCCAGAGCGCGACGATCGAGATGATTCTCACGCTCTTTATGTTCCTGGGCGGGGCCAATTTCGCGCTGCACTTCATGGCGCTGCACCGCCGCGAGCCGCGCCTCTACTGGCAGGACAGCGAATTTCGCGCCTACCTCTCGCTCCTCGCCGGCGCCACGCTAGTGCTTGCGGTTTATCTCTACGCGGCGGAGACCTACCCCGATCCGTTGCAGGCGCTGCGCTACAGCGTGTTCCAGGTCGTCACGATGGCCACCACCACAGGCTACATGAGCGCCGACTTCGGCGCCTGGCCGGCGGCCGCGGGCGCGCTGCTGATGATCCTGAGCTTCTTCGCCGGCAGCGCCGGATCTACGGCGGGCGGCATCAAGGTGGTGCGCGCGGTGTTGCTGCTCAAGCAGGGCGTGTGCGAGCTGAAACGCCTCATCCATCCGTCCGCGATCGTGCCGCTCAAGCTCGCCGGCAAGTCGGTGCCGGAGCGCACCGTCGCCGCGGTGTCGGCGTTCTTCACCGCCTATCTCGTGATCTTCGCCGTGATCGGGCTCACCGTCGCCGCGCTCGGCGTGGACCTCGTCACCGCGTTCAGCGCCGCGGCCGCGGCGCTCAACAACACCGGCCCGGGCCTCGGGGCCGTCGGCCCGGCGGTCAACTTCGAGCAGTTGCCGTATGCGGCGAAATGGGTGCTGTCGCTCGCCATGCTCCTCGGGCGGCTCGAGCTGTTTACGCTGCTGGTGCTGTTCACGCCCTCGTTCTGGCGCGACTGACATGGCGGTCGTGGACAACCTCGAGGCCCTGCTCGCGCGCGGCCAGGACTCGGCGCTCCTGCGCTACAGCCTCGGCAACGAATATTTGAAACTCCGCCAGCTCGACAAGGCCGCGGAGCACCTGCGCCGGGCGATCGCGCACGACCCCAGGTACTCCGCCGCCTGGAAGCTCCTGGGCCGGGCGCTCGCCGAAGCGGGTCGCAAACAAGAGGCGATCCAGGCCTACGAGGACGGCATCAAGGCCGCGGAGGAGAAAGGCGACAAGCAGGCGGCGAAGGAGATGGCGGTGTTTTTGAAGCGATTGCAGCAATAAAGCCGGGACACCCCCATGCCTTGCCATCTCAGATACCATATTGGTATATGGTATATTTAATGGTATCGTTTTCCGACACACTTTAGCGCTGAGGGTTTTACCTAATGGGCTTGAAAAAACTCACCATCCAAGTTCCAGAAGAACTGCTGGAACGCGCCACGGCCGCTTCGGGTCAAGGCATTACGCCGACGATACGCCGCGGACTCGAGTTGATGGCTGCCAGCGGGGCCTATGCCAAGCTCCGGCGACTCAAAGGTAAGGTGAAATTCCACATAAAGCTGGCCGAACTGCGCGAAGACTGATGCTCTGCGTTGATACCAGCTCGCTGATAGCTTACCTCGAAGGAGCCGAAGGTGAGGATGTGGAAACAATCGACCAAGCATTCGCCGACCGGATTGGTGTCATTACTCCGGTCACAGTCACGGAAGTGTTAAGCGATCCGTCGCTGAACAAGAATGTAAGAGAAACCATCTTGCAGCTCCCGGTTCTCCCCCTGTCGGAAGGATTCTGGGAACGCGCGGGGCTGTTAAGGGCAAAGGTTCTGCGCAGCGGCCATAAGGCCAAGCTGGCTGATACGCTGATCGCACAAAATTGCCTGGATCATCACGCAGCGCTGATTACGCGCGACCGGGATTTCAAAATTTTTGAAAAGCTGGCCGGGCTTAGATTGCTTGGAAAAGATTAATTGATTGATCTTGACCGCCGTTCACACATCGGCCATGTCGAGGAAGCGCTTGCCGCACTGGGCAAGCGGCTGGTGGTTGAAGTTGAAAAAGCAGCGTGATTTGAAAAGCTGGGTCAGTTTTTCTGCTTGTAAAAATCCCTCTCCCCCTTCGGGCGCGTCTTGAACCGCTTGTGCACCCAAAAATATTGCTCCACCGATTCCATCACGCATTGTTCGATTTCCCGGTTCATGCGCGTGGTGTCGGCCGCGGGATCGCCCGTGGGAAAATCGCGTAGCGGCGGGTGGAACACGATTTCATAGCCGCGGCCCCAGGACCGTTGGCGCGTGAAGCAGGGAATCACCACGGCGTTGGTCATCCCGGCGAGCCGTGGCAGCACGAAGAACGTCGAGGCGGGGACACCGAAAAACGGCGCGAACACCGACTGGCGCCGGCCGGCGTCCTGATCCGGCAGATAATAAAGCGGGATGCCGGTTTTCACCTGCCGCACCAGCGCCGTCAGCGGCTTGATGTGTTCGACGAGCCGCATCTGAAAACGCGTGCGCGCCCGCACCATCGCGAGGTTCAGCAGTTCATTCACCAGATGGCGGAACACTGTGATCATCGGCCGGTCGATGGACAGACGGAAACCGCCGAATTCAAGCCCGAGGAAATGCGGGACCAGCAAAATGATGTTTCGTTTTTCGCGCAGCGCCTGTTCGTAGTGCTCGTGCCCGCGGAAACGCACCAGACGCTTGAGTCGCGCCTCCGACCCCCACCACGCGATGCCGATATCGAGCAGCGCCTGGCCGAAGCCGCGGAAGTGGCGGCGCGCCAGCCGCGCGCGCTCCCGCGGGCTCATGTCGGGAAAACAAAGCTGAAGATTGACCCGCACGATATGCCGCCGCTTGGCATGCAAGGCATAGAGCAATAATCCCAGGCCATGGCCCAGAAACGCGAGCAGCGGCAGCGGCATCCAGCTCAGCACGCGCATGAGGACCAACCCGGCCCAGCCCGGCCAGTAGCGCGGATGCAGCAAGGCGCGCCGCGACCTACGCATAGGGCGACGGCGCGCCGCCGGGCCGGGTCTTGAACAGCTTGAAGGTCCACATGTATTGTTCGGGGGCGCGGCGAATACAAACCTCCAGCGCCCGGTTCATGCGCGCGGTGTCGGCCAGGCGGTCGCCGCTCGGAAAATTCTCGAGCGGCGGACCGAGAAACACCTCGTAGCCGCGGGCGCCCGGCAACAGACTGGCGAAGAACGGCACGACCAGCGCGTTGCCGCCCGCGGCCAGGCGCCCCAGCGTCGGCAGGGTCGCGGTCGGCACACCGAAGTAGGGCACGAACACCGAGCGCTCGGCCCCGTAATCTTCGTCGGCCAGATAGAAAAAGGCCTCTCCCGCCTTCAGCCCGCGCAGCACCGGGCGCATGCCCTGCTCGCGCATGATCAGCCGCGCCCCGAAGCGCGTGCGTCCCCGGTCCAGAACCCAGTTCACAAGCGGATCACGCTGCGGCTTGTACATGGTGAACAAGGGGTGGTGGCGCGCCATGAGCGCGCCCGCGAAGTTGAATCCAACGCTGTGCGGGACGAGCAGGATAACCCCGCGCCCGCTGCGCGCGGCCTCGCGGTAGCGCTCGAGCCCGTGAAACTTGACCGCCCGCAGCACGCGCTGCTCGCTTCCCCAGGCGAGAAAACCGAGATCGAGATACGCCTGGCCGCTGACGACGAAATGCCGCCGCAACAGCCGCTCGCGCGCCGGCGCCGACAGTTCCGGAAAACACAGTCCGAGATTGACGCGCGCGATCCGGCGGCGCTTGCGATTGGCGGCCAGCATCGCCAGCCCGAGCGCCGCGCCGAGCGCGCGCGCCACGCGCAGCGGCAGCCACGCGCACGCCCACAGCAGCGCCAGCAGCGCCCACGCCGGCCAGCGGCGCGGCGCGAACGCGCCGCGTCCGAGCCGCGGGCGGTGATAGGCGGTGTGACGGGAGGAATCGGTTTTCTGGTGTCGCGAGTTCATTCAACGGATGTGCCGGCCGCCGTCATTATAGCCGCCCCCGGCCCGCGGCTCACGGCGCGCCCCGGCGCATCAACGGCTCCATGGCGTTCAATAGATAGGCGAACAGGCGCTTGTGCCGCTGCTCCTCCGCCGCGAGCAGTTGCTTCATGTGCAGCCGCGCGGTCGGCATGCGGAAGCAGGCCGGGCAGTTGTCGGCGATCACCGGCAGCGCGGCGCTCCGGGCGAAGTCCGCCGTCTGGCGCTCGCGCGCGTATACGAACGGGCGGATGACGCGCAGGTCGCCGGCGTCGTTCACGTAGTGGGCCTTCATGGTGCGCAGGCTGCCGCCGTGGAAGGCGCTCATGAGAAACGATTCCGCCACGTCGTCCAGGTGCTGCGCCAGCACCAGCACGTTATAGCCCTGCGCGCGCGCCGTGGCGTAGAGGATGCCGCGACGCATGCGCGAGCAATAGGCGCAGAACGAATCCCCGCGCATGGTCTTGAGCGCGCGCCCGACGATGTCCTGGCGCCGGTAAAAGTAGGGAATGCCGAGGCCCGGGACATAATCCTTAAGCGGCGATGGGTCGAAGCCCTCGATGCCCGGGTCCACCGTGGCCGCCGCCAGCTCGAAGTCCAGCGGCGCCTTGGCGCGCAGGTGCCGCAGCACGTGCAGCAGGCTCAGGCTGTCCTTGCCCCCGGACAGGCCGAGCAGCAGCCGATCGCCCGGCCGGATCATGGCGTAGTCGGCGATCGCCCGGCCGGCCGCGCGCAACAGGGGCTTGGGTGGTTGTAGACTTGGGGGCATTGACCAAAGTGTAAAGGCGCCGAAACCGCGCCGTCAGCGGGATGATAACCGCCCGCGGGCGCGGGGGTAAGCGGGGGTTCGAGTGTAAATCGCCATATATTCTTGCTAGACTTCGCGCCCTGTACGAAGGCCGCAAAGTCGTCAAACCCCTGGAGTAAACATGTCTGACAGCTATCTCTTCAGCTCCGAATCCGTTTCCGAGGGCCACCCGGACAAGGTCTGCGACCAGATCTCGGACGCGGTGCTGGACGCGATCCTGACCCAGGACAAGACCGCGCGCGTGGCGTGCGAGACGCTGGTCAAGAACAACCTGGTGGTGCTCGCGGGCGAGATCACCACCCGCGCCGCGGTGGACTTCGAGCGCACCGCGCGCGACACCATCAAGCGCATCGGCTACACCGCCGCGATGGGCTTCGACAGCGAAACCTGCACCGTGCTCACGGTGATCGGCCGGCAGTCGCCGGACATCGCCCGCGGGGTGGACGAGGGCAAGGGGCTGGATTTGGAGCAGGGCGCGGGCGACCAGGGCCTGATGTTCGGCTACGCCAGCGACGAGACCGACGTGCTCATGCCGATGCCGATCACGCTCGCGCATAGGCTGGTGAAGCGCCAGTCCGAGCTGCGCAAGAACGGCAGACTCCCGTGGCTGCGGCCGGATGCGAAGTCGCAGGTGACCGTACGGTATGTGGACGGCAAGCCCGCCGGCATTGACACCGTCGTGCTCTCGACCCAGCACGCCCCGGAGGTCAAACACGAGACCCTCAAGGAGGCGGTGATCGAGGAGATCGTGAAGCCCGTGCTGCCCAATGAGTGGGTCACCAAGGACATCAAGTACTTCATCAACCCGACCGGCAGTTTCATCATCGGCGGCCCGGTGGGCGACGCCGGCGTCACCGGACGCAAGATCATCGTGGACACCTACGGCGGCATGGCGCGCCACGGCGGCGGCGCGTTTTCCGGCAAGGACCCCTCGAAGGTGGACCGCTCGGCGGCCTACGCCGGGCGCTACGTCGCGAAGAACATCGTCGCCGCGGGCCTGGCCGCGCGCTGCGAGATTCAGATCGCCTATGCCATCGGCATCGCCAAGCCGGTGTCGATCCACGTGGACACCTTCGGCACCGGCCGGCTGCCGGATGAGAAGATCGCCGAGCTCGTGCGCGGTCACTTCGACCTGCGCCCCAAGGCGATCATCCAGACGCTCGATCTGCTGCGCCCGATCTATTTCGCCACCGCCGCCTACGGGCACTTCGGGCGCACCGAGCCCGGCTTCACCTGGGAGCGCACCGACAAGGCCGACGCCTTGCGCGACGCCGCCGGCCTCAAGACGCGCGAGGCGGTGCGCGCGTAGGTTCTTATCGTCGCCGCGTTCGCGGCGAGGCGTTGCTCTCCGAGGAGCGTTGCGACAGGGATGCCCTGCCAGGCTCGGACAGAACGTCAGTCAAACAACGGCGCTCCAATCATAAGAGGTCGCGCGCAAGCGCGTACGGCTCGCCTCCCTCTCCCTTTGGGAGAGGGAATGAGGGTGAGGGAGGGCCGTGTAACTCTAAACATTATTATGAGGGGCACACTTATGAACGCTGTCATTAACCCCAAGTTCACCGACTACAAAGTAGCCGACATCGCACTCGCCTCCTGGGGCCGCAAGGAGATCGAGATCGCCGAGACCGAGATGCCCGGCCTGATGGCGCTGCGCGCGGAGTTCGGCGCGCAGAAGCCCCTTAAAGGCGCGCGCATCTCCGGCTCCCTGCACATGACCATCCAGACGGCGGTGCTGATCGAAACGCTCGCCGCCCTCGGCGCCGAGATCCGCTGGGCCTCGTGCAACATCTACTCCACCCAGGATCACGCCGCCGCAGCCATCGCCGCCGCCGGCATTCCCGTGTTCGCGTGGAAGGGCGAGACGCTGGAGGAGTACTGGTGGTGCACCGAGCGGGCGCTCACCTGGGCCGACGGCAAGGGTCCGAACATGATCCTCGACGACGGCGGCGACGCCACCATGCTGGTGCACAAGGGCTGCGCGTTCGAGCAGGCCGGCAAGGTGCCAGAGCCGGAGGCGGGCGCGAACGAGGAGTGGAAGGTGTTTCTCGGGTTGCTCAAGAAGAGCCTCGCGGCCAGCCCGAAGAAGTGGACCGAGACGGCCGCTGGCATCCGCGGCGTGACCGAGGAGACGACCACCGGCGT
>MFSY01000090.1:8800-9083 GCA_001785175.1 Candidatus Muproteobacteria bacterium RIFCSPHIGHO2_01_FULL_65_16 | reverse complement strand
GCTTGATGCGCGCGAGCGCAGTCTCCGTATCGGCCTCGAAGCGCAGCACGATCACCGGCGTGGTATTCGAGGCGCGCGCCAGGCCGAAGCCGTCCGCGTACTCGGCGCGCACGCCGTCGATGGTCAGCACCTGCGCCGCGCCCGGGAACGGCCTGCAGGCCTGCAGCTTCGCCACCAGCGCGTGCGGCTCACCCTCGGCGAGCTTCCAGTTGAGCTCGGGCGTCGAGGGCGCATTGGGCAGCGCCTTGAGCACCGCGTTGCCGTCGGGGGCGCGCGACAGGAT
>MFSY01000090.1:6239-8737 GCA_001785175.1 Candidatus Muproteobacteria bacterium RIFCSPHIGHO2_01_FULL_65_16 | reverse complement strand
GATGTGCCCGCTCATCTCGCCCGCGAGCAGCGCGCCGCTCTCCTTGAGCTTGGCCTTTATGAACGAGTGCCCCGTCTTCCACATCGTCGGCCGGCCGCCGGCCTTGCGGATCTCGGCGTCGAGCGTGCGCGAGCATTTCACGTCGTAGATGATCTCGGCGCCCGGATGGCGCGCGAGCACATCGCGCGCATAGAGGATCATCTGGCGGTCGGGCCAGATCACGGAACCGTCGGGCGCGATCACGCCCAGGCGGTCGCCGTCGCCGTCGAAGGCGAGGCCCACGTCGTAGCCGCCCTGGTTGATCTCGGCGATCAGGTCCTTGAGGTTTTCCGGCTTGCTCGGATCGGGGTGGTGGTTGGGGAAGCGCCCGTCGGTCTTGCAATAAAGCTCCGTGGTCTCGCAGCCGAGGCGCCGCAGCAGCGCCGGCGCGATCTCGCTCGCCACGCCGTTGCCGCAGTCCACGGCGACGCGCAGCTTGCGCGCGAGCTTCACGTCGCCGGTGATGCGGTCGAGGTAGGCGCCGCGCTCGTCGGCCTGGCTGATCCTGCCGGCGCCGGTTACGAGATTATTGTCGAGCAGGCGTTGGCGCAGCCCTTGAATCGCCTCGCCCGCCAGGGTCTCGCCGGCGATCACCATCTTCAGGCCGTTGTAATCGGGCGGGTTGTGGCTGCCGGTGACGGCGACGCCGGAACCCGCGCCGAGATGCTGGATGGCGAAGTACACCACCGGTGTCGGCGCCATGCCGATGTCGGTGACATCGCAGCCGGCCTTGGCGAGCCCGCGCGCGAGCGCCGCGGAAAGCTCCGGTCCCGAGAGCCGGCCGTCGCGGCCGATAACGAAGCGATTCTGCCCGCGCGCGCGCGCCGCGCTGCCGATCGCCTGGCCGATGCGCTCGACGATGGCGGGCGTGAGCGTCTTGCCGACGATGCCGCGAATGTCGTAGGCCTTGAAAATTTCCGCGGGGAGGCCGGCGACTGCGGGTGCGTGGGATGAGGCCGGGCCAGGCATGGTTTTCCGTGGCGTTTCCGTGGTGAGGCTGCGGAAAGTCTACCGCATCGCCCGCGTGGCGGCCAGCCGCTCAGCTGCGCATGATTTCCTTCTGCGGCATCTGGCTGTTCGCCGGATCGAAGGACATGGTGTTGTTGCGCCCGGCCTCCTTGGCCTTGATCATGGCCTGGTCGGCGCGCCACAGGACGTCGTCGAATTTCTTGTCCCGTTCGCCGATCGTGCTCAGGCCCCCGGTCCAGCGCACGTTGTGCATGATCCCCTTGGTCAGGGGGATCTCGCGCGGCAGCTGCTTGCGCAGGCGCTCGGCGAGGGCGATCGCCTTTTCCAGCGGGACGTAGGTGTAGATGATGCAGAACTCGTCGCCGCCCAGCCGCGCCAACACGTCCGACTGGCGCACCGTCTTGCGCAGCGCGGCGGCGAAGCCGGTGATGAGCGCGTCGCCGGCGTCGTGGCCGTGGTTGTCGTTGACCTTCTTGAAGTGATCCACGTCCATGATCAGCACCGACGACGGGCCGTGGGTCCGCGCGAGATCGTACAGCTCCTTGAGCCGCATCTCGAAGTGGCGCCGGTTGCTCAGCTGCGACAGGTGGTCAATGAGCCCCATGTCCTTGAGCTTGGTTTTTTCCTCGGCCAGCCTTCTTCCGGACTCGCGCAGGTACTGGAAGACGCTGGAGAAATCCCTCAGCTCCATCGGATAGTCCACCCGGACGCTGCCGGCGCGCACGTCGTTGAATATCCGCCCGAGGGAGACGATGTCGTGCCGCACCGCGCGCCGCGCCCGGACGTGCAGCAGCATGCTCAGCGCGAGCATGGCGGCCGCGGCGGCCACGATGAGCAGGAAGTGAAAGGTCCTGGCGCCGGCGAAGAACGGCGGCATCGTCACGCGCGGCCAGTAGAGCAGCGTCCAGCGGCTGTCCGCGAGCGCCACGGCCACGGCCTCGACCGTGTCGGCCGCGGCGCGGTCGCCGGTCGTGGCTATGGCCAGGATCGTCTCGTCGGCGTTGGCCTGCTGCAGCTCGAGATATTCCCGCGGATTGCCGAGGCCGCGTTCGACAAGCTCCTGCAGCGGCTTGCGCGCGAAGCTGCCCAGGACATAGCCGATCGGCTTCCCGTTTTCGTCGCGTACCGGATGCAGCAGATCGTAATGCTCCGGCAGCGCGCCGGCGGCGTGGAATTCCGGCGCGATCGTCCGGTTCTCCGCGGCCAGCGCGCGTTGCACGAAGTTCCGGCACGCCGGATCGAGCCCGGCGCCGTCCGCGCCGGCGACCGGCAGGAGGCGCGCGGCGAGCGCATGCGGCAGCAGCGCCCCCAGTTCCGGCGCATCGCGGCCGAGGTCTTGCGGTTTGCCCCGTCGCAGCGCGCCGGCGACATCCGGGCGCGCGGCGATTTTTTCCATGGCGTTTTGCTGCCGGCCGATCAGGCTGTTTACCCGGTCGGCGATGTGGGCCGCGGCGTAACCCGTTATTTCGCGTTGCAGATCGGCGGCTATG
>MFSY01000090.1:0-6207 GCA_001785175.1 Candidatus Muproteobacteria bacterium RIFCSPHIGHO2_01_FULL_65_16 | reverse complement strand
CAGCAGCAGGGTCGTGAGGACGTAGACCTGGATCCGTGTCAGCGATGTGGTCATGGTTATGTACAGACCTGGCAATTTCCCTGCCATAACCATAGGAAAGCCGGGTTTGATTAGCCAGAAACCTTTCTGGCCTAAAGAGATAACTAGATGATATATATGGGGTAAATTATCGGAGGTGGGATCCCGGGTTGCCGCGGAGGATTATTTTCTCCCCGAATGGCCGAAGCCGCCGGCGCCGCGCTTGCTCTCCCGGAACTCGTCCACGATCTCGAACTCGGCCCGGAGGACCGGCACGAAGATCATCTGCGCGATGCGGTCGCCCGGCTCGATGGTGAATGATGCGTTCCCCCGGTTCCAGACCGAGACGAAAATCTGGCCCTGGTAATCCGAATCTATCAGGCCCACGAGATTGCCGAGCACGATGCCGTGCTTGTGCCCGAGCCCCGAGCGCGGCAGCAGCACCGCCGCCGTGCCGGTGTCGCTCATGTGGATGGCGATGCCGGTGGGGACGAGATGGGTCTCGCCCGGCTCTATGCGCAGGTGCTCGGAGAGGCAGGCGCACAGGTCCATGCCCGCGGCGCCGTCGGTGGCGTAGCGCGGCAGGGGAAACTCATGGCCGATGCGCCTGTCGAGAATTTTTAATTCTACTTTTTTCATGATACCTCCCGGCGATGTGGTGTATGAGCGCGCGCGCGAGCGCGGCCTTGCCCTGCGCCGGCAGCTCGGTGACGCCGGCGCGATCAATCAACAGCAGGCGGTTTTCGTCCACACCGAAGCCACGGTCGGCGCCGACCTCGTTGGCGGCGATGAGATCGAGGCGTTTGCTCTCGAGCTTCGCGCGCGCGTTTTGTTCCAGATTTTCGGTCTCCGCCGCGAAGCCGACAGTGAACGGCGCCGGTTGCAACGCGGCCACGCTCGCCAGGATGTCGGGGTTTCTCACCAGCTCCAGCGTCAGCGCCTCGTCCTGTTTTTTGAGCTTCGCGGCCGCGGCCTGCACCGGGCGGTAGTCGGCGACCGCGGCGACACCGATGAATATGTGCGCGTCGTGGATGTGTTGGTGCACTGCGTCGTGCATCTCCCGAGCGCCGGTGACACGGATGGTGCGCGCCCGCTCGGGATCGGGCAGCGCGGTCGGACCGGATATCAGGAGCACGCGCGCGCCGGCCTCGGCCGCGGCCTCGGCCACGGCGTAACCCATCTTGCCCGAGCTGCGGTTGGTCAGGCCGCGCGCCGGATCAATCGCTTCCCACGTCGGTCCCGCGGTGACCACCACCGTCAGGCCGGCGAGCTCGCCGGTGGCGAAGAGCTCCGCCAGCAGCCGCGCGAGCTCCGCCGGCTCCAGCATCCGGCCGGGTCCGACATCGCCGCAGGCCTGCGACCCCGCGCCGGGCCCGAAGACCCCGACGCCGTTTCCGCGGATCGCGGCCAGGTTCGCCTGGGTCGCCGGGTTGTCCCACATCTGCCGGTTCATGGCCGGGGCCACGGCCACCGGGGCGGCGGTCGCCAGGCAGACGGCGCCGAGCAGGTCCTCGGCCCGTCCCTGGGCGAGGCGCGCGAGGAAGTTGGCGCTCGCCGGCGCCACCAGCACGGCGTCGGCCCAGCGCGCGAGGTCAATATGATCCAGCGCCGTTCCCGCGCGCGGCTCACGCGCCTCGTGGTCGAACAGGTGCATGTGGACCGGATGGCCGCTCACGGCCTGCATCGTGAGGGGGGTGATGAATTCGGCCGCGGCCTGGGTCATGATGACGCGCACCTCGGCGTCGGCGTCGCGCAGGCGGCGCGCGAGGTCGGCGCTCTTGTAGGCGGCGATGCCGCCGGTCACGCCCAGCAGGATGCGCTTATTGATCAGTGTGCCCATATGTTAGAGTTTACTTGTCCTTAGCCGCGCTGTACAAATTTGCCGGGCAAATTCACAGGGAGGAAGCCATGGCGATCACCGACTGGCCGGAACAGGAGCGTCCACGCGAGAAACTGATGACGCGCGGGCCCGAGGCGCTCTCGGACGCCGAACTGCTCGCCATTTTCCTGCGCACCGGGGTGGCGGGCAAAACCGCGGTGGATCTGGCGCGCGACCTGCTGGGCCGGTTCGGCGGGCTGCGCGAGCTGTTCCTGGCGGGCTCCGAGACGGTATGCGAGGCGCCCGGTCTGGGCGTGGCCAAATACGCCCAGCTGCAGGCGGCGCTCGAGATCGGCCGGCGCTATCTGGGCGAGCGGCTCGCGCGCGGGGCGGCCCTGGAATCCACCCAGGACACCAAAAACTATCTCCAGGCGCGGTTGCGGGACCGCGAAAGCGAGGTTTTCTGCTGCCTGTTTCTCGACAATCGCCATCGCGTGCTGGCGTTCGAGGAGCTGTTCCGCGGCACCCTGAACGGCACCGCCGTGTATCCGCGGGAGATCATCAAGCGCGCCCTGGAGCATAACGCGGCGGCGGTGATTCTGGTGCACAACCACCCCTCGGGGGTGGCGGAGCCGAGCCGCATGGACGAGCAACTCACAGACCGGCTCAAGGAGGCCCTGACCATGGTGGACGTGCGGCTTCTGGACCACCTGATCGTGGGCGACGGCGAGGTGGTGTCATTCAGCGAGCGCGGCCTGTTATAAGGGGCGAGGGGCGAGATACAAGATACACAAGATACAAGGGGCGATGGAAGGGAGGGGATGTTTTCGTACCTTGTACCTTGTGCCTCGTCCCTCGTACCTTCTTGGCGGGGCTACCCAGCCCGCCCGGTTTCTGGTATAAAAGCCGGCCTTTCAAGTCCCGGGTCCAGCCAAGGGAGACCGAAGAGATGTCCAGAATATGCCAAGTCACCGGCAAGCGCGCGCGCTCCGGTCACAACGTGTCCCACGCGAATAACAAGACCAAGCGTCGCTTTCTGCCCAACCTGCAATATCGCCGTCTGTGGGTGGACAGCGAGAAGCGCTGGGTGTCGCTGCGTCTGTCGAGCCAGGGCCTGCGCACCATAGACAAGAAAGGCATTGACGTGGTGCTGGCCGAGATGCGCGCCCGCGGCGAGAAGATCTGACGAGGGTATAGACCATGGCCAAGGCAATCCGCGAAAAGATCAAGCTCGTTTCCAGCGCCGGCACGGGGCATTTCTACACCACCACCAAGAACCGGCGCACCAAGCCCGACAAGCTCGAGCTCAAGAAATACGACCCGGTGGTGCGCAAGCACGTCGTCTATAAAGAATCCAAGATCAAGTGATCACAAGCCCGGCGCAAGCCGGGCTTTTTGTTTGCGTGCTCGACCCGCTTCGGGTCGAGCCGCCCGTAGTCGAGCGGCCTGCGGCGGCGTCCATTTGAATGCGGGATGCTCCCGCCCCGCACCCGTACTATGCGGGGTTCCGCCCCCGCACGACGGGTTCCTTTCTTTGCTCGTGCAAAGAAAGGAACCGAAAGAAAGCACGCCCCTATCGCTCGCCGCGCGCACGGCGCGCGGTGCCCTGTGCTGCTCGCGCCGCCGGGACGCTGCGCAACTCGCCGGGCGCGAACAACGCGCCTCGGGCTCGATCAGTGCTCGCGTACTACTCCCGGCGGCGCTGCGCTGCTCGGCTCGCTCCAAGGGGGTCTCAAAAACCCCCCTTCGTTGGTACTTGGCCCCAGGACCGACAGCCTTGCGATGCTCGGCGCGCCATACGGGGACCCAAGAGCACAAAGCGATCCATTTGGTACTGCTATCACGAGCGGGTTTTGTAGTACATGTCAGTCAACGATTCACGAAAAGCAGTTGTGCTCGTCTCGGGTGGGCTCGATTCGGCCACGGTGCTGGCGCACGCGCGCGCGGAAGGCTGCGCCTGTTATTGTTTGACGTTCGACTACGGCCAGCGCCACCGCGTCGAGCTCGAGGCCGCGCGGCGCGTGGCCGCGAGCCTGGGCGCGGCCGACCACCGCGTCGTGCGCCTCGATCTGTCGTGGATGGGCGGCTCGGCGCTCACCGATCTTTCGATCCCCGTGCCCGAGAAGCCTAGCGAAGGCATTCCCGTCACCTACGTCCCGGCGCGCAATACCGTGTTTCTTTCCATCGCCCTCGGCTGGGCCGAGGTGCAGGGGGCGCAGGACATCTTCATCGGCGCGAACGCGGTGGACTACTCCGGCTATCCCGACTGTCGGCCGGAATATATGGAGGCCTTCGAGCGTCTCGCCAACCTCGCGACGCGGGCGGCGGTCGAGGGCCGGCGTGTGCGCGTGCGCACGCCGCTCATGCAAATGCGCAAGGCCGACATCATCCGCGAAGGCGTCCGCCTGGGGGTGGACTATTCGTTGACGTCGTCGTGCTACCAGCCGGACGCCGCCGGCCGGGCCTGCGGCGCCTGCGACTCCTGCCGCCTGCGCGCGGCCGGCTTCCGCGCCGCCGGCGTGCCCGACCCCGCCAGCTACGCCCGCCCACCGGCCGTCTGAAATTTTATATGTCTATCGAAAAGTCTTTATAGCCTCTCCCTGTCACGCTCCGGCGGCGGTTGCTATTATTTCCCCGATATCAACCGTCACGACAGCCGGAGCCATCGCCATGGAATTCACGATCCATAACCAGGTCCTGCTTCTGGTGTTCGCCATCGCCGTGGTCATGGGCGCCGTGGCCAACAAGACCGATTTCTGCACCATGGGCGCTGTGTCCGACTGGGTCAACATCGGCGACACCGGGCGGATGCGCGCGTGGCTGTTTGCGATCGCGGTGGCGCTCGGCGGCGTGCTGCTGCTCGAGGCGACGGGCGCCATGACGCTGCCCGCCAACACCTTCCCGCCGTACCGCACCGCCAACTTCGCCTGGCTGCGCTACCTGCTGGGCGGCGCGATGTTCGGCGTCGGCATGACGCTCGCGAGCGGTTGCGGCAACAAGACCCTGGTGCGCATCGGCGGCGGCAACCTCAAGTCGCTCGTCGTGCTCGCGCTCGCCTCGATCGCGGCGTATCTCATGCTCTGGACCGAATTCTTCGAGGTCGCATTCAACAGCTGGCTGGCGCCGACCACCATTGACCTCGCCAGCCTTGGCATCCAGAGCCAGGCCCTCGGCGCGGTGGTGGGTGGTTTCCTCGGCATGGAGAATGTCGCTCCCCTGCAGCTGATCCTCGGCGCGGCCGCGGCGCTCGGTCTCGTCGTCTTCGTGTTCAAATCCGAGGACTTCCGCGGCCGCGGCGATAATATCCTGAGCGGCGCGGTGATCGGCCTGGCGGTCGTGGCCGGCTGGTGGATCACCGGCGGCGCCATGGGGCAGGCGTGGAAGGAGTGGGCCGAGTTCGCCGAGGTCGTGCCGAGCCGGGTGGCGGTGCAGTCCTACACCTTCGTCAGTCCCATGGGCGACACCGTGCGCTACCTGCTCGATCCGGCCAACCTGTCGTTCGTCAACTTCGGCGTCATGGCGCTCACGGGCGTGATCGCGGGCTCGTTCTTGTACGCGATCTTCGCCGGGAAATTCCGCATCGAGTGGTTCGCCTCGGCGAAGGACTTCGTCAGCCACGCCGCGGGCGGCGTGCTCATGGGTATCGGCGGCGTGCTGTCCATGGGCTGCACCATCGGCCAGGGCGTGACCGGCGTCTCGACGCTCGCGCTCGGCTCGATCCTCGCCCTCGGAGCGATAATCCTAGGCAGCGCCGTCACCATGAAGGTTATGTACCGCATGCTGGACGCCTGAGGTTCGTCGCGCCGCGCCGCGGCAAAAAACGATGGGCCCGCCGCACGGGCCCTTTTGTTTTTCCATTTGACAGCCCCGGAGGCGCTCCGGATAATGCCGCCTCCCGACGCAAGGGACGAAATACGAGATGCCTGCTGCGGCAAGGCGCGACTGAGCGAAGTTTCTTCCTCTCTCTCGTCTCTCGATCCTCGCCCCTCGTGCCTGTCTGTTTTCGGGCCGTTAGCTCAGTCGGTAGAGCAGCTGGCTTTTAACCAGTTGGTCGCAGGTTCGACTCCTGCACGGCCCACCATTCATTTCAATCACTTGCGAGTTTTCCTCGTTGAGCGCCTCGTTGGTTGCTACCACTTTGCTACTGACTGAATCGCTCAACCTTTTCTCGCCGAGCGCCAGCAGCGCGAGCTTGTCGGCGGCCTGGCGATTCGTCGTTTGCATGAGGTGGCCGTAAACGTCCATGGTCACCTTGATCGAGGAGTGACCCATCTGCGACTGGATGTATTTCGGGTGCTCGCCGCTCGCGATCATCAAGCTCGCGTAAGTGTGGCGTAGATCGTGAAAGCGGATCTGTCGTAAACCCGCAC
>MFSY01000089.1:509-5710 GCA_001785175.1 Candidatus Muproteobacteria bacterium RIFCSPHIGHO2_01_FULL_65_16 | reverse complement strand
GATGTGCCCATCGTGACCACGACAACCGGTAAGGTCGCGGTTGTCGGTGCGTGCACCGATACGGGTGGCAATGGCATCTCCACCCGTCCCAACCCGCCGCCGTGGCGGTAAGCTGGAAATGGTGACTGGCGATCAGTGACTGGTGACTGGTGATTAGTAGGCAGTAACGGCCCCCTCCACACGGAGGGGGCTTTTTTATTTTTGTCAAACTTGGCGGCCGGGTTCCAGGCTCAAACAGCCCGATAATGTCCTGAAAATACAAATATTTTCCAGAATTGATCAGAATCAGTGAATAAAACTCATGGATTCATAGAGAATTTCAAAGTTGATTCACCCGAACATATTGTGTACTTTAGAATAAGTCTAAGTCGCTAAATAACGGAATAGGAACGCCGGATGTTCAAGAAAAAATCGCCGTCCTTGATTACCGGAATTTTGCTTGCGGCCCTGCCAGTTCTCACCCGCGCCGAGTATTCCTTCAATCTCCCCGAGGCGGTCACGCCGCTCGCGCGGGACACCATGCGGGTGCACAACGAATTCATGCTGATCATCATCGCCCTGTTCCTCGCGGCCCTGGGGATCATGGTCTATTCCCTCGTCAAGCACCGCCGGAGCCGGGGCTACAAGCCGGCCGCGTTCACGAAGCCCGGTACGCGCGCCCAATGGCTGTGGGTGATCGCGCCGTTTGTCGGCCTGCTTATCATTGATTACGTCGTCATCGGCATCCCCGCCTATCACGCCGCCGCCACCATGGAGGACACCAGGACCGACGCCGACATGGTGCTCAAGGTGACCGCGAGTCAGTGGAAATGGCAATACGAATATCCGGAGGAAGGCATAAAGTTCGTCAGCATGCTGGCGACGCCGAAGGATCAGATATCCAACCGCGCGCCCAAGGGCGAGAACTACCTGCTCGAGGTGGACAATCCGGTGGTGCTGCCGGTCGGCAAGAAGGTGCGCGTGCTGATCATGTCCACCGATGTCATCCACGGCTGGTGGGTGCCGGCGTTCGGGGTCAAGCGCGACGCCGTGCCCGGCTTCCTGCGCGAGACCTGGATGAAAATCGAAAAGCCCGGCGTCTACCGCGGGCAGTGCTCCCAGCTGTGCGGCCGCGAGCACGCGTTCATGCCGATCGTGGTCGAGGCGGTGTCGCCGGACCAATACGCGCAGTGGGTGGCGCGGAAGAAGGGCGAGACCGCCAAGGTCGCCGCCGCCGCGGGCAAGGTCTGGACCAAGGACGAGTTGACGCGCCAGGGCCGCGGCGTCTACGACAAGATCTGCGCCGCCTGCCATCAGCCCAACGGCAAGGGGATTCCGGGCGCGTTCCCGGCGCTCGCGGGGAGCAAGATCGTCAACGGCCCGTTCGTGGACATGAACGGCCGTCTGATCAAGGACGGCCATCTCGACCGGGTGATGAACGGCAAGCCGGGCACCGCGATGCAGGCGTTCAAGAACACGCTGTCCGACGCCGACATCGCCGCGGTCGCGACGTACGAGCGCAATTCCTTCGGCAACAACATGGGCGACACGGTCCAGCCGGCGCTGGTCAAATCCTTGCGCTGAAAGGGGAGCAACATGACGGCGGCGACAAACGCGGCTTCACACGACACGCAGCACGGGCATCCGACCGGCCTCTGGCGCTGGCTGACCACGACCAATCACAAGGACCTCGGCACGCTCTATCTGACCTTCGCCCTCGTCATGTTCCTCGTCGGGGGCGTGATGATCCTGCTGGTGCGCGCCGAGCTGCTGCTGCCCGGCCTGCAAGTGCTGGACCCCAACCTTTACAACCAGCTGGTCACCCTGCACGGGTTGGTCATGGTGTTCGGCGCGATCATGCCGGCCGCCACCGGCCTCAACAATTACCTGATCCCGCTCATGATCGGCGCGCCCGACATGGCGCTGCCGCGCGTCAACAACTGGGGCTTCTGGATCCTGCCGCCGGCGGCGGTCATGCTGTTGCTGCCGTTCTTCCTGGCCTTCTTCGGGGTCGGCGACGGGGCCGCGGCCGGCGGCTGGACCCTGCACAACTCGCCGCTGTCGTTGCAGGCCGGGATCGGCATGGACTTCACCATCCTGGCGGTCCATCTGCTGGGTATCTCGTCGGTGTCGGGGGCGATCAACGTCATCGTCACCGTCTTCAACATGCGCGCGCCCGGCATGACGCTGACGAAGATGCCGCTGTTCGTGTGGTCGTGGCTGGTCACCGCCGTCCTGATCGTGCTGGTGCTGCCGGTGCTGTCGGCCGTGGTCACCATGCTCCTGACCGACCGCCACTTCGGCACCCACTTCTTCATCGCCGCCGGCGGCGGCGATCCGATCATGTTCCAGCACATCTTCTGGTTCTTCGGCCACCCCGAGGTCTATATCGTGGTGCTGCCGTTCTGGGGCCTGCTCCCGCACATCCTCGCCACGTTCGCGCGCAAGCCGGTCTACGGCTACAAGGCCCAGATCTACGCGTTCTGGGGCGTGGGGATTCTCGGCTCCATCGTTTGGGCGCACCACATGCTGACCTCCGGCATGCCGCTCGCGGGCAACCTGTATTTCATGTACGCCACCATGTCGGTCTCGATCCCGACCGCGGTGCTCATCTTTTGCTGGATCGCCACGATCTGGCGCGGCTCGATGACCTTCGAGACGCCGATGCTGTTCGCCCTCGGCGCCATCGCGATGTTCGGCATCGCCGGGCTGACCGGCCTGGTGCTGCCTGACGTCGCGGCCAACGCGCAGTACCACAACTCCTATTTCGTGGTGGCGCACTTCCATTACCCGTTTTTCGGGACCGCGGTTCTCGTGATGATGGCGGCGGCCTACTATTGGCTGCCCAAGATGACCGGCTACATGTACGACGAGAAGCTCGGCCGGCTGCACTTCTGGCTGACCCTGGTTTTCTTCAACGTCACCTTCGTACCGCAATTTTTCGCCGGGCTGGACGGCATGCCGCGCCACGTCGCGGACTACGCGCTCAGATTCACCGAGTTCAACGTGATCTCGTCCGTCGGCGCCTTCCTGCTCGGCGCCGTGCAGTTGTTGTTCCTCTATAACATCGTGCAGAGCATCCGCGGCCGGGGCGCGCGCGCCACCGACCGGGTGTGGGAAGGCGCGGAGGGGCTGGAGTTCACGCTGCCCTCGCCGCCGCCGTATCACAGCTTCACGACGCCGCCGGTGGTGAAATGAAACCGGGGCCGGGCGTCATGGGGGTATTGATGGATCAGGTCCAGCGGGAGCGCAGGCGGGTCAACTGGCTCCTGGCCGTGATGCTGGCCGCGCTCGCACTGGCGATGTACCTGTTCGCATGGTTCAAGGACTGGTCATAAACATGGATGCGGCGATTCGACAGGCGAATAGACGACTGGCGCGCCGGCTGGTGCTGGCGGCGGTCGCGGCCGGCGGCCTGGGCTTCGCGCTGGTGCCGCTCTATGACGTGTTCTGCGCGGTCACCGGCCTGAACGGCAAGACCGGCGGCGCGGTTTCCGCAGGAGCAGTAGCGCCAGGGACGGCCGACGCCGCGCGCTGGGTGACGGTCGAGCTCGCCGGGAACGCGATGCCGGGGCTGAGCTGGGAATTCGGCGCCAAGCGCAACAGGCTCCGGGTCCATCCGGGCGAGATGGTCACCGTCGCCTACTACGTCAAGAACCCGACCGACCGGCCGCTCAGCGGCCGGGCGGTGCCGAGCGTGAGTCCGGGATGGGCGGCGCGGCACTTCAAGAAGGTGGACTGCTTCTGCTTCAAGCGCCAGCAACTGGCCCCGGGCGAGACCAGGGAGATGGCCGTGACCTTCTTCATCAGTCCGGAACTGCCGGCGGAGGTGCGGGCGCTCGCCCTGTCGTACGCCTTCTACCCGATCGAAGACGGCTCGTGACGTCACAGGAGACCGACATGGCGAAGGCCAGGAACGAACTGCACTACTACGTCCCCGACCCCAGCGCGTATCCGGCGGTGGTGAACGCCGGCCTGTTTTTCCTGGCGCTCGGGTTTGTCCTCAAGCTGAATTCGCTGGCGCTCGCGACGCCGTCGCTGCTGACGGGCGCGCTGGTGACCGTTTACGGCGCCATCGCCTGGATCGGCCGGATAATCGGCGAGAACGAGACCGGGCGGTATCACGAGTGGGAGGACCGCTCGTTCCGCATCGGCATGGGCTACTTCATCGCGGCCGAGCTCATGTTCATCGCCGCGTTCCTCGCCGCGCTCCTGTACACGCGCGGCTTCGCGCTGCCGGGGCTGCACGCCGCCGACCTGCTCTGGCCTGGCTTCGAGGGCAAGTGGCCGTCCAGCGGACCGGCGGGCAAGCCGTTCACGCCGCTGAACGCCTGGGGCGTGCCGGCGGTGAACACGCTGCTGCTTCTGATCTCGGCCGCGACCGCCGCCTGGGCGCGGGCGGGACTGATCAAGAACAATCGCGGCCAGATGACGGCCGGCCTGCTGTTGACGATCGTCCTGGGTGCGACGTTCCTGGTCCAGCAGCTCCTGGAATACGGCCACGCCTACGACCTCGGGGTGCTGATCGGCACCGGCGCCTACGGCACGATGTTCTACACGCTGACCGGCGTGCACGGGCTGCACCTGGTCTTCGGCCTGGTCATGCTGCTCGTGATCCTGTTCCGCGAGCTTATCGGACATTTCACGCCGGAACGGCATTTCGGCCTCGACGGCGTCGCCTGGTACTGGAACTTCGTGGTGGTCGCGCCGGGGGTGCTGGTGTTCGTTTATTTCTACTGGCTGTGATCCAGCAGCCTAGAACCTATCTCAAAATGGTTTCGATGTAGATACTCTGTTCGCCGTCAACTGTTTTTCTTGCAAGGTCGTGCGATCTAGACCGGGATGGCATAGAAACGCGTGTTGTCGAACGGTTGGTTGTTCCGCAACATTCCATGGATGGCGTGGAGCAGTTTACGCATGACGGCACAGACCGCCTGCAGCGGGGTCTTGCCGTTGACGAGCAGATGCTCAAAGAAGGCCTTAACATGGGGGTCGTGGGCCTTGGCGCTGAGTGCCGGCATGTACAACGCGTGACGGATGTAGCGGTTGCCGGACTTGGAGATACGCGCGCGTTTCTCGATACTGGTGCCGGATTGGAAGTGGCGCGGATCGAGGCCGGCGAACTTGACCCATTGTTTGTGGGTCAGTCCCGCGGGCAGTAACAGCAATTCGCCCAGCAGGGCAATGGCGCTGGTTTGTGCGATGCCCTTGATGGTTAGCAG
>MFSY01000089.1:317-480 GCA_001785175.1 Candidatus Muproteobacteria bacterium RIFCSPHIGHO2_01_FULL_65_16 | reverse complement strand
GGGCGTCAATAAATGTGCGGCCCTCCTGGGTGAGTGCCGCGATGCGTTCCTCGAGTTGCGCAATCGCCAACTGTAGATCCCGCCGTACCGCCGGGGGAGTGCCGGCGGCCACCGACAAGGCGTGCAACTGGTTCTTGGCGGCGGCCTTCTGGCGCGTGAGTGC
>MFSY01000089.1:0-83 GCA_001785175.1 Candidatus Muproteobacteria bacterium RIFCSPHIGHO2_01_FULL_65_16 | reverse complement strand
GGCCTCCAGGCTGACGGTGAGGCCGGGAAACTTGATGAGCTTCTTGAGCAGCCGGGTGCGATCGGCCGTGGTGTTGGCGAAAT
>MFSY01000088.1:2966-12468 GCA_001785175.1 Candidatus Muproteobacteria bacterium RIFCSPHIGHO2_01_FULL_65_16 | reverse complement strand
GCGGCGCCGCCGACGATCTCCGAGATCTCCTGCGTGATCGCCGCCTGGCGCGCCTTGTTGTACCGCAGCTTCAGGTCGTCTATGAGCGTCCCGGCGTTGTCCGAGGCGGCCTTCATCGCCACCATGCGCGCCGACTGCTCGCAGGCGATGTTCTCGATCACGCCGTGGTAGACGAGCGACTCGATGTAGCGCGTCAACAGGTCGTCGAGCACGTCCCTCGCGTCCGGCTCGTAGATATAGTCCCAGTAATGCGCGAGCTTGTCGCCGTCGAACTCCGTGTCCGGCAGCGGCAGCAGCTGCGTAAGCTCCGGCTTCTGCGCCATGGTGTTGACGAACCGGTTGTACAGAAAATACAGCCGGTCGAGCTCGCCCCCGGCGTAGGCGTCGAGCATCACCTTGACCGCGCCGATCAGGTCCTCGAGCCGCGGCGCATCGCCGAGGTGCGCGGCGTGGGAGACGATGTTCGCCCCCAGGCGCTTGAAAAACGCAAAGCCCTTGGTCCCCACGGTGCAAACGTCGAGCACGCATTTCTTGTCGTGCCACTCCTTCATGGCGGCGACGGCGGCGCGCATCAGGTTGGCGTTCAGGCCGCCGCACAGGCCCCGGTCCGAGGTCACGATGATGATACCGACGCGCCTGGCCTCGCGCTCAAGCACGAACGGGTGCTTGTACTCCGGGCGCGCGCGGTGCAGGTGACCGATGACGTTGCGGATCTTGGCCGCGTACGGACGCGCCGCCTGCATGCGCTCCTGGGCGCGGCGCATCTTGCTGGCCGCGACCATCTCCATCGCACGCGTGATCTTCTGCGTGTTCTGGATGGACTTGATCTTCTTGCGTATCTCTTTGCCGACGGCCATAAATTCAGTTCCAAGCAGCAAGTTCCAAGTAG
Organism: Candidatus Muproteobacteria bacterium RIFCSPHIGHO2_01_FULL_65_16; assembly: GCA_001785175.1. GTDB lineage: Bacteria > Pseudomonadota > Gammaproteobacteria > Acidiferrobacterales > Sulfurifustaceae > MFSY01. The sequence goes on along the minus strand of MFSY01000088.1, from coordinate 11,579 downwards.
CAGGTCAAAAGCAAGTCAATCCCTCTTACTTGCTACTTGTAACTTGCCACTTGCTACTTAAATTACCACGTATGCGTCTTCTTGAAGTCTTCGAGCGCGGCCTTGAGCTTGGCCGCGACGTCGTCGCTGTACTCCGGCTTCTGGTTGATCTGGTCCATGAGCGCGCCGTGCTGCGATTTCAAGTATGACTGGAGCGCGTCCTCGAACGGGCGCACCTTGTTGACCGGCACGTCGTCGAGAAAACCCTCGTTCACGGCGAAGAGCGAGCAGGCCATCTGCGCCACACTCATGGGCGAGTACTGCGGCTGCTTCATGAGCTCGGTGATGCGCTGGCCGCGGTCGAGCTGCTTGCGCGTGGCGGCGTCGAGGTCGGAGGCGAACTGGGCGAAGGCCGCGAGCTCGCGGTACTGCGCCAGCGCCAGGCGCACGCCGCCGCCGAGCTTCTTGACGATCTTGGTCTGGGCCGCGCCGCCGACGCGCGACACCGAGAGCCCGGCGTTGATCGCCGGCCGGATGCCGGCGTTGAACAGGTCGGTGTCGAGATAGATCTGGCCGTCGGTGATCGAGATCACGTTCGTCGGCACGAACGCTGACACGTCGCCGGCCTGGGTCTCGATGATCGGCAGCGCCGTGAGCGAGCCGGTCTTGCCCTTCACCTTGCCGCCGGTGATCTTCTCGACGTACTCGGCGTTGAGGCGCGAGGCGCGCTCGAGCAGCCGCGAGTGCAGATAGAACACGTCGCCGGGATAGGCCTCGCGCCCCGGCGGGCGGCGCAGCAGCAGCGAGATCTGGCGGTAGGCCCAGGCCTGCTTGGTGAGGTCGTCGTAGATGATGAGCGCGTCCTGGCCGTTGTCGCGGAAGTACTCGCCCATGGAGCAGCCGGAGTAGGGCGCGAGGTACAGCATGGCCGCGGACTCGGCCGCGGTCGCCGCGACCACGATGGTGTGGCCCATGGCGTCGTGCTCCTCGAGCTTGCGCACGACGTTCGCCACCGACGACGCCTTCTGGCCGATGGCGACGTAGATGCACACGACCCCGGTGCCCTTCTGGTTGATGATGGTGTCTATGGCGAGCGCGGTCTTGCCGGTCTGGCGGTCGCCGATGATGAGCTCGCGCTGGCCGCGCCCGATCGGCACCATCGAGTCAATGGACTTAAGGCCGGTCTGCACCGGCTGGCTCACCGACTGGCGCGCGATCACGCCCGGGGCGACCTTCTCGATCGGGCTCGTCTGCTTGGTCTTGATCGGCCCGCGGCCGTCAATCGGCTGGCCGAGGGCGCCCACCACGCGCCCGATCAGCTCGGGGCCGACCGGCACCTCCATGATGCGGCCGGTGGTCTTGACCGTGTCGCCCTCGCTGATGTGCGTGTACTCGCCCATGATCACGGCGCCGACCGAGTCGCGCTCGAGGTTGAGCGCGAGCCCGAAGGTGTCGCCGGGGAACTCGATCATCTCGCCCTGCATCACGTCGGCGAGCCCGTGGATGCGCGCGATGCCGTCGGTGAGCGCGACCACGGTGCCCACGTTGCGCGCCTCGGCCTTGGCCTCGAACTTCTCGATTCTGGCCTTGATCAGATCGCTGATTTCGGAAGGATTCAGTTGCATGGCTGCATTCCCAAAGTATCTATATTAGTTTTCGACGCAAAGACGCAAAGAGCGCAAAGAAAAGCATTTTTAAATCATAACTTCCTTAGGGAAGTTTTGAATAAGTCCCCAAAAAACTATTTCTCACCGCAAAGGCGCAGAGAAGACAAAGAAATCTTTTGATTATCCGATGCTTTTCTTTGCGTCCTTCGCGTCTTTGCGGCAAATAATCATATTTAATCAGAACTTCCTTAGTGACTTAAATGCGAGGCGAGCTCGCGCAGGCGACCGGTGGCGGAGCCGTCAATTACGAGGTCCCGGCAGCGGATGACCACGCCGCCGAGCAGCGCCTTGTCCACTTGTGGAACCAGATGGACCTCGCGCCCGAATTTGCGCTTCAGGGCCTGCTCGATGTTCTTGAGCTGCGCCTCCTCGAGCGGATAGGCCGAGACGATGGTCGCCTCGAGCCGCTTCTCGGCCTCGGCGCGCAGGCCCTCGTAGAGCGCCGTGATCTCGGGCAACAGCGTGAGGCGCCGGTTCTCGATCAGCAGCCGGATGAAGTTGCCGGCCTCGGCCGTGAGCCGCTCGCCGCACACGTCCAGGAACAGCTCGGTCAGGCGCGCGCGCCCGATCTTGGGATCGAAGGCGAGCCGCACCATGGCGGGATCGGCGGCCACGCCGGCGGCGAAGCCGAGCATCTCGGACCAGGCCTTGAGCTCGCCGCGCGCGGACGCGAGCCGGAACACGGCTTCGGCGTAGGGGCGGGCGGCGGTCGTCTTCTCGGCCATGAACGGTTCCTTAGAGCTGTTTCACCAGGGCGTCGAGCAGCTTGGCGTGCGCCTTGGCGTCTATCTCCTTTTCCAGGATCTTGCCGGCGGCGGCCACCGCCAGCTCCGCCACCGCGCGCCGCAGGTTCTCCTTGGCGCGGTTCAGCTCCTGGTCTATGTCGGCGCGGGCGGCGACGAGGATGCGCTCGGCCTCGACCTTGGCCTGGTTCTTGGCCTCATCGGCGATCTCGCCGGCGCGCTTCTCCGCGTGCGCGATCACCTCGGCCGCGTCGCCCTTGGCCTTCTTCAGGACCTCGAGCGCGCGCTTCTCCGCCAGTTCCTGCTCGCGCTTGCCCCTCTCGGCCGCGGCCAGGCCGTCGGCGATGGTGCGCTTGCGCTCGTCCAGCGCCCGCGTGAGCGGCGGCCAGATGAACTTCATGCAGAACCACACGAACAGGAAAAACGCGATGGACTGCCCGATCAAGGTTGCGTTGATGTTCATGGCGTCACTTCGTTCAATGCCTCATTTTGACTGTCTGTCCGCAGATGCACGCGTTGGCCGATCAATTATCCGCGTGCAGCTGTAGATTTGAATCTGCGTCCATCTGCGGTTTCAATGAATTACACCGCCGCGGCCTAGCCGCCCACGACCGCGAACAGGATGTACATGGAGATACCGACGGCGATCATCGGCACCGCGTCCACCAGGCCCATGACGATGAAGAACTGGGTGCGCAGCGTCGGGATCAGCTCCGGCTGGCGCGCCACGCCCTCGAGGAAGCGCCCGCCGAGGATGCCGATGCCCACGGCCGCGCCGAGCGCGCCCAGGCCCATCATGATGGCGCCGGCGATATACAGCAACGATGATTCCATGTGTGTCTCCTGTTGAAAGTTCAGAAATGGATGAAACCGGTCAGTGATGTTCCTGATGCGCCATGTCGAGATACACGACCGTGAGCACCATGAAGATGAACGCCTGCAGCGTGATGATCAGGATGTGGAAGATGGCCCAGCCGAGCTGCAGCAGCCCGGCAAAGGGGCCGAGCAGCCAGCCGGCGCCGTACATCACGGCGATCAGAATAAAGATCATCTCGCCGGCGTACATGTTGCCGAACAGTCGCAGCGCCAGCGAGATCGGCTTGGCGATCAGGTTGACGGTTTCGAGAAACAGGTTGGGCAGCAGGAACACCAGCCTCATCGGCCACGACTTGGCCTGGAACGGCTGCATGGTAAGCTCCCCGAGGAAGCCGCCGAGGCCCTTGATCTTGACGCTGTAGAACAAGATCAGCGCGAACACCGCGAGCGCCATGCCGAAGGTCACATTGGGATCGGTGGTCGGCACAACCTTGAGGAACGGCACGCCGGCCGCGTGCGCGGCCTGGGGCACGTGGTCAATGGACATCAGGTCCATAAAATTCATGAGGAAGATCCAAACGAAGATGGTGAGCGCGAGCGGCGCGACCAGGGGGTTGCGCCCGCTGAAGGAGCCGCGCACGGTGCCGTCAATGAACTCCACCACCCATTCGACGAAGTTCTGCCACCCGCCGGGCACGCCGGCCGTGGCGCGCTTGGCCGCCAGCCGAAACAGGAACAGGAACACGAGCCCGAGGCCGAGGGAGAAGCCGAGGGTATCGAGATGCACCGCCCAGAAACCCATCTGCTGCACCTCCTCGTGGTTGGCGGCGACGCCCCAGGCGCCGTCCGGAAGCCGGCCGAAGGTCAGGTTCTGCAGATGGTGCTTGATGTATTCCGACGAGGTCAGAGTTTCGCCCGTCATGGTCTCAATCCCGCAAAATCGAAAACGCTAAATTTTATTCCGGCCCGACCACGCCGCCCTAGGCGCGGCGGATGTGCGCCAGAACCCCGAGCTGGGCGGCGGCGAACGCACACACGAGCGGCACGGGCGCCAGCCGCAACCAGCCCAGTCCCAGGCCCAGCAACAGGATGGCCGCCGCATAGCGCACGACGGCGTTGGCGTACAGCGCGCCCAGGATGCCGCCCTGATCGGGCCGCGCCCCCGCCCGCCGCACGCCGCGCGCAAGCCAGACGCCGCTCAAGAGCGCGGCCGCGCCGCCGTAAAGCGCAGCCAGCGCCTGGTGCCGATCCCGGACGTACCAGAAAACGGCGGCGACGCTGAGTGTGATCAATACCTGGGTGAGCACAACCCGGCGGATCCCCTCGCGCAACGCATCCGCGTCAGCGGTCACGCGCCGGCCCTGCCTTTGATTTGTATCGTCTGGCCGGCCAAATCCGCAGAGGGGTCTTAGCAAAGGCGGCGAAGTATAAATTCAGACCAAAAGGTGGTCAATATAGACGGATAAATAAGTGTTATGGCTTTTTGCGCGGGTCAGCGCGCCGGAGGCTGGTCGGGCGTAGAAGGCGCGTCGTCCGGAGACTCGGCGGGAGGCGCGGCGGGGGGGACCAGCGCCGGCGCGGCCTTCCGGCCGGCGTATTCCAGCATCAGCCGCTCGGCCTCGGCCACCTCCGCGGCCGTCATTGCACCCTTGAGCGCGTCGCGCTTGCGCGCCGCCCGGGCATGCCCCTGATTCGCGGCCAGCATGTACCAGGCGAGCGCCGGCGGCTTGTTCTTGGGGAGCTGGAAACCGTACTCATAGAGCACGCCCATCTCATAGCGGGCGTCGGGGTCGCCCTGCTCGGCCGCCTGGCGCAGCTGCTCGAGCTCGGCCGCGTCCCGGGCGTGCGTGGCCGCCGGCAACTGAAACAGGCCGATCAGCAACAGGACCGCCATTTTTCTCATGGATCGCGCCTCCGGCCGCGCATCGCGGATTCCCCTGGATTCCCCTTATATAGTATTGATCCGCCGCCGCCTCAACTTTAAATATGATTATTTGCCGCAAAGACGCCAAGGACGCAAAGAAAAGCATCGGATAATCAACGGAAAAATCTTTGCGTTCTTCGCGGCTTTGCGATGATAACTTTTATTCAAGGGTTCCTTAACGGATCCGCGCCAGAATCCCCTCGAGCTCGTCCAGGCTGTTGTATTCGATGGTGAGCTTGCCCTTGCCCTTGCGCCCGTGATTGATGCGCACCTTGGCGCCGAGCTTGTCCGAAAGCTTCTGGGTGAGGGTGCGCACGTCCGGGTCCACGCGGCCGCGCGCGCCCTTGCGATTCGGTTGTTCCAGCAGGCGCCGCACCAGGGTCTCGGTCTCGCGCACCGAGAGCCCGCGGTCCACCACCGAGCGCGCCGCCTGGCTCTGCGACTTGCCCGCGAGCGCGAGCAGGGCGCGCGCGTGGCCCATGTCCATGCGTCCCTTCTCCAGCATCTCGCGCACGTCGGCGTTGAGCGTGAGCAGCCGCAGCAAGTTGGTCACCGCGGCGCGCGAGCGACCGACGGCCTCGGCCGCCTTCTGGTGGGTCATGCCGAATTCGTCAATCAGGCGCTGCAGGGCGTTCGCCTCCTCGACCGGATTCAGGTTCTCGCGCTGGATGTTCTCGATGAGCGAGATCGCGATCGCCGCCTCGTCCGGGATCCGCCGCACCACCGCCGGGATGGTCTCGAGGCCGGCGATCTGGGCCGCGCGCCAGCGGCGCTCGCCGGCGACGATCTCGTAGTTGCCCGCGGGCAGGCCGCGCACCACGATCGGCTGCACCACGCCCTGGGCCTTGATCGAGGCCGCGAGCTCGTTGAGCGCCTCCTTGTCCATGTGCGTGCGCGGCTGATACTTGCCGCGCTGCAACATGTCGAGCGGCAGCATCTTGAGCTCTTCCTTGTCCTTCGCCGGCTCGTAGACGCCGAGCAGGGCGTCCAGCCCGCGGCCGAGCCTCGGCTTCTTCGCGATCATGCGGCGGCCGCCTCTTCTTCGCGGCGCAGGATCTCGCCCGCGAGCGCGAGATACGCCTGCGCGCCGGAGGACTTCATGTCGTAGGTGAGCACCGGCCGCCCGTGGGACGGCGCCTCGGCCAGGCGGATGTTGCGCGGGATGATGGTGCGGTAGAGCTTGTCGCCGAAGTGCTGCTTGAGCTGCGCCGAGACCTCGTTGTCGAGGTTGTTGCGCGGGTCGAACATGGTGCGCAGCAGCCCCTCGATCTGGAGCCGCGGGTTCAGGGTCTCGCGGATCTTGCGGATGGTGTTGACCAGGGCGGTCAGGCCCTCGAGCGCGTAGTACTCGCATTGCATCGGGATCAGCACCGCCTGGGCCGCGACCAGGGCGTTCACGGTCAGGAGGTTGAGCGCCGGCGGGCAGTCTATGAGGACGTAGTCGTATTCCTTGTGCGCGAACTCGAGCGCGGTGCGCAGCCGCTGCTCGCGCCGGTCGAGCTCCACGAGCTCGACCTCGGCGCCGGACAGGCGGCTGTTCGCGGGCACGATGTCGTAGCCGCCTTCGGTGGCGACGCGCGCGTTTTCGATCGGCTCGATCCCGATCAGCACCTCGTAGGTCGAGGCGCGCGCCTCCTCCTTGGCGACGCCGCTGCCCATGGTGGCGTTGCCCTGGGGGTCAATGTCCACGAGCAGCACGCGCCGGCGGGTCTTCACGAGCGAGGCGGCCAGGTTGATGCTGGTCGTGGTCTTGCCGACCCCGCCTTTCTGGTTGGCTATCGCCAGTGTCTTGCCCATCGGGCGCACCGCTCCTCTCAATCCCGTGTAATTATGATCAGATGCCGCGCGGCCTCCAGCCCGGGCACGTCCAGCGCCTGCACTTCCGCCCGGTATCCACCGGGCAGCGCCGCCAGCTCTTCCCGCGGCGGCACCCCCTTCAGGGCCAGAAACCGCCCGCCCAGGGCGCATAGATGGCGGGTGGCGATCAGCATATCAGGAATGGCGGCGAAGGCGCGAGTGACGAGGGTATCGAATTTTTCCTCCGGCTGGAATTTCTCCGCGCGCTCCCGGACGACCGCGACGTTTTTGAGGCCGAGCGCGTGCGCCGCCTGGGTGACGAAGCGGATCTTCTTGGCGTTGCTGTCGAGCAGGGTGAAGCTGAGGTCGGGGCGCGCCACGGCGAGCGGGATGCCGGGCAGGCCGGCGCCGGTGCCGATGTCTATTATCCGCGGCCCCTTGAGCCACGGCAGGGCCGCCAGGCTGTCGAGCAGGTGGCGCGGCACCATCTGCTCGATCTCGCGCACCGCGGTGAGGTTATAGGCGCGGTTCCATTTTTCCAGCAGGCGCAGGTATTCCACGAGCTGGCGGCGCGCGGCGGCGGGCAGCTCGAGGCCCATGGCCTGCAGGCCCTGGTGCAGTTTTTTTTCGAGATCCACGCGCCCCCTACCCTCGACCGCACCGCAGGTTGTTGAAAAACAAGTTTTTCAACAACCTGCTGGACAAATCAACCCGCCGGCGCCGCGTCGCGGCGCCGGCGGGCGTCATTTTAACCGCGGGGGACGGCGCGCGCTAAAAAACGGCGCGCGCGAACCAGACCAGCATGACGAGGCTGTAGAGCGCGGCCGCGGCGATGATCCCGCCCCAGAGCTGCGGCTTGGCGCGCACGTGTTGGACCAATCCGAGATTCGTCACGGCCAGCGGCTTGAACGCGCGGCGCGTGGAAAACCAGCGGTTGGCGGCTTCCGACCAGCGCCGCAGGGTCTCGAGCCGAAACAGCATCAGGCCGCCGACGACGAGGGCGAGCAGCGCGCCGAACACGATGAAGACGCCGAGCGCCAGCCACAGCGCCTCCCAGGCTGGGTTGGGCCCGCCGGCGGCGAAGAAGCGCGCCAGCAACCGCCAGCCCTCGACCACGTCGAGGCGGGAGAAGAACAATCCGCCCTTGATCAGGATGAAAACCGCGCCCGCGAGCATGGCCGCGCCGAGGACGCGCGAATACCGGAACAGGGTGGTGTCGGTGTCGCGCATCACGTCGAGCGGCTTGGTGAGCCGGCGCATCGAGATCAGCCTGTCGGTCACGTTGAACCAGGCGTTCAGCCGCGCCGGCGCGAGCAGCATCATCACGCCGACGGCCAGGGCGAAAAGGTTTCCGGCGATCAGAAGCAGAATGAGATAGCGGACCACATCGTTTCCGGCGCTGCTGGGCATGATCGTCCTCCACGCGGGTGCTGCGTTTGCTTGAAAGCCGGGCCTGAACCACCGGCGCTACCTCCCATTGTAGCCAATGCCGGCGGCGGCGGGCGCGTCAGGCGCGCCGGCGCTTGAGATGCACGAGCAGGAGCGAGATCGCGGCCGGGGTGACGCCGGATATGCGCGCCGCCTGCCCGAGGGTGGCGGGGCGGTGAGCGGCGAGCTTCTGACGCGCCTCCACCGACAGGCCGTGGACATTGTGGTAATCGAGGTCCTCCGGCAGGGCGGTCTCTTC
>MFSY01000088.1:0-2939 GCA_001785175.1 Candidatus Muproteobacteria bacterium RIFCSPHIGHO2_01_FULL_65_16 | reverse complement strand
GACGGCGCAGCAGATCGAGCAGGCGCGCGCGCCCGCCCGCCGGGCCGAACAGGCGCGCCGCCGCGGCCGCGGGCAGGTCCTCGGGGCGCAGCCAGGTCGCGGCCAGCCGGGCGCGCTCGCGCTCGATCGTCGCGCGCTTGTCGTGGAAGCGGCGCCAGCGCGCGTCGTCCACGAGCCCCAGGCGCCGCCCGGTCTCGGTCAGGCGCAGGTCGGCGTTGTCCTCGCGCAGCGAGAGGCGGTACTCGGCGCGCGAGGTGAACATGCGGTAGGGCTCGGTCACGCCGCGCGTGATGAGATCGTCAATGAGCACGCCGATGTAGGCCTGGTCGCGCCGCGGCCACCACGGCTCCTGCTCCTGTACCTGGAGCGCGGCGTTGACGCCGGCGATCAGGCCCTGGGCCGCGGCCTCCTCGTAACCGGTGGTGCCGTTGATCTGGCCGGCGAAAAAAAGGCCGGCGACGCTCTTCGTCTCGAGCGTGGGCTTCAGGTCGCGCGGATCGAAATAGTCGTACTCGATGGCGTAGCCCGGGCGCGTGATGACGGCGTGCTCGCAGCCCGGGATCGTGCGCACCAGCGCCCACTGCACGTCGAACGGCAGGCTCGTGGAGATCCCGTTCGGATAGACCTCGTGCGTGTCGAGCCCCTCGGGCTCGACGAAGATCTGGTGCCGCTCCTTGTCGGCGAAGCGCACGACCTTGTCCTCGACCGAGGGGCAGTAGCGCGGCCCGACGCCCTCGATGACGCCGGTGTACAGCGGCGAGCGGTCGAGGCCGGAGCGGATGATCTCGTGCGTGCGCTCGTTGGTGTACGTGATGTGGCAGCTCACCTGGCGCGGGTGCTCGTCGCGCGCGCCCATGAACGAGAACACCGGCGTCGGTTCGTCGCCCGGCTGCTCCTGCATGACCGAATAATCAACCGTGCGGCCGTCGAGCCGCGGCGGTGTGCCGGTCTTGAGGCGGCCGGCGTGGAACGGCAGCGCGCGCAGACGCGCCGCGAGCGCGTTCGCCGGCGGGTCGCCCGCGCGCCCGCCCTGATAGTTGGCGAGGCCGATGTGGATCTTGCCGCCGAGGAAGGTGCCGCTGGTGAGCACCACGGCGCGGGCGCGGAACTCGACGCCCATGGCCGTGACCGCGCCGGCCACGCGCCCGCCCTCGATGATCAGGTCCTCGACCGCCTGCTGAAACAGCGTGAGGTTCGGCTGGTTCTCGAGCACGCCGCGCACCGCGGCCTTGTAGCGCACGCGGTCGGCCTGGGCGCGCGTGGCGCGCACCGCCGGGCCCTTGCGCGCGTTGAGAACGCGGAACTGGATGCCGGCGCGGTCGGTCGCGCGCGCCATGACGCCGCCGAGGGCGTCAATCTCCCGGACCAGATGGCCCTTGCCGATGCCGCCGATCGCCGGATTGCACGACATCTGGCCGATGGTCTCGATGTTCTGGGTCAGGAGCACGGTCTTCGAGCCCATGCGTGCGCAGGCGTGCGCGGCCTCGGCGCCGGCGTGGCCGCCGCCGATGACGATCACGTCGTAGCGTTCCGGGTGCCGCATGAACAAGCGTCTGAATCGGTGGTCAAATTCGCGGTTGGCGATCATAACATAGCCCGCCTCCGGTCCCGGAAGGCCGCCGGCCGCGGTTTCACGGACATGGGCTATAACTATGAAATACGCCCCTTACATCGTCTCCCGACCCCATGTCCCTGGCACCCGAAAGACAACAGGCCCCGCCGGCGAGCGCCGTGCTCGAAGCGGTGGTGGCGCGCGCCGCCCAGGTGGTGCTGGGCAAGGAAACGCAGCTGCGCCTCGCGCTCGCCTGCCTGCTGGCGCGCGGCCACCTGCTGATCGAAGACCTGCCGGGCATGGGCAAGACCACGCTCGCGCACGTGCTGGCGCAGGTGCTGGGGCTGAACTTCAAGCGCATCCAGTTCACCAGCGACCTGCTGCCGGCCGACATCCTCGGCGTCTCCATTTACCAGCCGGAGACGAAGAAATTTCTGTTCCACCCCGGGCCGATCTTCACCCGGCTGGTGCTGGCGGACGAGATCAACCGCGCCACGCCCAAGACCCAGAGCGCGCTGCTCGAGGCCATGGAGGAGCGCCAGGTCACGACCGAGGGCGTGACGCAGAAGCTGCCCGAGCCGTTCTTCGTCATCGCCACGCAGAATCCGCATCACCTGGTGGGCACCTTTCCGCTGCCGGAGTCGCAGCTCGACCGCTTTCTCATGCGCATCGAGATGGGCTATCCGGACCGCGCCGCCGAGCGCGCCCTGCTCAAGGGGCGCGACCGGCGCGAGCTGCTGGCGTCCCTGGCGCCGGTGCTGGACGGCGCGCGCCTGCTGGCGCTGCAACAGCAGGCGACGCGCGTCCACGCCGCCGACGCGCTGCTCGATTACGTGCAGAACCTGACCGAGGCCACGCGCCGCGCGCCCGAATTCGCCGAGGGGCTCTCGCCGCGCGCCGGCATGGCGCTGCTCGCCGCCGCGCGCGCCTGGGCGCTGCTCGCGGGGCGCGCCATGGTCCTGCCCGAGGACGTGCAGGCGGTCGCGGCCTCCGTCATCGGCCACCGCCTGCGCCCGGCGGGCGGCGGCGCCGGCCAGCGCGAGACGCTGGTGCGGCGGCTGATCGAGTCGGTTCCCATCCCTTGAGGCTGGACGCTCTCACCGCAGAGGCGCAGAGACGCGGAGATTTTCTAATCATGACGTTCTCTGCGCCTCCGCGTCTCCGCGGTGCAATTCGTTGGTCCGTCTATGACGAACGACGTTGGTGACGTCGTCACCCTCGGCCGCAGGCAGCTCTACATGCTGCCGACGCGGCACGGGCTGATGTTCTGCGTCCTGCTGGCGGTGCTGCTGCTGGCCTCGGCCAACTACGGCAACGGTCTCGGCTACGCGCTCACGTTTCTGCTCGGCGCGGTCGCGGTGGTGTCCATGCTCCACACCCATCGCAA
>MFSY01000087.1:6266-6589 GCA_001785175.1 Candidatus Muproteobacteria bacterium RIFCSPHIGHO2_01_FULL_65_16 | reverse complement strand
CATCCGCGTGCCGGGGGACAAGTCCATCTCGCACCGCGCGGTGATGCTGGGCGCGCTCGCCGACGGCGTGACGCGCGTGACCGGCCTGCTCGAGGGCGAGGACGTGCTGTGCACGATCGCGGCGTTTCGCGCCATGGGGGTGGCGCTGGATGGCCCGCGCCAGGGACGGCTCACGATTCATGGCGTGGGTTTGCACGGACTCAAGGCGCCGGGCCGGCCGCTCGACATGGGCAACTCCGGCACCGCCATGCGCCTCATGGCCGGCATCCTCGCCGGCCAGTCGTTCGACTCCGAGCTGATCGGCGACGCGTCCCTGAGCCAGC
>MFSY01000087.1:522-6226 GCA_001785175.1 Candidatus Muproteobacteria bacterium RIFCSPHIGHO2_01_FULL_65_16 | reverse complement strand
CCGTTGAAGATCAATGGCGGCCGGAAGCTGCATGGGATTGATTACAAGCTGCCGGTGGCGAGCGCGCAGGTGAAATCGGCGCTGCTGCTCGCGGGCCTCTATGCCGCGGGCGAAACCGCCGCCACCGAGCCCGCGCCGACGCGCGATCACACCGAGCGCATGCTGCGCGGTTTCGGCTACGAGGTGAAGGTGGACGGGGCGCGCGCGAGCCTGCGCGGCGGCGGCCGGCTCACGGCGCGCGACATGGACGTGCCCGCCGACATTTCCTCGGCGGCGTTCCTTCTCGTAGGCGCCAGCATCGCCCCCGGCTCGGACATCACGCTGGAGCATGTGGGTATTAACCCCACGCGCATCGGCGTGTTCAATATTCTGAAGCTCATGGGCGCGGAGATCGAGCTGACCAATCAGCGCGAGATCGGCGGCGAGCCGGTCGCCGACATCCGCGTGCGTGCCGCGCCCCTGCGCGGAATACGCATACCCCAAGGTGAGGTGCCGCTGGCGATAGACGAATTCCCGATCCTGTTCGTCGCCGCCGCCTGCGCCGAAGGCGAGACGGTCCTGACCGGGGCCGGAGAGCTGCGCGTCAAGGAGGCCGACCGCATCGCGGTGATGGCGCAGGGCCTGAAGCGCCTCGGCATCGCCGCGCGCGAGACGCCCGACGGCGTTGTCATCCAGGGCGGCCGGTTTCGGGACGGGGAGATTGACAGCCACGGCGATCACCGCATCGCCATGGCCTTCGCCATCGCCGCGCTGCGCGCGGGCGGGCCGATCACGGTGCGCGATTGCAAGAATGTGGATACGTCGTTTCCCGGATTCGCCGCGCTGGCCGCTAAGGCGGGGCTGGCGATTACCGTGAATCGTGATTCGTGAATCGTAAATCGTGAACGGCAAAACGAGTCACGGGTCACCAGTCACCAATCACGGGCCCGTTCCCGTCCTCGCCATTGACGGACCGAGCGGTTCCGGCAAGGGCACGGTGGGCCAGCTCCTGGCCACGCGGCTCGGCTGGCATTTCCTGGACAGCGGGGCGCTGTACCGGGCGCTCGGATTTGTGGCGATCAAAAACGGAATTGATATTAATGATACGGAAACGCTCCTCGGACTGGTGGATCGGATGGAGATTCAGTTTCTGCCCCAAACTGGTGCGCCACCAAAAGTATTTCTTAACGGCGACGATGTCGGGGATGCGATACGGACCGAGGAGGCCGGCCGGCTGGCGTCGCTGCTTGCAGCCAGGCCCGAGGTGCGCCGGGCGTTGTTGCATAAACAGCACTCCTTGCGCGTTCCGCCCGGCCTGGTCGCCGACGGGCGGGATATGGGGACGGTGGTGTTCCCGGACGCCATACTTAAGATATTTCTGACCGCAAGCGCCGAGGTGCGCGCCGAAAGGAGGTATAAACAGTTGAAAGACAAGGGGTTCGATGTTAACCTTCGCCGGCTTTTGGACGAGATTCGTGAGCGCGATGCGCGTGACGCCGGGCGGAAGGCCTCGCCCTTGAAAGCCGCGACCGATGCCCTGCTTCTGGACACGTCGGCCCAGGGCATAACCGCGGTGGTCGAACGCATCCACGCGCTGCTGCTTGAACGGCTGGCGTCCGGTGTCGCCGGGCGCGGTGAAGCGTAGCGGGACCTCGCGAGTACCTTAAAATCCCGTGCATCGGCTGTCGCAGGGCGCAGGCGAGAGAGCGCGCCCCGGCCGCAATTTAGGATTGACCGAGACCATGACTGAAAGTTTTGCCCAACTATTCGAAGAGAGTCTGCACAAAGTTCACCTGCAACCGGGTGAGCTGATCACCGGCGAGGTGGTGCGCATAGACGACGATTTCGTGATCGTGCACGCCGGTCTTAAATCGGAAGGCATCATCCCCGCCAACGAATTCAGAGACAGCCACGGCGAGCTGAGCATCAAGATCGGCGATCAGGTCGAGGTCGTGGTCGAGTCGGTGGAAGACGGCAGCGGCGAGACCCGGCTGTCGCGCGAGAAGGCCTGCCGCGCCAAGGCCTGGGAAGACCTGGAACAGGCCTTCGAAAATCAGTCCATCATCACCGGCGTCATGACCGGCAAGGTCAAGGGCGGCTTCACCGTCGCCGTCGGCGCCATCCGCGCCTTCCTCCCGAGCTCACTCGTTGACGTCCGCCCGGTGCGCGACCCGAGCTACCTCGAAGGCAAGGATCTAGAATTCAAGGTCATCAAGATAGACCGCAAACGCGCGAACGTAGTGGTCTCGCGCCGCGCCGTGGTGGAGAAGGAGATGTCGGCCGAGCGCCAGGCGCTGCTGTCCAACATCGAGGAAGGCCAGATCGTCAAGGGCGTGGTCAAGAACCTGACCGATTACGGCGCGTTCGTGGACCTGGGCGGCATAGACGGCCTGCTGCACATCACCGACCTGGCCTGGAAACGCGTCAAGCACCCGTCCGAGGTGCTCAAGATCGGCGACGAGATCGAGGCCAAGATATTGCGCTACGACCGCGAGCGTAACCGCGTTTCGCTCGGCCTGAAGCAGCTCGGCGACGACCCGTGGGTGGACATCCAGCGCCGCTACCCCGAGGGCACGCGCCTGTTCGGCAAGGTCACGAACATCACCGATTACGGCGCGTTCGTCGAGATCGAGCCGGGCGTCGAGGGCCTGGTGCACGTCTCCGAGATGGACTGGACCAACAAGAACATCCATCCGACCAAGGTGGTGCAGCTGGGCGACGAGGTCGAGGTGATGATCCTCGACATTGACACCGAGCGGCGCCGCATCTCGCTCGGCATGAAGCAGTGCCAGCCCAACCCGTGGGAGGAGTTCGCCGCCAACCACAATAAGGGTGACAAGATCAAGGGCAAGATCAAGTCCATCACCGATTTCGGCATCTTCGTCGGCCTCGAGGGCGGCATAGACGGCCTGATCCACCTGTCCGACCTGACCTGGAGTCGTCCGGGCGAGGAGGCGGTGCGCGATTACAAGAAGGGCGACGAGATCGAGGCCGTCATTCTCGCGGTTGATCCGGAGCGCGAGCGCATCTCGCTCGGCGTCAAGCAGATCGAAGGCGATCCGTTCTCCAGCTACGTCGCCGGCCACGGCAAGGGCGCCATCGTCACGGGCACGGTGGCGAGCGTCGAGGCCAAGGGCGCGGTGATCAAGCTCACCGACGACGTCGAGGGCTATCTGCGCGCCTCGGATCTGTCGCGCGACCGCGTCGAGGACGCGCGCTCCGTGCTCAAGGAGGGGGACGCGGTCGAGGCCAAGATCACCACGATTGACCGCAAGAGCCGCAAGATCTCGCTCTCGGTCAAGGCCAAGGACATGCAGGAAGAGACCGAGGCGGTGCAGGAATACGCGCGCAAGGGCGGCGCCGCGACCTCCAGCCTGGGCGACAAGCTCAAGGAAAAACTGGGGGGCCAGGACAATTCCGAGGCTTCTTGAAATCCTTCTACTTATTTTCTATAGGTAGAATGATGACCAAATCTGAGCTGATAAATCTGCTGGTGGCGACGCAGCCGCAACTGCAGCCGCGCGACATCGAGCTCGCCGTCAAGGAACTGCTGGAGCAGATGTCGGCGGCGCTGGCCACGGGCGAGCGCATCGAGGTCCGCGGCTTCGGGAGTTTCAGCCTGCACTACCGCCCGCCGCGCGTGGGCCGCAACCCGAAGACGGGCGCCACGGTTCAGGTGGCCGACAAGTTTGTGCCGCATTTCAAGCCGGGTAAGGAGCTGAGGGAGCGCGTCAACGACGGGGCGGGCTGACACGGCGGCCTCCCGGCGCGGGAGGCGAAACGGCATGCGGGTTTCCGCTGCCGTTTTTTTACGCCCGGAAGGCGCGGCCGAGGGGCGGGGCTCGTACCTTGTACCTCATGCCTTGTATCTTGTACCTTGTACCTCGTCCCTTGCTTGAGGAGGCTCCATGAAGCGGATCCTATATATAACCGCGCTGATCATCGCCCTGTTCGTGGGCGTCACCTTCACGATTCAGAACCGGCAGGCCGTGGAGATCGGTTACTACTTCGGGTGGCGCTGGGCGGGCCCGCTGTCGCTGGCGCTGTTGACGACCTTCCTCCTGGGGATGATCGCCGGCTACCTGGCGAGCCTGCGCATGGTCGTGCGCATGCAGCGCCAACTGGCGCAGGCGCGCAAGGAGATCCGCCAGGTGGAACAGGAAGTGCAGAACCTGCGCACCCTGCCGATAAAAGATGTCCTTTAACGCCTATGATCTGCTCTGGCTCTTGTTGCCGTTGGCGGCGGCCTCCGGATGGTACGTCGCCCGGTTTGACCAGCGGCGGCAGGCGAAGCGGTCGCTCGACCTGCCCTCCGCCTATTTCAAGGGCCTGAATTTCCTTCTCAACGAACAGCCGGACAAGGCGATCGAGGTTTTCATTCAGGTGTTGGAGGTGAATTCGGACACCGTCGAGACCCACCTGGCCCTGGGCAACCTGTTCCGCCGGCGCGGCGAGGTCGAGCGCGCCATCCGCGTCCACCAGAACCTCATCGCCCGGCCGACGCTGGACAAGGACCAGCGCACGCACGCGCTGCTCGAGCTCGGACAGGACTACCTCAAGGCCGGCCTGCTGGATCGGGCCGAGAGCCTGTTTCTGGAGCTGGCCGAGATCCGCGCGCACAGCGAGCAGGCCCTGCGCCATCTGCTGCACATCTACCAGCAGGAGAAGGAGTGGGAGAAGGCGGTGTCGGTCGCGCGCAAGCTCGCGCGCGCATCCGGCCGCAAGCTCGACGACATGATCGCCCAGTTTTATTGCGAGCTGGCGGATCAGGCGTATGCGAAGAAGAACCTCGCCGCCGCGCGCGCGAGCCTGAAGCACGCCCTCGACAGCGACGAGAATTGCGTGCGCGCCAGCATTCTCCTGGGCGACATCGAGGCGGCCGAGGGCCGGTTCCGGGAGGCGATCAAGGCCTGGCAGCGCATCGAGGACCAGGACGATCATTACCTCGGCGAAGTCGCGGGGCGGATCGCCGAGAATTTCCGCCGGCTCAACGACGAGCAGGGGCTGTACGACTTTTTCAGCGCCGCGCTCCAGCGCCACGGCGGCGTGGCGCTGGTGTTGGCGTTCGCGGACGTGATCAAGGAGCGCGATGGGGCGAAGGCGGCGGAAAAATTCGTCGTTGACTGGTTGCGCCGCAAGCCCAACGTCCACGGCCTGCACCAGCTGCTGGAGTTGAACGCGGAGCTGGCGCAGGGCGCGGCGCGCCAGGACCTGCTGCTGCTCAAGGGCATCATCAAGAAGCTGCGCGAGCAGCACCTCGGCTACGCCTGCCAGCAGTGCGGCTTCCGCGGCAAGACCCTGCACTGGCTCTGCCCCGGCTGCAACCGCTGGAACACCATCAAGCCCGTGGTGGAGGAGTGATGACGGGATCGCGCCTTATCGTCGCGCTCGATTACGCCACCGCGGACGAGGCGCTGAAATTCGCCGCGCGCGTGACGCCGGCGCAGTGCCGGCTCAAGATCGGGCTGGAGCTGTTCACCGCCGCCGGACCGGAGCTGGTCGGGCGCCTGGCCGAGCGCGGCTACGACGTGTTTCTCGATCTCAAGTACCACGACATCCCGCACACCGTCGCGCGCGCCTGCGCCCGGGCCGCCGAGCTCGGGGTGTGGATGGTGACGGTCCACACCCTCGGTGGGAACGACATGCTGCGCGCGGCGCGCGCGGCCGTCGCGGACACGCGCCGGCACCCGCTTCTGGTCGGCGTCACCATGCTGACGAGCCTGGA
>MFSY01000087.1:301-514 GCA_001785175.1 Candidatus Muproteobacteria bacterium RIFCSPHIGHO2_01_FULL_65_16 | reverse complement strand
CCGGCCTGGCGCAGGCCGCGGGCCTGGATGGCGTCGTGTGCTCGCCGCAGGAGCTTCAGGCGCTGCGGGCGCGTTTCGGCAAGGATTTTCTATTGGTCACGCCCGGCATACGCCTCGCGGGGGCGGCCGCCGACGACCAGCGTCGGACCATGACACCCGCCGAAGCGGTCTCCCTGGGGTCCGATTTTCTGGTCGTGGGACGGCCGATCACCC
>MFSY01000087.1:0-211 GCA_001785175.1 Candidatus Muproteobacteria bacterium RIFCSPHIGHO2_01_FULL_65_16 | reverse complement strand
AAATGACACGATAATATAATAAAAATTATCCGCAGATTTCGCAGATTTAAAAAAAGGCTCTGGGACCAATGGCGCTAACTTAAGGAAAAAAACCTCTGATTACGTCGTCATTCCGGCGAAAGCCGGAATCCAGGGTTGAAAAACATCGGCCGATAGGCCGATTCTGGATGCCAGCTTTCGCTGGCATGAATGCCAGCTTTCGCTGGCATGA
>MFSY01000086.1 GCA_001785175.1 Candidatus Muproteobacteria bacterium RIFCSPHIGHO2_01_FULL_65_16 | reverse complement strand
ATGCGATCTCGGCGATGCGGCGCACGCCCATGGGGACGAACGTCAGCGTCAGCCCCTCGGTCGCGAGCAGCGCCGCGTACTGCTCCGTGAGCGAGGCCTCGGTCTCGGTCAGGATGCGCACGAAGTCGTCCACGCCGAGCGCGTCCAGCTCGACGCGGATCGGCAGCCGCCCCTGAAGCTCCGGGATCAGGTCCGACGGCTTGGACAGGTGAAACGCGCCCGAGGCGATGAACAGGATATGGTCGGTCTTGACCATGCCGTACTTGGTCGAGACGGTGCAGCCCTCGATCAGCGGCAGCAGGTCGCGCTGCACGCCCTCGCGCGACACGTCCGGCCCGCGGGTCTCGGAGCGACCGACGATCTTGTCAATCTCGTCAATGAACACGATGCCGTTCTGCTCGACGCGGCCCAGGGCCCCGGCCTTGATGTCCTCCTCGTTGACGAGGCGCGCGGCCTCCTCCTCGGCCAGCAGCTTGCGCGCCTCGCTGATCTTCACCTTGCGCGTGCGCGGGCGCCGGCCGCCGAGGTTCTGGAACAGGCCCTGCAACTGGCTCGACATCTCCTCCATGCCGGGCGGGGCGAAGATCTCCACCCCGAGCGCCGGGCCCGAGAGCTCGACCTCGATCTCCTGATCGTCGAGGCCGCCCTCGCGCAGCTTCTTGCGGAAGCGCTGGCGCGCGGCCCCCTCGTCCGCGGGCTTCCGGGCCTCGGCCCCGGCGGCGAAGCCGATCTCGCGCGCCGGCGGGACGAGGATGTCGAGGATGCGGTCCTCGGCCGCGTCCTCGGCGCGCGTGCGCACGCGCTCCGTCTCCTCCACGCGCGTCATCTTGACCGCCATGTCCGCGAGGTCGCGGACGATGGAATCCACGTCGCGCCCGACGTAACCGACCTCGGTGAACTTCGTGGCCTCGACCTTGATGAACGGCGCGTTGGCGAGCCGCGCCAGCCGGCGCGCAATCTCGGTCTTGCCCACGCCCGTGGGGCCGATCATCAGGATGTTCTTGGGCGTGATCTCGGAGCGCAGCTCGGGATCGGCGACCTGGGCGCGGCGCCAGCGGTTGCGCAGCGCGATCGCCACGGCGCGCTTGGCGTCCGCCTGGCCGACGATGTGCTTGTCCAGCTCCTGGACGATTTCGCGCGGGGTCATGTCAGACATGGGCGGACCTCGATGCAAACAACTCAACGCAGAGACGCGGAGGCGCAGAGAAAAAAGAGAAAATTCCAGAACACATATTTAAACCCTCGCGCGTTTTTTCTCCGCGTCTTTGCGTCTCTGCGTTGGGCTGTCGCTGTTACAGCTCTTCGATGGTAAGACTGTGGTTGGTGTAGATGCAGATATCGGCCGCGACCGTCAGCCCCTTCTCGACTATGGCGCGCGCGTCCAGGCTCGTGTTCTCGAGCAGGGCGCGGGCCGCGGCCTGGGCGTACGGCCCGCCGGAGCCGATGGCGATCAGGCCGCCTTCGGGCTCGATCACGTCGCCCTGGCCGGTGATGATGAGCGAGGCGTTCCGGTCCGCGACCGCCAGCAGCGCCTCCAGGCGACGCAGGATGCGGTCGGTGCGCCAGTCCTTGGCGAGCTCGACCGCCGCGCGCGTGATGTGCCCCAGGTGCTTTTCGAGCTTGGCCTCGAAGCGCTCGAACAGGGTGAAGGCGTCGGCCGTGCCGCCGGCGAACCCGGCGATGACCTGGTCCTTGTACAGCCGCCGGACCTTGCGCGCGTTGGCCTTCATGACGGTGTTGCCCATCGTCACCTGGCCGTCGCCGCCGATCACGACCTTGCCGTCACGCCGCACCGACAAAATGGTGGTTCCGCGAAATTGTTCCACGCCCGCTCCTCCGGCCATGAGCCGGGTGACGCCAGAAGGCGGCCCGGCCGGGCCATCAAAGGCGATATTCTAACTTTTGCCGGGCCCCATGCCACGTCCCGGTCGCCGGCGGCCCCGGATCGCGCCCGCCGAAGGCCCGCCGGGACCGGCCAAACCGTGGATTGTCAGCGCCATACCGTTCTGCTTTAATGCGCTCCAGCCAAGCCGACGTAGCCCGCGACAGACACAAAGCCCGGTCAGTTCCTTGTCCCCGTACAGCGCCACACTTTACCTCACCGCCCTATTCCCAGTGACGTGCGCCATTTGTGCGCTTCAGCACCGGCAAAGCGGCCCCGCGGCCGGGCCTCACACCAACAGACATTTTCATAATGCGCCGGTCACCCGCGGTGGATGGCCGCGCCTATTCATTGAAGGAGAAAACAACACGTGTTGAGTCAAGCCGAAGAACCACCCCCAAATCATAAACCGGCATTAACCACCGATCCGCGCGCCAAGCCGAACCTCGTCGCGCTGCCGGTCAACGAATTCTTCCCCCGGCACTACCTCGCCATCGAAGGCCACCGGCTCTATCCCTTCACCATCGAAGCCAAGCCGCTGTTCGACCGCTACGTCCGGCTGATACAGGCGCCGCTCTCGGACTACACCTTCGCCAACAACATCATCTGGCTGTCGCAGAAAAGCGGCTTCTACCAGATCATCGAGGATTGCTTCTGCCTGTTCAGCCTGAACGGCAACTGTCTCACCATGCTGTTGCCGCCGCTCGGCCACCGCGAGAATCAGGCCCGCGCCCTGGAGCGCTGCTTCGAGATCATGGACGGCTATAACCCGAGCCCCTATTTGAGCGAGGTCCAGTTCGTGTACCGCGATTTCTTGAACATGCTCGGCGTGAGCGATGAAACATCGAGCCCCTGGCTCATCGAGCGCAGCCTCCCGGACTACATCTACCGCACCGAGGACCTGATCGAGCTCAAGGGCAACGCCTACAAGACCAAGCGCAGCGAGATCAACCAGTTCCGCCGCGCGCACCCGGATCACCACATGGAGGTGCTCGGGCCGCAGCACTGGGACGGCATCCGCGAGCTGATCAACACCTGGCTCAAGAACCGCCTGCAATATCTCACCGGCGATGCAATCGCCGATTTCTTCTACACCGTCGAGCAGGAGCGCCAGGCGGTCGAGCGCGCGCTCGCGCACTACGACACCCTCGGCCTCACGGGCCTGGCCCTCATCATCGGCGGCCGGCTCGAGGGCTTCACCTTCGGCGAGCGCATCATGACGGACCGGGACGGGCAAGTGTCGCCGGAGGCAGGGTGCCGGGAGCGGCCGTCCGACGTGGGCAACGTGCTGGTGGAAAAGACCAACTTCGCCATCCCCGGCTCGGCGCAGTACCTGTTCCGCGAGTACGCCAAGACCTTCCGCGATTGCACCTTCATCAACGTGGGCGACGATCTCGGACTCGAGAACCTGCGGCGCGTCAAGATGAGCTACCGCCCGGCGCTCTTCGGCGACAAGGTCTCGATCAAGCGCAACTTGACCGGCGCCTGATGCCGCAGGATCTCCTCATACGCCGCGCGCGTCTCGCCGATCTCGCGGCGCTCCTCGTGCTCGAGGCGCGCTTCCCCACCGACCGCGTCAGCCGCACGAGTTTTCGCCGTCTCATCACGCGCGGCCGGGCGCAGGTCCTGGTGTGCGAGGACGGTGAGGCGATGCTCGGCAACGCGGTGGTGTTGCACCGCGCGCACTCGCGCGCCGCGCGGCTTTATTCCCTGATCGTACATCCGGACCACCGTGGGCGCGGCCTTGGCGGGCTGCTGCTTGAGGCCGCCGAGCGCGCCGCCGCATCCAAGGGCTGCCACCGGATGTTTCTCGAGTTGCGGCCGAACAATGCCGCCGCGCAGGGGCTTTACTTGAAACACGGATACGCCGCCGTGGAGACGCTTGCGGATTTCTACGAGGACCGCAGCCCCGCGCTGCGGATGCAGAAATTGCTGGTTGCACCGGAGCCGCGCGCGGTCGCACCGCCCGCCTACGAACCCTCGACCGCGACGGTCTGACTTCCCGCCTTCAACTGCGCCGCGGATGATGTTCACCGCAGAGAACGCAGAGAGAATCGGTTTTTGTTCAATAGCTCCGGACCTCGGTGTCGCGGAGGTGGGTTCGATGTCCCGTGAATGGCGGGAATTCCCTTTACCCACTCTTCTGCTGGAAGAAATGCTTCCCGATCAACCGCTGCAAGACGCCGTAAACCGCCGGCTCGTCGGAGTGTCCGATTTCCTCGTAAAGTCCGGGGGCGATCCGGCCGAAGGTCGCCAGCAGGTCCGGGTCGAAGTGGCTCCCGTCCTCCCGGCGCAAGACGCGCATGGCCTCGTCCAGGCTGAACGGCTCCTTGTACGGGCGCTTCGAGGTGAGCGCGTCGAACACATCCACGATCGCGAAGATCCGCGCGTTCAGCGGGATCTCGCGCGCCTTGAGCCCACGCGGATAACCGCCGCCGTCGTAACGCTCGTGATGAGACTCGATCACATCCTTGGCGCTGCGCAGCCAGTCGGATTTCTCGACGATGTCCAGCCCCAGCGGGACATGGGCGCACATGGCGGCGAACTCATCGGATGTCAGCCGCGCGGGCTTGAGCAGGATGTTATCGCTGATTCCGATCTTGCCCACGTCGTGCAGGAACGCCCCGGCGATGAGGTGGCGGATCCGCTCGCTGCTCAGGCCCAACTCCTCCGCCAAACGGATCGCGTAGATCGTGACGCGGTAATTGTGCAGGTTGGTGTCGCCGTCGCGCTTGGCGACCGCGCTGCCCAGCACCTCCATCAGCTCGATGTTGCCACGCAGCAGCCCCCGGGAGTACCGGATCAGGTCGCGGTTGAGCGCGATGATGATTGGATAGAGCAAGGCCGTCGTCACGAACACGGCCACCACGACCAGCAGAAGCGAGCGGATAAGGCCGCGGATGATGTTACCCAGGGTCGTGTCGTCAACCTGATATACTCCCTCGAAATAGCCGACCGGTTCGCCAGCCTCGCCCTTCATCGGCACCAGCACCTGTAGGAAGAGCTTGCCGCCGATCAGGTGCTTTTTGTATTCCACGGCGTCTTCCAGCGGGAAGGGGTGTCTGCGGACATTGATCTGGGCTTCAATCGCCTTCTTGCCGGGGCCGACCAACTCGAGAATCGGCTTCTTGCCGGCGTCATAAAGCTCGACCACCACGAAGTGCCTGCGGATCAGATCTTTGCCCTTGCGCTTGAGCCGGGCGAACTGATCCTTGTCAATGCGGACGAAATCCGCGGGCGAGAAAACGCTCGACTCCGTGAGCGCCAGATCCAGCACGAACGTGTCAATCTTCTCCGTCTCGAGGTAAAGAACGACCGCGCCGATCGCCGCGGACAGCAGCAGCCAGCCGAGGAACAGGCGGCCGAGGACCTGCTTGTGAATCTGCTGAATCATGCCGTCTCGTAAGTCCCGAAACCCGTCATACGCGGTGGTATCTGGCGCGAACTTCTTTGAGCGCGGCCGCCCGGGATGGTGCACGACGCGCCGCGCGTCGCCCGATTGTAACCACGGGCATACAGCGGCGCCCCCCTCCGGGGACGACCGGCGCAGCGCCGCGGACGAAGCGCCGGAACCGCGGGCCAGGCAACCTTGCGGCTAGAATAACCCCATGTGCGGTGGCGCGGAAACCAAGGACGGCGACAATGTCCGGCGGATTTTCTTCCCGCATCCGAACGCCACGCTGCCGCTGCGCCTTACCGCCGGCGCAGGTCGCACACATTCACGGGCGCTGGCCGCGGCTCGTAGCAAAGACCGGGCTACCATCGGTCTGCGGGCGATAAAAAACCCGCAGCGCCTTTCGGTGCTGCGGGTTTTCTT
>MFSY01000085.1:963-6577 GCA_001785175.1 Candidatus Muproteobacteria bacterium RIFCSPHIGHO2_01_FULL_65_16 | reverse complement strand
CTCGCGCAGCAGCGCGAGATTGGCGTCGAGATTGACGCGCATCACGCGGTCCCACTCCACCGTCGCCAGCGCCTCGATGCGACAGCCGGGCGGAAACACGCCGGCGTTGAGGATCAGCATGTCGAGCCCGCCGAAGGCGCGCGCGCCCCGCTCCAGCGCCCGCGCGAGCTGGTCCGCGTCGGTGATGTCGCAGGCGAGGCCGGTGAAATCCGGGCGCTGGTGCAGGCGCTCCACGGCCGGGTTGATATCGAGCCCGATCACCGCCGCCCCGCGCGCGAGCAGCGACTCGACGCACGCGCGGCCGATGCCGGATGCGGCGCCGGTGACCAGCGCGACCTCGCCCGCAAACACCGGTGGCTTGCCGCCGGACTTGAGCTTCGCCTGCTCGAGGTCCCAGTACTCGACGTCGAAGACGTCCGCGGCCGGCAGCGCCTGATAGCCCCCGAGCACGGTCGCGCGCAGGATGATCTCCATGGTGTGCGTGTAGATATCGCGCACGATCACCGCCTCCCTGGCGCTGCGTCCCGCGGCGCACAGCCCGAGATCCGGGTCCAGGACCACGCGCGGCGCCGGGTCGAGCATCGCCTTGGGCTGCGCGCCGCGCGCGGCGTTTTCGGCGAAGTATTTTTTGTACTCGGCCGCGTACGCGGCGACGTCCCGACCGATCAGCGGCACGCGCTTGGTGCGGAGCACGTGGTCCGGCGTCGCCGGTCCCTGCTGCGCGAGCAGCCGGATGTCCTTGCGCCGCGCGAAGGCGAGGCCGCGGGCGTCGCCGCGGGCGTTGAGCAGCACCGGAAATCCGGCGGCGTCCGCGACCTGGCGCCGCAGCCCGGCGATCTCCCGGCGCACCGCGGCCGGCTCCGCCGCGGCCGGCGCCGCCATGTTCCAGGCGCCGTGCTTCACGAGGTAATCCTCGGCGCGCGACACCAGCGCGATCATGCGCTCGTATGCTTCCCTGGCGCTGGCGCCGAAGGAGAATATGCCGTGGTTCAGCAGCACCATGCCGATGGTGTTTTTCCCGGCCGCGGCCGGGAAACGCTCGGCGCACAGGCGCGCGAGCCCGAATCCCGGCATGACATAGGGAATGATCACCGCGCAGTCGCCGTATACCTCCTCGATGCGCTCCTGGCCGTTGCGGCTGTTGCACAGGGCGAGCACGGCGTCGGCGTGGGTGTGATCCACGTACTTGTGCGGCAGGACGGCGTGCAGGATCGCCTCGACCGACGGCGTGGGCGCCGCGGCCCGCAGCGTGTGCGTGCGCAGCTCGTTCACCATCAGCGGATCGGAGAGCGCCTCGAGCCGGGCGAGTTTGAGCAGGTGCCCCAGGCGCACCGGGGCGAACCCGGCCTCCTCGATCGTTTCCAGGTCCCAGCCGCTGCCTTTGACGTACAGGACGGTTTCCTCTTCCCCGATGACGTTCCGGTGCGCGATTTTCACCGAGGTGTTGCCGCCGCCGTGCAGCACCAGCGATTGGTCGCGCCCGAGCAGGCGCGAGGTGTAGACGCGCAGGGCCAGATCGCCGGAATATTTGGCCGCCTCGTTATCGTCCCACAGGCTTTTCATCGGCGATTGGGGAACCGGATGGTTGCTATTGTTGTTGCGGGCGGGGCCGGAAAAAAGAATGGCCCGCACCCCGTGGAATTTAGTCGCCCCGGGGCGAAATAACAACTTCGGGTGGACGGAGGGCTAAGTCTTGTTGACCGGCGCGGATTCCCCGCCCGCGGAGCCTTCCTGGGGGCCCAGGTCGGCCTCGATGCGGTTGCGGCCCAATTGCTTGGCGCGGTACAGGGCGCGGTCGGAGCGGTCAATCAGCATCATGTGGGATTCGCCGGGGATATACAGCGCCAAGCCGGCCGAGAACGTGGGCACGGGGAAGGCCTTGCCCTCGAACTCGTAGCGCACCTGCTGAGCGTGGTTCTTCACCTTGGTGATGGCGCTGCGCGCCCCCTCTAGGGCGGTGTTGGGCAGCAGGATGGCGAATTCCTCGCCGCCGTAGCGCGCCACCATGTCGTGGTGGCGCAGGATCGAGAGCACGTCCTTGGCGTAGCAGCGCAGGACCTCGTCGCCGGCGGCGTGGCCGTAGGCGTCGTTGATCGCCTTGAACTCGTCCAGATCAACCATGGCCAGCGCCAGCGGCGTGCCGTAGCGCTGCGCGCGCCCGATCTCGTCCAGTAACTGGCGCATGAAGGCGCGCCGGTTCGGCAACCCCGTGGCCTCGTCGGTGAGACTCAGGAGATGGACCTTGTTCAGCTCGTCGCGCAGCCGCGTGCTGTCCGACTTGACCAGGCGCAGGTAATCGCCGGTCTTGCGGAGCTTGTTTTCGAGCGAGCGCTGGCCGCGGATCAGCTCCTCGATGCCGCCGATCAG
The DNA here is from genome assembly GCA_001785175.1 of Candidatus Muproteobacteria bacterium RIFCSPHIGHO2_01_FULL_65_16. Classification (GTDB taxonomy): domain Bacteria; phylum Pseudomonadota; class Gammaproteobacteria; order Acidiferrobacterales; family Sulfurifustaceae; genus MFSY01. Next base: position 4,210 of record MFSY01000085.1, on the reverse strand, counting down.
TATCCGCCGCAGGCTTTCAATCTCGTGCGCGCCCTCCGCCTGGTGCAGCGCGTCCAGCTCGATCTGCAGCAGCGCGCCGAATTCGCGGTTCTGGGCGACGGCCTCGGTCACGTTCCGGGCGAAGTTCTCTTGCAGTTTTTCGATCTCATCGCGCTTGCGATCGAGGTGCTGGCGGTAGGCGGTGTTCACGCGGTGCTCGATCAGCGGCGGGGGATACGCCTGCTCTTCCGGGGTGATCATGCCGGCGGCGGGTCCGGCGGCCTCGGCGGCCCCGGGTGTTTCCGCACCGCCTCACCCGTGGCTTTGATCAGTATGTCCAGGGCGCGGTCGAGGCCGGATTCCGGCGGTTGCAGAACGAGCGTTTCCTCGGTCGGGGCGCCCTGGTCCGCGGTCGCGGGTTCGGCGGGCGGTTCTTGCGGGAGCTCGTGCGCGAGCCGCGCCTGGATCAGCCGCGCGTTTATGCGCGTGACGTTATCGCTCGTCGGGTTGCGCGCGTATTCGTCCAGCAGCAGGTGGAGCAGCTGGCTGTAGGTGTGATCAATCCGGGTTTGCAGTGATTCGTGCTCTTCCATGAGCCGCGTGATCTGGTCGTAGATGACAGTCCCGACCGGGGTCTGTCTAAGGTTTTCGAGCAGGACAAGCACCTTCCGCAGAAGGCGCCTTCCTTCCGTGTCTGACCCGCCGTGTGCCACGCGCCACTCCCTTGTGTGCATCCCGGCGCATTCGAGAAATGTCAGGATGCAGTGTCATCCAATACGAGAGTGCGGAAGTCGCCCCGGCTTCCATGCCAAACTGCCGCAACACCGAAAATCTCCTTTGCCCCTAAACGACTTTAGCCCGATATTTACCGATTGGCAACCGTGCTGAGACGCATCCGCGGCACGCCCGACGCATCAATCGGTTACGACTGAAATTGGAAGCAGTTAGTTACAAATAGATGCGAGGCGCGGCGGCCCGGTGCTAATCCATGTTTTTTGTGGAAGTTACGACAAGAAAACTTTCTTACGCCGGGCGCGGCGCGCGCACCGGGTTTAATGATTTTCAATTTTTTGATGGTTTCAAGCAGCGTGGGCGCGCGGCGCGCCGTCAGAGGGATTTCAGCTCCACCGCCATCCGCTCGCACACGTGCTTGGCGTCGCCGAATATGAGCGCGCAGTTGTCCTGGTAAAAGAGCAGGTTCTCCACGCCGGAATAACCCGGCTTCATGCTGCGCTTGATGAAAAATATGTGCCGCGCCTTGTATACGTCCAGGATCGGCATGCCGTAGATCGGGCTCGATTTCTGGGTCTTGGCCGCGGGGTTGGTGACGTCGTTGGCGCCCACGACCAGGGCCACGTCGGCGGTGGCGAACTCGGGGTTGATCTCGTCCATCTCGAACACATGATCATAGGGCACGTCGGCCTCGGCCAGCAGCACGTTCATGTGCCCGGGCATGCGCCCGGCGACCGGATGGATGGCGAACTTGACGCTCACTCCCTTGGCCTCGAGGGTCTCCATCAGCTCCTTGAGCGCGTGCTGCGCCTGGGCCACGGCCATGCCGTAGCCCGGCACGACGATCACCTTGGCGGCGTTGCCCATCAGGAACACGGCGTCCTCGACCGCGGCGGACTTGACGCCCTTGCCGGCGGCCGCCGCGGCCGCGGTCTCGGGTCCGGCCGCGCCGCCGCCGAATCCGCCGAGAATAATGCTCACGATCGAGCGGTTCATCGCCCGCGACATGATGTAGGACAGGATCGCCCCGGAGAAGCCGACCAACGCTCCGGTGATGATGAGCAGGTTGTTTTGCAGCGTGAACCCCGTGGCCGCCGCGGCCCAGCCGGAATAGGAGTTGAGCATGGACACCACCACCGGCATGTCGGCACCGCCGATGGGCAGGATCAGGAGCACCCCGAGCACCAGGGCGAGCAGCGTCAACAGCAGTAGCGACGCGAAGCGGTCGTGGAGCACGAAATCCGCGCCCAGGCCGAGAATCGCCAGGGCGATGAGCAGGTTGATCAGGTGCTGGCCGCGGAACACCAGCGGTCGGCCGGTGATCAGCGCCTGGAGCTTGGCGAAGGCCACGAGCGAGCCGGTGCAGGTCACCGTGCCGATGAAGCTGCCGGCGAAGAGCTCGGCCATGAGCACGCCGCCGGGCGCGCCAGCGCGCGCGTGCGTGAGGTAGGTGCCGATCGCCACGAGCGTGGCGGTCAGCCCCACGAAGCTGTGCAGCAGCGCCACGAGCTGCGGCATCGCGGTCATCTTGATCCGCAGCGCCACGATCGTGCCGATGACGGCGCCGGTGACGCCGCCGGCGATGATGAAGGCGTAGGACTTCACCGCCGGGCTCAGCATGGTCGCGGCCACGGCCAGCGCCATGCCGGCGATGGCGTAATAATTGCCGCGCCGGGCCGAGGCCGGGTGCGTCAACCCCTTCAGGCCGAGGATGAACAGCGCCGCGGAGCCGAGATAGGCGAGGGCCAGGGTTTGGCTGCCAAGCTGCATGGGGGGCCTCTATTTTTTCTTCTTGAACATGGCGAGCATGCGCTGGGTGACGACGAAGCCGCCGAAGATGTTGATCGCGGCGAGCGTGACCGCGACGAAGCCGATGAGCTCGACCGTGAATTCATCGCCGAAGCCGGCGACCAGGACGGCGCCGACGACGATGATGCCGGAGATCGCATTGGTGAGCGAGATCAGCGGCGTGTGCAGCGACGGCGTCACGTCCCATATGACCCAGTAGCCCACGAAGCAGGCGAGCACGAACACATACAGCGCGACCATGGTTTCCGTCATGGGTTAGCCCCCCTTTTTCCTGGCCATCTTGGTGGTCTCAAAGCGCACCTTGCCCTGGTGCGTGATGAGCGTCATCGAGCTGATCTCGTCGGCGAAGAAGTCCTTGAAGCGCAGCCCGCCGTCGGCCTGCTCCAGCATCTGCATCAAGAAATTCATCGCGTTGCGCGCGAAGAAGTTGCTCGCGTCCGACGGCATGAGCGCCGGGAAGTTGGTGAAGCCGCAGAGGATGACGCCGTGCTTCACGACGATCTTGTCGGCCTCGGTGAGCGGGCAGTTGCCGCCGCTGGCCGCGGCCATGTCCACGATCACCGCACCCTCGTGCATGCCTTTGACGGCGTCTTCCGTGATCAGCACCGGCGCCGGCATGCAGGGGATCAACGCGGTCGAGACGATGATGTCGGCCTTCTTGAGCTCCTCCTGGAGCAAGTGCTGCTGCTTCTTCTGCGCCTCGGGCGACAGTTGTTTTGCGTAGCCG
>MFSY01000085.1:0-932 GCA_001785175.1 Candidatus Muproteobacteria bacterium RIFCSPHIGHO2_01_FULL_65_16 | reverse complement strand
GCCTGCAGCCCGGCGACGCCGGCGCCGAGCACGACGACGCGCGCGGGCTTGGCCGAGCCGGCCGAGGTCATCATCATCGGGAAGAAGCGCCCGTAGAGGCGCGCGGCCTCGAGCACCGCGCGGTAGCCGCCGATGTTGGCCTGCGAGGAGAGCACGTCCATGGTCTGGGCGCGCGAGAGCCGCGGAATCATCTCGAGCGCGAAGCTGTCCACGCCCTGGGCGGCGAGCGCATCGAAGGTGCCGTCGTCGTGGCACATGTCGAGCAGCGAGATCAACACCGCGCCGCGCTTGAGGCGCCGGATCTCGTCGGCCGTGGGCTTGTGGATCTTGCACACGATGTCGGCGGCGAGCGCACGGGCGTGATCCACGATCTCGGCGCCGGCCGCGCGGTAGGCCGCGTCGGTGAAGTGCGAGCCCATGCCGGCGCCCTGCTCGATCGCGACCCCGAGCCCCGCGGCGCGCAACTTTTTCGCCGTCTCGGGCGTGGCGGCGACGCGGGTCTCTTCGCGCGCGCTTTCCTTGGGAATGCCGATTTGCATGGACCGGTTCTTATACGTCAGCCAACAAAGGATTTCTATGATAAACGCGTGGCGGCTGTGGCCGCTAGTGCACGCCGTGAGTCGAGCCGCCCTCACCCCTTCCCCGCTCCCGCGGGGAGAGGGGTTTTGAGCCCTTCTCCCAGCGGGAGAAGGGTGGGGATGAGGGCGGTATTTTCATTTTGATATGCGCTCCCATCTGCGTTCATCCGTGTGCATCTGTGGTTCCGCCCTCGCTTTTTCTCCGCGCCTCTGCGGTGAAATCGTCTTCGGCCCATGGGGGTGCGCTTCAAGCTGATCGCTGATAGCTTGTTTCTTATCCGCGTTCATCTGCGGTTCCGTTCTATTGTTTCTTAAACCACACCCACGTGCCTAGGGGATGGCGTGATACGGCCG
>MFSY01000084.1 GCA_001785175.1 Candidatus Muproteobacteria bacterium RIFCSPHIGHO2_01_FULL_65_16 | reverse complement strand
TTCTTTTGGTGACTTTTCTTCGGCCGCGCAAAGAAAAGTCACCTGCCGTGGGTCAGCCACCCACAAGTAACACGCCGCCTGAAGGGCGGCTCAACACCACGTTTTCCCGGTGACAACAAACAATAAATTCCAAGTTCTTATCCTCGGCCACGGCGAGATGGGCCGGGCCATGGAATACCTGCTGCGGCCGCGGCACGCGCTCCTTATATGGGAACGCCGCCCCCAGGGCGGCGCCCGGCCCATGGACCTCGAGGCCGCGGCGGCGCAAAGCGACTTCGTGCTGTTCTGCCTGCCCGCCGGTCCCCACTTCGAGCTCGCCGCGCGCCTCCGGCCGGCGCTGCGGGAGTCCTGCGTCTGCCTCAGCATCGCCAAGGGCGTGGACGACGAGGGCCGCACCGCGGCCCAGGCGCTGACGCAGGCGCTCGCGGGGCGCGCGTCCGGCGCCGTGCTCTACGGCCCCATGATCGCCGAGGAGATCCGCGCCGGAAAACCGGCGTTCGCCCAGTGCGGCGCCGCCCGGCGCGACGACTGCGTCCGGGCGCGCGCCCTTTTCCGCGACACGCCGCTGACCCTTGACTACACCGCGGACGTCACGGGGATCTCCTGGTCCGCGGTGTTGAAAAACGTCTACGCCATCCTGTTCGGCGCCGCCGACGAGCTCGGGCTCGGCGACAACATGCGCGGCTATCTCGCGGTCGCCGCCCTGCAGGAGATTGACCGCATCGTGCGCGGTCTCGGCGGCGCCGCCGGCACGCCCTACCACCTCGCCGGCCTCGGTGACTTAATCACCACCGCCACCAGCGCGGGGTCGCACCACCACGAGCTCGGCCGCCGGCTCGCGCGCGGCGCGGAGGAGGCGCCGCGCGGCGAGGGCGTGCACACGCTGGCGACGGTCCGGGCGCGGAGACTGTTCGACACCGGCCCGTACCCGCTTTTCAACCTCATCGGGCGCATGCTCGACGAGCCGCGCGCGGCCGCCGCCGCCATGCGCGGATTCCTGGATCGGGTCCGGGAACAGGCGGATCGTGGGCCGGCCTGAGAAGCGTTTCCGCGCGAAACTAAAGTTGTGACATTTCAAACGCTTTCGGGTTAGAATGTTTTCACATTCCGGGGTGTTATAAAAAACGTCGCTGCATTGGCCGAACTAAATCCGCATCAGAAAACGGCAGTACATTATGTCAATGGCCCACTCCTGGTGTTGGCCGGGGCGGGCAGCGGCAAAACCACCGTCGTCACCCACAAGCTCGCCTGGCTCGTCCGCGACTACGGCCTCGCGCCGCGGCACATCGCGGCGCTGACCGGCAGCAACAAGGCGGCGCGCGCGATGAAAACCTGCGCCGCCGACCTGCTCAGCGGCGATCAGGCCAAGGCGCTCACCATCGGCACCGCGCACGCCCTCGGGCTGAACATCCTGCGCAGCCGGCTCAAGGATGCCGGCCACCGGCCCGGATTCTCCATCTACGACGCCGAGGAGAGCCGGGCGCTGCTCGCCAAACTGCTGGCCGCCCAGCGCCAGCAGGCCGGTGGGAAGGACCTGCCGGCGCAGGTGCAGGAGCGGATCGCGCTCTGGAAGCGCGCCCTGACGACGCCGGAGCAGGCGCAGGCCGAGTCCGGCGATCAGCTGCACGATGTCGCCGCGCGCATCTACGGCGAGTACGAACAGCGCCTGCGGGCCTACAACGCCCTGGACCTCGACGACCTGATCCTGCGCCCGGTGCGGCTGCTGCAAGAGCAGCCCGAGATCCTCGCGGAATGGCGCAAGCGCATCCAATACCTGCTCGTTGACGACTACCAGGACGCCAGCGTCGTCCAGCACGAACTGGTGAAATTGCTCGTCGGCGAGCGCGGCGGGTTGACGGTCGCGGGCGACGACGATCAATCCGCGCCTGCCGGGCGCGGGGCGCGGCCGCCGGGCCTGAAGCGGCTGCAACAGGATTACCCGCGGCTCAAACTCATCCGGCTCGAACAAAACTACCGCTCCACCGGGCGCATCCTCAAGGCGGCGAACGCCCTGATCGCGCACAACCCGCGCGACTTCGAGAAGACCCTGTGGTGCGAGCTCGACTACGGCGAGCCCATGCGGGTGTTCAAGGCGCGCCGCGAGGAGCACGAGGCCGAGCTGGTGGTCGCCGATCTGTTGCGCCACAAGCTCAAGACCGGGGCGAATTTCCGCGATTACGCCATACTGGCGCGCGAACCCGCCCAGGCGCGCGTTTTCGAGCGCGCCCTGCGCGAGCGCCGCATCCCCTACTTCCTCGGCGGGGTCGAGTCCATCTTCGACAAGACCGAGATCAAGGACGTCCTCGCCTACCTGCGGCTCTTGTGCAACCCGGACGACGACCAGGCATTTCTGCGGGTGGTGAACACCCCGCGGCGCGAGATCGGACCCGCGACCCTGGAGCAGCTCGCCCAGCACGCCGCCGAGCTCGGCGTGAGCCTGGTGCAGGCCTCGCTCGACGACGGCCTGGAACGGCGCCTCGGGGCGCGCCAGCTCGCGCCGCTGCGCGCGTTCACCAAATGGGCGGCGGAGGCCGTCGGCCGCGTGCGCAAAAACGAGCCGGTCAAGATCGTGTCCGACGTTATCGCCGAGCTGCATTACGAGGAATGGCTGCGGGAGACCTGCAACGACGACAAGATCGCCGCGCGCCGCATGGAGAGCATTCTCGAGCTGGTGAACTGGCTGCAACGCCTGGCGCGGCAGAGCGAGGAAAAGCGGACGCTCGGCGATCTCATCGGCGATCTCACCCTGATCGGATACCTCGAGCAGGACTGCGAGGATAACCCCGGGAACTGTGTCGCGCTCATGACCCTGCACGCCGCCCGGGGCATGGAGTTCCAGCACGTCTACATGGCCGGCATGGAGGAAGGGCTGCTGCCGCATCGTTCCAGTCTCGCGGAGCCGGTCCCGTCGGAGCTGGCGGGCGAAGGCCAGGCGCTCGAAGGCGAGCGGCGCCTGGCCTATATCGGCGTCACGCGCGCGCAGACGACCCTGACCTTCTCCTACGCCGAACAGCGCCGGCGCGGCGGCGAGATCGTCATCAGCCGCCCGAGCCGCTTTCTGCATGAATTACCGCTGGAAGATCTGTGCTGGGAGGAAATGAGCGAAACGGCCGGACCGCAGGTCATACTGGCGGCGGCCGAGGAGCGTCTCGCCGGCCTGCGCACCATATTCGGCCCCGACTGACCGCGTCACCTGGAAAACCGTTGTTCCGTTGGGTATTCTTTAAAATTACGGGAACCTCGGAAAATTGCTGGAAATACGGTTTTCACCGCAGAGGCGCGGAGGCGCAGAGAAAAATTCGCTTTTGTTTCAATAACTCCGCGCCTCCGCGTCTCCGCGGTGAACTCGATGTGCGGCCGGTAAAACGGAATTTTTAGAGGTGCCATTAACCGCCAAGGAGGGGATTTTTAGGGCCCCGTTTATCGCTGAAAACGCCTTTCTTGGAGACATTGGCGTCCTTGGCGGTGCAAGATCATATTCACTCCCGACGCCGTCTCGCCCTGAATCACCGATGCGCATGCGCAGAGAACCGCCCTTTCCGCTCACGCCGTCCGGCAAGCTGCCCGGCCGTGCCGAAATCCTGGCCCGGCTCGAATCCCTGCTCGCGGAAAATCCACCCGGCGGCTTCGGGGTCGTGCTGTTCAGCATTGACCGGTTCCAATTCATCAACAGCCGCTACGGCCACGCGCCCGCGGATACCGTCCTCGAGCGCGTCGGCGCGGCCGCGAAACAACTTCTGCGCCACAAGGGGCTCGTGGGCCGCTGGGGCGGCGACGAGTTCCTGTGCCTGCTGACCGCGGCCGACGGCGCCGCCGCCGACGCCATGGCCGAGCAGTTGCGGGCGCGGATCGCGGACCTGGTCATCCCGCTCGATTCGAGCGTGCTCACCGTGACGTGCAGCTTCGGCGCGGCCGCCCACCCGGACAACGGCGCGGACGCGGACGCGCTGCTGGCGGCGGCGAACGCGGCCCTGCTCCAGGCGAGGCAGTCCGGCCGCAACCGGGTGGTGCGGGCGAGCGGCCCGGAGTCGCGCGTATTCCGGATCGGCGGCGTCGTGGAGACAGCGCTGCGCGAGGAGCGCATCATGCCCGCCTACCAGCCGATCTTCGATCTCGTGAGCGGGCGGATAGTGGCCGAGGAGGCGCTGGCGCGCATCGTCACCACCGGCGATGAGGTGCTGGCGGCGGACGAGTTCATAGACGCGGCGAGCCAGCTCCAGCTGACGCACAAGATTGACCGCGCCGTGGTCGCGGCCGTCCTGCGCCGCTGCGCCGCCATGACCGCGGACGACCGGCGCGCCATCTTTGTCAACGTCTCCGGTGACATGCTGCGCCGCCCCGAGCTGGTGCGCGAGCTGCTCGAGACGGCTCGCACCGCCCGGGCGGCGGAAGGCGGCGAGGTGGTGCTCGAGATCACCGAGCGCGAGCTGCTGGGCGATCCGGAAACCGTGAAATCGCTGTTCGCGCCGTTCGTCGAGCACGGCTTCAAGCTCGCGCTCGACGATTTCGGCAGCGGCTATTCCTCGTTCCAGTATCTCGCCGACCTGCCGGTGTCGTTCCTCAAGATAGACGGGCGCCTGATCCAGCGCCTGCACGAATCCCGCATCCGCGCCATCGTGCGCGGCATTCAGAACACCGCGCGCGAGCTCGGCCTGATCACGCTGGCCGAGTACGTGGAGCAGGAGCGGCAGGCCAACATCCTCCGCGAGATGGGGGTGAACTGGGCGCAGGGCCACTACTTCAGCAAGGCCGCGATGGACGAGAAGGAAGCGGGCCAGCGGCGCAGCATGAGCGTCAACTGGGCGCAGGGATACTATTACCGTCGTCCCGGGCCCCGCTGAGCGAGCCGGAGATGGCGGACGAAAAGCCCGCGCCCGCAACCGCCGGCGACCTGTCGCGGCTGGCCCTGACGCCGGAGGGTTTCCACGACTTCCACGGCGCCGTCGCCGGGCTGCGCTTCCCCATCGAGGTGGCGCAGGTGCTGGAACTGCGCTATCTGATCAATCAGGCGGCCGACGCCTTCGCCGCGCCGCCGGATGCCGAGACCGGGGCGGCGCTCGAATCCCTGGCCCTGGACAACCAGCGGCACCGCGAGCGGCTGCGCCAGGTCCTCGCCATGCTGCACGACCTGCACTCCCGCCACCTCGCGGCGTCCACCGCGGGCGAGAACCGGCTGCGCGCGGAGCTGACGAAGATCGGCCGGGCGCGCGCCCATTCCATCCGCTACGGCCTGTTTTTCGCCGTCGCCGCCGCCGGCTGCGGCGGCGCCTGGTTCTGGCTTGGCGACCCCGGCTGGACGGTGAAGCTGGCCGCCCTCGGTCTTATGCTGCTGACGTGGGATTATCTGCGCTCCCTGCCGGTGTTGAAACGTCAGGCGCGTAAAAGCGCGCTCGAGCTCGACGAACTGCTGCGCCGGCGCGTCACGACGCCCGACTGGAAAACACTCGCGCACAGCCTGGCGCTTGTCCTGGGATACAAACAGCCGGGCGCGACCGAGGTCTTCCGCGTCGAGGGCGATGCTGACGGCAGATCGCCGAAAAGATGATTCTCACCGCAGAGGCGTGGAGGAAAGTAAGCTACAAGCTGCAAGCCACAAGCTAAAAGCTATCAGCGATCAGCTATCAGCAATTAGCGA
>MFSY01000083.1:1484-7250 GCA_001785175.1 Candidatus Muproteobacteria bacterium RIFCSPHIGHO2_01_FULL_65_16 | reverse complement strand
CGGCTGCCCGGCTTGTGGCCGGAGATGGCGAGCAGCGCCTCGCGCGCCTCGGTGATTTTCTTGCCGTCTATGCCCAGCACCACATCGCCGGGCCGCAGGCCCGCGCGGTGCGCCGGCCCGCCGCGGTAGATGCCGGCCACGACCACGCCCGCGCCGGCCCTGACGTTCAGTTGCTGCGCGATCTCGGGCGTGATCGCCTGGGCCTCGATGCCGAGCCAGCCGCGCTGCGGCCGGCCGTGCTGGAGGATGTCTTGCAGCACGTTCTGCGCCAGGCCCGTGGGAATCGCGAAGCCGATGCCCTGATTGCCGCCGCTCTGGGAAAAGATCGCGGTGTTGATGCCGACGAGGTTACCCGCGGCGTCCACCAGCGCGCCGCCGGAGTTGCCGGGGTTGATGGCGGCGTCGGTCTGGATGAAATTCTCGAAGGTGTTGATGCCGAGCTTGTTGCGCCCGGTGGCGCTGACGATGCCCATGGTCACCGTCTGGCCGACGCCGAACGGGTTGCCGATGGCGAGCACCACGTCGCCGACGCGCAGGCGCTCGGAGTGGCCGAGGGTGATCGCCGGGAGGTCCTTGAGGCCGATCTTGAGCACGGCGATGTCCGTTTCCGGGTCCACGCCGACCACCTTCGCCTGCGCCGTGCGCCCGTCCCGCAGCGCCACCTGGATCGCGTCCGCGCCCCGGATGACGTGGTAGTTGGTCAGGACATGCCCCTGCGCGCTCATGATGACGCCGCTCCCGAGGCTGGTCTCGACGCGCTTCTGCGGCGTGATCAGGTCGGGGTTGCCGCGGCCGAAAAACTCCCGGAATATGGGGTCGTCGAAAAACGGATTCGGCCGCACGGTCACGACCTTGGCGGTGTTGACGTTCACCACGGCCGGGGCCGCTTTCTCCACGGCCGCGGCGTAGGACGACGCGCCCGCGCCGCCGAAGACGGGCGACGACTGCCGGATCTCCACCGTGGCGTTACGCGGCTGGAGCAGTTCCGGCCACAGGGCGATCAGGACGAACGCCAGGGCGAGGCCGAGGATTACGGTCTGGAGCAGATACCGCAGGCGGTGATGTGGAGGCATTTCACTAATTGCTAATATGGCTTACCGGGTTTTAACCCTGATACTATCTGAGGGGTTCTTATAGGCGTGGCGCGCGCAATTCTTGACTAAGACAGCCCCTTTATACGATGCTAACGCCGCCGTTTGATCCGGCACGCAGACGCCAAATATATCAGACCGATTCAGTTTACTAAAAAATTCCAAAATCGCAGTGCTTGCAGCAATTGTGAACAGGGGGCCCCATGAGTGAAGAAGGCGTTGATCCGCGCCGCCGGCGGCTGTTGGCCATAACCACCGGCCTGGGGCTGGTCGGCAGCGTGTACGCGGCCGTTCCCTTCGTGGCGAGCATGGCCCCGAGCGCGCGCGCCCGCGCCGCCGGCGCCCCGGTCGAGGTGGACATCAGCAAGCTCGAGCTCGGGCAGTTGCTGACCGAGGAGTGGCGCGGCAAGCCGGTCTGGATCCTGCGCCGCACGCCGGAGATGCTCAAGCTGCTGCCGCAGGTCGAGCCGCAGCTCGTGGATCCCAAGTCCGAGGTCACCGACCAGCAGCCGGCCTACGCCAAGAACCCCACGCGCTCGCTCAAGCCCGAGATCATGATCGTGGTCGGCATTTGCACCCACCTCGGCTGCTCGCCCGACAAGCGTCTGGCGGCCGGACCGGCCTCGGGCCTGGGCGAGGACTGGCCCGGCGGGTTCTTCTGCCCCTGTCACGGCTCCAAGTTCGATCTCGCCGGGCGCGTGTTCAAGAACGTCCCGGCCCCGCGCAACCTCGTGGTGCCGCCGCACATGTACCTGAGCGACACGCGCATCCTGATCGGCGAAGACAAGAATAAAGGAGCCGCCTGATGCAAAAGCTCCTTGCCTGGTTCGACGACCGTTTCCCCCTGACCAAGGTCTGGAAGGAACACCTCGCCGAGTACTACGCCCCGAAGAATTTCAATTTCTGGTACTACTTCGGCTCGCTCGCGCTGCTGGCGCTGGTCATCCAGATCCTGACCGGCATTTTCCTCACCATGCACTACAAGCCGGACACGGGGCTCGCCTTTGCCTCGGTCGAGTACATCATGCGCGACGTGGATTGGGGCTGGCTCATCCGCTACATGCACTCCACCGGCGCCTCGATGTTCTTCATCGTGATCTACCTGCACATGTTCCGGGCGCTGCTGTACGGCTCGTTCAAGGGCCCGCGCGAGCTGCTGTGGATCATCGGCATGGTGCTCTACGTCGCGCTCATGGCCGAGGCGTTCATGGGCTACCTGCTGCCCTGGGGCAACATGTCCTACTGGGGCGCGCAGGTGATCATCTCGCTGTTCGACGCCGTGCCCCTCATCGGGCCGCCGCTCGCCGAGTGGGTCCGCGGCGACTTCGTGATATCGGATGCGACGTTGAACCGCTTCTTCGCCTTCCACGTGGTCGCCATCCCGCTGGTGCTGGTCGGGCTGGTGTTCGTGCACATCGTGGCGCTGCACAAGGTCGGCTCCAACAACCCGGACGGCGTCGAGATCAAGAAAAAGAAGGGCCCGGACGGCATTCCGCTCGACGGCATCCCGTTTCATCCCTACTACACGGTAAAGGACACCGTCGGCGTGGCGGTGTTCCTGATGGTCTTCAGCGCCGCCATGTTCTTCGCGCCGGAGATGGGCGGCTGGTTCCTCGAGCACGACAACTTCGTGCCGGCGAACATCCTGCAGACGCCGCCCGACATCAAGCCGCTGTGGTACTTCACGCCGTACTACTCGATCCTGCGTGCGAACACGGTCAATTTCCTCTGGATCCCGGCCAAGCTCTGGGGCGTGACCTTCATGGGGCTCGCCATCGTGCTGTTCTTCTTCCTGCCGTGGCTCGATCGCTCGCCGGTGAAGTCCATCCGCTACCGCGGCTGGATGTACAAGACGGCGCTGGCGATCTTCGCTGTCAACTTCGTCATCCTGGGCTACCTCGGCACCAAGAGCCCACAGGACGTGAGCCTGCTCCTGTTCAAGAACGTCTACTGGGCGCAGATCGGCACGATCCTGTACTTCGCCTTTTTCCTGCTGATGCCGCTGTACACCTGGCTCGACAAGACCAAACCGGTGCCGGACAGGGTGACCTTTAAATGAAGAAGATCCTGATGCTGTTTCTGCTCGCCGTCATGCCGACGGCCGCGCCGGCGTCCGGCACGGGCGTCAAGCTCGATCCGGTGGATATAGACCTGCACGACAAGACCTCGCTGCAAAACGGCGCGCGCATCTTCGTGAACTATTGCCTGTCGTGCCACAGCGCGTCGTACATGCGCTACAACCGCATGGGGCACGACCTCGGCCTCTCCGACGAGCTGGTGCAGGAAAACCTCCTGTTCGCCGCGGACAAGGTCGGCGACCTGATGAAGGCGGTCATGCCGCGCGACGACGCCAAAAAATGGTTCGGCGTGGCGCCGCCCGATCTCACGGTGATCTCGCGCGCGCGCGGGCCGGAATGGATCTATACCTACCTGCGCAGCTTCTACCGCGACGACAAGAGCCCCTCCGGCTGGAACAACACGGTGTTCCCGAACGTGGCCATGCCGCACGTGCTGTACGAGTGGCAGGGCCACCAGCGCGCGGTGTTCAAGACCGAGCACGGCGTGGCGAAGTTCGAGAAATTCGAGCTGCAACGCCCAGGCACCATGGGCGAAAAGCAGTATAATGACGCCATGCGCGACCTCACCAATTTCATGGTGTACCTGGGCGAGCCGGCGAGGCTCGTGCGTTACCGCCTCGGGATACTGGTGCTGATCTTTCTCGCGGTCTTCCTGGTCTTCGCCTATCTGCTGAAGCGGGAATACTGGAAAGACATACACTAAGCCATTTTTGCAGTGGCGACACCGCAGAGGGGGCGCTACGCCCCCTTTGCACTTTGGGCATCGAGTAGCGGAGAATGCGGATGGCGATTCCCACAAACCGGAAACCGGTCATGACTCTTTATTCCGGGTCCAACGACCCATACAGCCATCGCACCCGCATCGTCCTGTTCGAGAAGGACATCGAATGCCAGATCATCGAGGTTGACCCGGACCGGAAGCCGCGCGAGCTCGCCGATCTCAATCCCTACAACCAGGTGCCGACGATGGTGGACCGGGACCTGGTGCTGTACGAATCGAACATCATCAACGAGTACCTGGACGAGCGCCTGCCGCACCCGCCGCTCATGCCGGTGGACCCGGTGTCGCGCGCCAAGGCGCGCCTCATGCTCATGCGCTTCGACCGCGACTGGTACAGCCTGCTGCCCGAGATCACGGGGCCGGACCGGAAGGCGGCGCAGCGCGCGCGCAACGTCGTCCGCGACGGCCTCACCGTGATCTCGCCGGTCTTCAAGGACCAGCCATTCATCCTGGGCGATGAATTCTCCCTCGTGGACTGCTCGCTCGCGCCGATACTGTGGCGCCTGGATCATTACGGCATAGACCTGCCGCGCCAGGCGAAATCCATCATCGAGTACGCCGAGGAGCGGTTGTTCGCGCGCAAGTCGTTCAAGCTGAGCCTGACCGAGGCGGAACGGGAACTGCGCCCGAAATCCTGACGCCATGCATGAGCTTAAATCATATCTGGTGCGCGCCGTCCGTGACTGGGCCATGGACAGCGGCCTGACGCCGCACCTGCTGGTGGACGCGACCGTTCCGGGCGTGGCCGTCCCGGCCGCGTTCGTGAACAACGGCCGCATCGTCCTCAACGTCCATCCGCGCGCGATCCAGCATTTCGATCTGGACCGCGACTGTCTGCGGTTCCACGCCCGCTTCGTCGGCCGGAGCCTGCCGGTGGCGCTGCCGATCGCCGCCGTGCTCGCCGTGTACGCCCACGAGAACGGGCAGGGCGTGTCGTTCCCGGAAGGGAAGGCCACGGCGCCGCCGCGGGAGCCGACGGCGGACGCCGCGCCCGCCCCGGCGCCGAAACAGCCGCAGAGCAAGGGCCCGACCCTCCGGATCGTCAAGTAGCGCGAGCCTTCCTCGCGCCCGTACGATATACAAGAAATAAGCTGTCAGCTATCAGCTATCAGCGATCAGCTGAAGCAGGATTATCACCGCAGAGGCGCGGAGGCGCGGAGAAAAGGCAGCGGGAGATGGACTTTAAAACCCCTCTCCCTGCGGGAGAGGGCAGGGGTGAGGGCCGGGCCCCCAGAAAAGCACACATCTTGCCCTGACAGCTGATCGCTCATTTAGCTGACCGCTGACAGCTGATAGCTTATTTTCTCCGCGCCTCTGCGCCTCCGCGGTGAAACCATTGTTTCAGCCTATGTGGGGCGCGTCATACGGGGACCCCAAAACCTCGAATCTTGAACCCACCACCAAGATTACCCGACCAAGATTACCCGCTTGAAATACAAACGCGCCCGAAAAGTAAACGCATCGTTCGTCAATGCGTTTTTAGTCTATTGTTAGTTAAAGATTTCCGCGACCGGAGGCGGCGATGCGAAGACACCTGCTCCTTCTGCTGTGGCTGGCCGGCGGCGCCGGTGCGCCGGCGTTCGCCGGCGTCGGCGTCGTCACCCAGGCCGCCGGCGCGGTGCAGCTTCTGCGCGCCGACGCGTACGTGGCCGCCGAGCAGGGCGTGGAGATCGAGGAGCAGGACATCGTCGAGACCGGGGCCGACGCCTCGGCCCAGATTGACATGGAGGACGGCACGGTCCTGAAGCTCGGCCCCGATAGCCGGCTCGCGGTCTCGGAATACCGGCTCGGCGCGGACAAGGGCGTGCTGGCCGCG
>MFSY01000083.1:1267-1451 GCA_001785175.1 Candidatus Muproteobacteria bacterium RIFCSPHIGHO2_01_FULL_65_16 | reverse complement strand
TGGCTGCGGTTCGCCGTCGCCAAGCTCAAGCCGGATTCGAGCTACAACATCCACACCCCGGTGCTGACCATCGGCGTGCGCGGCACGGAAGGCGCGATCGAGGCCGACAACGACGCCGGCGGGCTGCATCTGGAGGAGGGCGAGGTGCAGGTCAGCGTCGCGGACGCTCCCGGCGCCGCGTCCG
>MFSY01000083.1:0-1175 GCA_001785175.1 Candidatus Muproteobacteria bacterium RIFCSPHIGHO2_01_FULL_65_16 | reverse complement strand
AAGAAGCTTCCGCCCGGGTTGCAGCAGAAGCTGCAACATCGCGCGCACGAACTCAGGGCGCGCGGCCTGCCGCCGCGCGTGATCCGTCGCATTAATCAAGAAGACGCCCAGCGGTTCCTCCAGCGCCATCCGCACATGCGCGAGCGCCTGCAACAGCGCTTCCAGCCGCTCACCGCCCCCGGCGCGCGCCCGGGGGCGGTGACGCCGCGCGAGCAATTCAAGGAGCGGCGCATGCTGCAACGGCAACACGAACCGCCGATGCGCGCAAATCCCGCCCTGGTGGACCGGTTGCGCGGCGGTTCCGCGCCGCCGGCCGGCGGCGCGGGTATGGGCCCCGGCGGCCCGGGCCGGCGCGACTATCAGTCTGGCGCGGGCGATCCTTCGCGCTCGGACAAAGGCGATCACCCGCCGGGCCGGCAATTCCAGAAAGCGGAGCCGCGGGGTAAGGAGCCGAGGCACGAACCCGGCGGCGGCAAACAAAATGCGCCGCAGCGCCAACCCGGACAACGCGGAACCGGAGGGGGACGCTAAATTTATATGATTATTTGACGCAGAGACGCAGAGACGCGGAGAAAAACATTTTCAGGTGAACAACAGCGAAACCACAGATAAACACAGCTTCTCATGTAGGTCGGGTTAAGCCGCGCCAGCGGCGAACCCGACAAAATCATATTCTCTATTGAGAATTCAGTGGTGTCCGGAGATTCATGAAAAAGCCCGATTTGCTCGCGCAACTACCTGATTACAATAAGTGCCACTCGCAATACGAGGTTGAAGTCGATGACACCTAGATTCACTAAAAAATTCAGGTGGAATCAAGTCTTACGATGAATGCATGAATAAATCTCCGGACACTACTGTTGAGAATTACTAAATTGCCTGATAAAGATTGCTGCCGTCATTCCGGACAGGGGCGCGAAGCGCCCGCGATCCGGAATCCAGGAATTTTAGCGGAGCGAAGCATTTTTAATCTGCGCCAATCTGCGTTAATCTGCGGATAGACCGGTTTGTTCTCTTCTCTTGGCGTCTTGGCGGTTCAATGCTGTCTTTTCAAATCTGCGTAAATCTGCGAAATCTGCGGATAAGAATTTGTTCACTTGGCTGTTCGATGTTTCAAATCTGCGTAAATCTGCGAAATCTGCGGATAAGAATTTGTTCACTTGGCTGTTCGATGT